>JAJRYP010000029.1 GCA_024275695.1 Patescibacteria group bacterium | reverse complement strand
GTTTGCAAAAAGAATCATCTCGTGGACTTGACCTTCCTGTGCTTCTCCGTCTCCCATAATTCCGTAAACTTTTTTACCTGTTTTGTTATGTTTTTCCGCCCATGCCATCGCGGCCGCGACGGAAACGCCTATCCCGAGAGGGCCTGTTCCATATAAAATTCCATCAACATGCCTTGTGATATGACCTTCGTATCTAGTATTCACTTTTCTGAAATTTGCGATCACCTCGTTTTTTGGGATATAGCCAAGTTCGGCGAGTACGCTATAAACCGCGGGTGAAATATGTCCGTTTGAAACGATTACATTTTCTCCCGTTTGACTAATCACAAATGTATAAAGAAGCGACAAGTAGTCAATTGTTGAAAGAGATCCGCCGGGATGTCCGCTTTGTGAATTTTTAAGCATCGCGATGATTGAATTACGACAAGAATTCGCGAAAGCTTTTTGGAAGTCAATCTGATCGGATGAAAGAGGACCGGTTAAAACAGGAATGTTTTGCATTTATCTTTTTGTTAAAAGTTCTTTGGTTAGTTTTTTTGAAAGTTCCACGCCCGGTTGGTCGAATGCGTTGATTTTATAAAACTCTCCGAGGAATGCGGTTGCTCCTTCAAAAAGCATAAATAATTCACCTAAAGTTTTTTCGTTAACTTCGGGAACAGTTATGGTGACACTTGATCTTTCATTATGCTTAAGTGCTTGAATTGTCCCTTCCATTTCCGTATGCATTAGTTTATCGAAAGTTACACCTTTTAGGTAATTTACGCTTTCATCTAAAACAGGGATTTCAAGATTCGGTCCTAAATTTTCCACTTTAATAAATATGAATAACTTGTCATTTGGACCATCCATATAAAGTTGAGTTTGTGAATGCTGATCTGTTACTCCAAGGGCTTTTACCGGTGTTAAACCAACATCCTTTTTTTTACCGATACTTTCCGCCAAAAGCTGTCTGTACCAGTCCGCGAATCTAATTAGACGCTCCGAATATGGCATTATCACGTTAATATTTCGCTTTTCGGTAAACGAATGCATATATTGTATGGCTGCAAGCCGGGCCGGTAAATTCTTTTCAAAATCTTTATTAAGAAAACTCTCACGCATTTTACGCGCTCCTTCAAGCAAAGCTTCGATGTCAATTCCGATTAGAGCCGCGGGCAGAAGTCCAACCGAAGTTAACACGGAAAATCTTCCTCCAACATTTTCGGGGATATCAAATGTTTTAATGCCTTCTTTTTCGCTAGTTTCACGAAGAAGTCCTTTTCTGCCGGTTATAAATACAAAATGATTTTTTGCCGCGAGACCTTTATCATCACATTTTTTTCTATAATAAAAATATTGTGAAACTGTTTCAGGGGTCCCGCCGGATTTGGAAATTACTATGAAAAGTGTTTTCCGGTAGTCAATAACATCATCCAGCTCCGCGATTAAAGCGGGATCTATATTATCAAGGACATGTAGCTTTGAAGGTTTATATAGATGACCAAGCGCTTGTTTGAGACAAATAGTCCCAAGCGCACTACCTCCGATACCCAGAACTGCGATGTGGTCGTATTTGTCTTTTACAGACTTTGCAAAATCTAAAATGTGGTCAACCGGATCGTCTATAACTTTGTAAAAGCCTTGATCCTTTTCTTCAAGTTTTACGAGATGTTCGCTAACTTCAACTAATTCAGGAGCAACCCGGCAGCGTGAATTATGTGTATTTAGTTTAATCATACTTGCAGTTTTTTAACTTTCTCCCAGTCATCCAAAAAGGCTTTAAGACCTTTATCGGTGAGTGGATGCTTAATTAATTTTTCAAATATTGCCGGTGGAATGGTTGCAACATCGGCACCAAGCTGGGCGGATTCAATCACGTGCCTTGGATGCCTGATGC
Organism: Patescibacteria group bacterium; assembly: GCA_024275695.1. Lineage (GTDB taxonomy): Bacteria > Patescibacteriota > Gracilibacteria > UBA1369 > PNNO01 > JAJRYP01. The sequence continues at coordinate 2,667 of JAJRYP010000029.1, read as the reverse complement.
TTGCCGCAAGCACCTTTGTTTTGTAGTCGTAGTTCTTATATATAGTTACGATTTCATGAATTAAAGCCATGCCATCTTCAGAAATATCATCAAGACGTCCAACAAAAGGACTTAAATAAGTTGCTCCGTTTTTTGCCGCTATAATTGCTTGACCGGAAGAAAAAACAAGAGTTACATTTGTTTTAATTCCTTCTGCGCTAAGAATTTTTAAGGCTTTCACGCCTTCTTCAATCATAGGGATTTTTACGACAATATTTTTATGCCATTTCGCGAATTTACGAGCTTCTTCAATCATTCCTGCCGCATCTGTTGAAACGACTTCCGTACTAATGGGACCATCGACAACTTCTGCAATTTCTTTAATTCTTTTTTCAAGAGAAACTCCTTCTTTTGCGATAAGAGAAGGATTTGTGGTTACTCCATCTAAAGCGCCCCATTCGAAATATTTTTTAATGTCTTCAAGGTTGGCCGTGTCCAGAAAAAATTGCATGAATTTGTTTGTTACAAAATAAAGGGAATATCAGACCCCATTGTAACATGGCTATTTTGAAGGTCAAAAATAACTTTAATTTTTTTATTTCAGGTCTCCGATGTAGAAACTCTTAGAGACGTTCCCTTGCTTTATCCGAATGTGGAGTCTTCGATCCCATTGGGCGAGTTTCATAAAGAAGGGGGGAGTTATACTAATAGTGTATTAAATTTTTTTATAACTTCGTTTAATATTTCTTTGGGTATTTTCTCTGCGAACTTTGCTTTTCTCTTTTGCCAGTCCAAGTTTTTAATATGATCCGATAATATGACACCCTGAGTTTTTGATTTTTTTGGAAGTATAACTTCAAAAGGATAGCCTTTGACATGGCTTGTTATGGGACACATTAATGCCAGCCCTGTTTTTTTATTATAAATTGTTGGAGAAAGCACCAAGGCCGGTCTTTTGCCTGCTTGTTCTTTACCTGTTTGAGGATTAAAGTTTATAAAAACAATATCACCTCTTTTGGGAATATAATTTTTTACCATATTTCTTTGCCGGTTATCGTTCCGGTATCGGTTTCTTTATGAATATTTGCATCATTTACCTTTAGTATCATTTTCTTTAAATCGTACTCCGGCTTTGGCTTTTTTATAATAATTTTGTCCTTTTCAAGGACAATTTCAACTTTACTGTCTTTGGATAAACCAAGTTGATCGGCAAAAGGCTTTGACAATCTGATTGCGAAGCTATTACCCCATTTAAGTATAGTTGTGAGCATATTATTTGAAGATTAAATCTACATTCATTATACAATGTATATACATTGAAGTGCAATCTATTTTTCACGTATTTGTCCATCTGAGCGCACGATCCATTTGTAACTGGTAAGTTCTTTAAGTGCCATCGGTCCGCGAGCGTGTAATTTCTGTGTACTTATGCCGATTTCCGCGCCAAGTCCGAATTGCGCGCCGTCTGTGAAAGCTGTTGATGTATTTGCATAGACACACGCGGCATCGACATTTTTCAAAAATTTTTCAACAACTTCCGAATCCGAAGCAATGATCGCTTCGCTGTGTTTTGAACTGTATTTTGTAATATGTTCAATTGCCTCATTGAGCGAACCAACTGTCTTGATCGACATTTTCAAAGATAAAAATTCTATTCCAAAATCTTCCTCTTTCGCATGATTTAGAAGTTCTTCGGCGTACGAATCTTTAATTGCGGCGTATGCTTTTTCATCTGCAAAGATTTCCACTTTTTTTTCTGCCAGTGGTCCCGCGATATCCGGTAAGTCATCCAGACGCCTCTCATGGATTACCAAAGTGTCCAATGCGTTACAAACGCTAACGCGTCGTGTTTTAGCATTTTCAATAATTTTTTTGCCCATTTCAAGGTCGGCGCTTTCGTCGAAATAAGTATGAACTATTCCGGCTCCGGTTTCGATAACGGGAATCTTTGAGTTTTCCCGAACAAAATTAATGAGCGTGGAACTCCCGCGTGGAATTATTACATCTATGTATTTATCTGCCTGAAGCATTTTTGTTACTTCTTCGCGATCAGGCGATAGTAAATGAACGCAGCTTGTATTAATTCCGTGCTTCTCAAGCACTTTATGTATTAATTGCACGCCTGCAAGATTGGAATGATATGCGTCGCTCCCGCCTTTTAAAACACATGCGTTTCCTGATTTAAAACAAAGGGAAAAAACATCGAAAGTTACGTTGGGCCGCGCTTCATAAATAATTCCGATTACTCCGAGTGGTACGCTGGTTTTCGTTAAATGCAGTCCATTCTTAAGTGTTCTTTCCTCAAGCGCGCGGCCTATGGGATATTCAAGCCCCGCTACGTTTCTCATGTCACAGGCAATGCCGTGAAGGCGTTTTTCGGTTAGTTTGAGTCGGTCATATTTCGGATCCTCAATGTTCATTTTTTCAAGATCTTTCTTGTTTGCTTCAAGCAGCATTTGCGACTCCGCAATTATTTGCACGGCAACATCATTTAAAACTCGATTAATGCTTTCTTCGGAAAGATTTATAAGTTCTCGACTTGCTTCTCGCACCCGGACAAGCTGAGTATTTAGATCATTCATAATATTATTGATTAAGTTCTTTGGAACGATTTTTCGCCTTCTCGATTGCTTCGGCAATTATATCGGAAGCACTTTCCAAATGATTTAAAGCAGCCTCGGTTGTGCC
>JAJRYP010000028.1 GCA_024275695.1 Patescibacteria group bacterium | reverse complement strand
GACAAACTTCAATATCGTCAGGATCTTATCCCAAATTTAATTGAAACCGTACGACTATTTGTGCCGGAAACAGATTTAGCGAAACATAAAGAATTGATTGATAAGACAATTGAAATTCGTGCGCGGGCAGAAAAAAATGTTAAGGCCGGTGCGAGTAAAATGATAGTTGAACATGATTTAAGCAATCATATTAAACAATTGATTCACTTAGGATCTACTTATGAAGCACTTGGGAAAAGCACTAATTTTCTGGAACTTAAAAAGGAATTCACCGATATCGCCAAAGAAATTACAGCGCTTTCGTCTGACTATAATAAAAAGGTGAGGCATCATAATAACGTTATTAAAAATCCTTTCAATATCTTGCCTGCGATTCTTATGAGGTATAAACGCAAGTATATTTTTGAATTCGAATAGACTTGCTTCGATACTCTTTCACCGAGTCTGTTCGTGTGTATCGTTCGAAATCACCAAAACAATATGGATATAATTCAGATTTTAAACGTTCTCCTGCTTGCGTTTCCTCCCGTACTTTTTTGGGGATACTTTTACTATATTAAAGATTCTAAAGAACCGGAGCCTTTAAGATTAATGGTCAAGGCTTTTGTTTTTGGAATGATTGTCGCGGGCGGGCTTGTGGCAATTGCATATATTTTTGAAAATTATGACAGGCCGGTTGTTTCGAATGTCACGTCGCTGTTTGTTGTACTGGCGTTTGTAGAGGAATTTGTGAAACTTGCAGTTTTGATGAAATTGACAAGCGCGCGTGCGATTAATGTGAATCAAATTATTGATGGTGTGATTTATGCGGTTTGTATTGCTCTTGGTTTTGCGTTTGTTGAAAACATTTATTATTTCGCGCAGTATATTGCCTTTGCGGAAAAAGGTGCCGAGCTTTACGGGACTTATCTTGCTAGAGGTTTTGGAACGATGTTGGCTCATACTATTTTCTCCGGCATTGCCGGGTATTATTATATTTTGGGGAAGGTCGAAAAGAAGGCTTTGTGGGTGAATGGGTTGGGAATAGCGGTAGTTTTGCATTCTTTGTTTAATTATTTTAGTTCCGGAATGGGTGGAGATTTTAATTTGGCATATTTGAATGTTGTGTTGTTAGGTGGATCGTTATGGTTCCTTTTATGGCTTATTAAAAATAAAAATGCCAAAAAGATTCAAAATATAAAATAGCCTTGACGGTGAGTGCGTCCTCACCTACAATGTGAGCGTACACTCACTCGGACATGAAGCAAAGCTGAATGTCCCGCTGAGCTAAGGCGAAGCGCAAACGTGAGTAAAGCGAACTCATTATAATTTTTACTTATGGAAATTTTAACGGAAAAACAGGAGGCGGTGCTTAAATTTATTGAAAAATATCAATTAAAGCATGGATCTTCTCCAACTCTCCGCGAAATGCGAGAACATTTTCGGGTTAGTTCCGATAACAGTATTCTAAAGCATTTAAAAGCTTTAAAAGAAAAAGGATACATTTCCAAAGACGACACTCCTCGTGGAATCAAGATTCTGGATAGCGTTAAAAAGCGTCTTGAATCCGTGACGATTAAATTGCCGCTTCTTGGATTTGTTCCGGCGGGCGGGCCTGTTTTAACGGAAGAGTACATTGAATCCTGGTATGACGTTGGTCAAGACATTGTTAAAAAAGAGGAAGATCATTTTTTATTAAAAGTTACGGGGGAAAGCATGATTGATGCCGGTATTTTTGATGGCGACATTGTTATTGTTAATTCGAAAAAGCAACCACGCACCGGGGATATCGTTATTGCACTTGTTGACAATCAAAACACTGTTAAGCGTTATATGAACGAAGGAGGCAAGATTTACTTAAAAGCTGAAAATCCCGCCTATGAAAATATATATCCCGAACACGATCTTTTCGTCCAGGGAGTTGTAACGGGATTAATACGGTACTATTAGCTATCGTCAGACACGGAGTGAAGCTTGAGTGTCCCACTGAGTTAAGACGAAGCGCAAGCGTGAGCAAAGCGAACTCCTCTCTAAAAATCAGTTGCCGGCCAATCATTTTTATCGTTTTTTATACGACGAATAATATTTGTTAACCCTAAAAATCATGAATATCAAACTATCACGCGCTCCCAGGCTTTGGTTTGTTAAAGCCTTTCCGACAAATTTAAAAAAACGTACTTTGGTACAACGAATGCGTGCATGGAGGAAGTCGTTAAAGAAAACTTGTTATAGAATGGATGGGCAGATTGCGATGTGGTAAGATTGAAACATGGAATTTAAATTCGCAAAAATTGCCGTATTTGCACCAATTACTCATGCCGATAAAATTCGCAAAGTGCTTGCGGAAAACTCCGCGGGACATATCGGAAATTATGACTATTGTTCCTTCTCTACAAAAGGCATCGGCAGGTTTCGCGGGCTTAAAGGTACGCAACCTTTTATTGGCAAGCCCGGAGCGATTGAGCAAGTCGAGGAAGAAAAAATCGAAACTATTTGCTCCATTGATAAGGTAAAAAGCATTGTTGAAGCGGTTAAAAAAGTTCATCCGTATGAGGAGCCCGCAATTGATGTTTTTCCGCTACTAAAGTGATATTGACGCGTGATAGGTGCGTTCGCTATAGTTGAACCCCGCTAAGGTTTTTAACTTGTCAAACGAAGCATGGCGACCCCGATGATGGCTCAATATGAAGAGATAAAGAAGCAATACTCAGACTGTATTTTACTTTTCCGTTTAGGCGATTTTTACGAAATGTTTGGTGATGATGCCGTGAAAGCTTCAAAGATTCTGGATATTACTTTAACTTCGCGCAGCAAAGGCGATTCAAAAATCCCTTTGTGCGGAGTTCCTTACCACGCGATTGAAAATTATCTGGCAAAACTTACCAAACACGGTGAGAAAGTTGCGATTTGCGATCAAGTTAGTGATCCTAAACTTCCCGGTATTGTTCAACGTGAAGTTACGCGGGTTGTAACCCCGGGAACTACTTTCAGCGAATCGATTTTAGATGGGAAACAGAACAATTATATAGCAAGCGTTGTTAGCAAGGGGGATGTTTTTGGCTTTGCTTATGCCGATATCACAACCGGTAGTTTTGCAACTACGCAGATCAACAGTCAAAACGATCTTTTTACCGAACTTGCAAAAATTAATCCAACTGAGTGTATTCTGCCTCCTGAAATTTACGAAAACGATCTTGGAACTATTCTTAAAGATTCATTTGAACACACTTACTTTTTCTCTTTTGAAACTTTCAAGGATGCTCGGGAGACTTTGAAAGATCATATGCAAGTGAAATCGTTAACCGGATTTGGACTGGATAATCATGAGATTGCCGTGAACGCGGCGGGATTCTTGTTCAACTATCTTTTTGAAACTCAAAAGAACGACCTTAAACATATTCAAAAAGTTAAATATTTCTTTACCGACGAGTACATGCCGATGGACGAGGCAACGCTTAGAAATCTTGAACTTTTATACACTCTTCGCGATCAACAAAAAGAAGGATCTTTGCTCTCCGTCATCGATTCAACACTAACTTCAATGGGAGGACGTTTGTTGAAATTTTGGCTTACACATCCGCTTCTGAATAAAAGAGATATTCAAGGACGGTTAGATTCAATCGAAGAATTCATTCAAAATTCCGGGCTGCTTTCAGATGTTAGAACTCTCTTGAAAGATGTTCTTGATATTGAACGTGTGATGGCTCGTTTAAGTTTGGGTTCGGGAAATGCGAGAGATCTGGTGGCACTTAAATCGTCACTTCAAAAAATTCCTGAAATTAAAGCGTTACTGAAACAAGTTAAATCATCATTCCTTACTCATCTTCAAAATTCTTTTAATGAGCTTGAAAGGCTTATTGCGCTTATTGATAAAGCAATTGAAAATGAGCCGCCTCTTATTGTGCGTGAAGGTGGAATGATTAAAGATGGATACAACAAGGAACTTGATGAACTCAAAGCTATTAGTCGTGAGGGCAAAAATTTTATTAAGGATTTGCAAGAAAAAGAAATTAAGCGAACCGGAATTTCGTCTATGAAAGTTAAATATAATAAAGTTTTTGGATATTATATTGAAGTTAGTAAAGCAAATTTGCAACATATACCCGAAGATTATATCCGCAAACAAACACTTGTGAACGCGGAACGTTTTATTACTCCCGAACTTAAGGAGTACGAAGAAAAAATTCTGAATGCCGAGGAAAAAATTATCGATATTGAATATGAACTTTTCATGCAAGTTCGCAAAGAAGTATTGAAATATATAAATGAAATTCAAAAAAATGCCCGGGTTTTCGCAACGCTCGATGTACTTTGCGGGCTTGCTTATACCTCAATACGGAATAATTATGTTAAACCTGAAATTCATGAAAATGGAAGTATTGAAATAAAAGCCGGCAGACATCCGGTTGTGGAAAAGATGACTTTTTCGTCTAATTTTATTCCGAATGATATGATGCTTGACCAAAAAGAAAATCGACTCCTTTTGATTACAGGTCCCAATATGGGCGGGAAATCTACCATTTTAAGACAAACTGCCTTGATTGTATTAATGGCGCATATCGGAAGTTTTGTGCCGGCGGACAAGGCAAGAATCAGTCTTGTTGATCGTATTTTCACTCGTGTCGGTGCTTCAGATAATCTTGTTAAAGGTCAAAGTACTTTTATGATTGAAATGCAAGAAGCGGCAAATATTTTGAATAACGCCACTTCGAAAAGTTTAATCATTTTGGACGAAATCGGGCGCGGAACTTCCACTTACGACGGTGTGAGTATTGCATGGGCGATCACCGAGTATATTCACAACAATATTCAGGCAAAAACTCTGTTTGCAACTCATTATCATGAACTTATTGCGGTTGTCGAAAGTCTCCCTCATGCACAAAATTATTGTGTTTCCGTTAAGGAAAAAAACGGCCCGGTATTGTTTTTATATAAACTTGAAAAAGGCGGAATCAACAAGAGTTACGGAATTGAAGTAGCGCGTCTTGCCGGTCTTCCAAAGGAAGTTGTTGAACAATCGAAGCATATTTTGAAAGATCTTGAAGAAGATGTTGTCGATCAGAATATTCAAAAAACAGCGCGCGATCATAAGGAGCGTACGAATGAAGATCAGATGGATTTATTTGGAAATGCCGCGCTTATTGAAGAATTTGAAAGAAAAACTCGTCACCTTTCAAAGATGAAAGAGGAGCTGGATACAATTGATGTGAACAGTTTGACACCTCTTGAAGCTTTGCAGAAACTAGACGAATTGAAGAAGAAATCTAATTAATTTGCCAATGTCTCTCATAAAAATATTGCCGGAAAATCTAGTTAATCAAATAGCTGCGGGTGAAGTGGTAGAAAGACCTGCGTCTGTTGTTAAAGAGCTTCTCGAGAATTCGATTGATGCCGGTGCGGACAGGATTACTCTTGAAGTTATTGGTGCCGGTGACGAAATGATCAGAATCACAGATAATGGGAAAGGTATGGACTTTGAAGATGCGCGCCTTGCTTTCGAGCGTCACGCGACCAGCAAAATCACTGAAACAGATGACCTTTTTAACATTTCGTCGATGGGTTTCCGCGGAGAGGCTATTGCGAGTATCGCATCGGTTTCGCATATTATTTTGCAGACAAAAACAATTGACGCTGATATTGGAACGAAGGTTTTTTGCCTTGGTGGCACGATTGAGAAACATGAAGAGTATTCTTGCATGAACGGAACCGGTATCGAAGTCCGAAATCTCTTTTACAATACTCCCGCACGCAAGAAATATTTAAAGACACCTTCAACTGAATACCAGCATGTATTAAAGGTTTTTCAGACCATAGCACTAGCGTATCCCGATATTCATTTCAAACTGGTTCACGATGAAAAAGCTTCATTTGAATATCCAAAAGCAAATGAAATGATTGATAGAATTCGTGACGTGCTCGGAAAAAATACCGCAAATAATTGTATTCCGATTTTTTACGGCGGCACCGAGATTTCGATTGAAGGGTTTATTGGTAAGCCGGAACTTGGACGAAGAGGAACGAGGCATCAGTATCTTTTTGTGAATAATCGCCATATTTCGCATCCGCTTTTTAGTTATGCTCTGGGGGAAAGTTATCATTCACTTTTGATGGATGGGAAAAAGCCTTTCTACGCAATTAATATTCGGATTGATCCGAAGTTGATTGATGTGAATGTACATCCGAGAAAGCTTGAGATCCGATTTTTAAATCAGTCTAAACTTTTTAATATTTTGCAAAACGCGGCCAAAGTAAGCCTTGAAAAGAATGTTTTGATGTCGGAGTTATCGAGTAAAGTAGGTTTGCTTAGCAACCATACTTCGCCGAGCAACTATCGGTTGTCCGGCAATCAAACACTCCACGCCCGCGAGAAATCGGCTCAAGAATCAGTAAATCAAGCGATAGAGTTCACGAAAAAAATAGCGCAACCAAATACTAAATTCCAGAATTTTGTTCCGGGACGACTGAACAAATATTCATATAAACAGGATGATCTTTCCACTCTAAGCATGGTGCCGCTTGCGCAAATAGCAAAGTCATATATTTTGGCGGAAAATGATGAAGGACTTGTTTTGATTGATCAGCATGCGGCTCATGAACGAATCAGATTCGAAGAATTGATGGATCAATACGAAGAAGATGAGCCGCCAAAACAGCAACTTTTAATGCCTCAAAATATTGAGCTCTCTGCAATGGAGGTTGAGATTTTCACAGAAAACAAAGAAGTTTTCGATAAACTCGGATTCGAAATGGAACTCTTTGGCGGCAATACTTTTATAATTCACGCAGTGCCTTCTCCAATTTCGAAAGAGGATATAGACAACATTCTTATGAATGTATTAAGTGATCTGGCGGATAATAAAAAAACACGAGCCGTCAAAAATCCACAGGAAAAGATAATAGAATATATGGCTTGCAGAAGCGCGATCAAGTTCGGCAAAAATTTGAGCCTCGATGAAATGGCATCATTAATCAGACAGTTAGATAAATTGAAACGTCCATATACCTGCCCTCACGGAAGACCTTCCATGGTTAAGATAAGCTTTCACGAACTTGAGAAAATGTTTAAAAGAAAGCTTTAACTACTTAAATCCCCCACAGTGACGCAAAATGTTGATCTGTGTTTAAAGTTGTTTCGTATTCGATTACATCTCCTTGTACGAATACAACTTCTTCCGGATAATTTCGGAAATTTGAAATTCGCGGATCAGGAATAACACGTTTTATAAATTTTACGTCTTTTAACGCACCCGGTTGTTTTTGAACCGTCAAACGATACTCGTCTATCGTCCCCAATCGAAGCGGCTCCGGCAGTTTGTATCGCAATGTTATTACGCTTTCATTTTGCGCCGCAACTTCAGTTGTAAAATACATAAATGCTTTATCCAATTCTTCGTCGTAACCTATTGTTACCTGATCTTTTTCGATGCCGATTGCTTCTTCAAGTTCAACGCCTGCCGGTAAGTATAATTTAATTACAGATTTGTTTGTTCCTTTTCCGAGAATGTTTTGTAGCCAGTCCGGCAGATTCGTGTATCCAAACGGCTTTAATTGCTTTTCCCAATCTAAAACAACATTAGGATTCCATGTGTGCTTTCGTGTGATCGTGACTTTATCGCTTAAATCTCCCGTTTTTTCAATCATTGTTTCGTGAATGATTTCCGTATCCATATATAAATCGCTTTTGTTTCCTCCTACGTTAATCGCAATAAGGCTAAAATAATCCTGGCCATTTTCAACTTTTGCCACTTCCCCGCTCATCCCAATATCCCGGAAGAAATTTTGCACTTTCTCGTCCTTTGACCACCCCATAATATACTTTTGGCTAATACCCTGTTGAATAACAGTAAATAAACTTTTAAATGATGCCACATCGTATATTTTTGATTGAAGCTGTGGAATGATTCGTCCAATAACATCTTTAGGCGTTTCTTCTCCATCAAGTTTTGATTCAACAATGTATGTGAGAACCGTATGGTAATTTTTCGATGTAAGTGGTGCCGAGAGACCTTCAACTTCTATCGGCCCCGTAAGTGTCAACAAATCCGCGAGTATACTTTGATTTACTACAATTACACTATCAACCCCGGGACCTTCTTCTTTTTCCAAAAACCATGCCGCTTTTGCCGCCGATAAAGGGAAATGTGGAGAATAATTCGAATCTCGCATGCGCCAATTATCCGTTAATGCCGCAATTTCATCCGGCGCTTCTATAAACTCCTGAAGTTGCCCATCATTTTCGTATACATCATGAAATTCCGCTTTTTCAATATATCCGTCATTCACATCAACAATTAAATAACTTCCAATAAAACCTCCCGTTGGCCGTGACTCTGTGTTGTTTTGAAGAAGTACAAGATATCTGTGAGGATAACGATCACCAAGCATAGTAAGAATCGCAGGAATACGCTCTTGAATTTCCCGAATTGTTACAACAAGATCGTTTAGTTGCCCTGACAATATATCGAAATGGCCGCGAAGATTTTTTGGTAATATTAAATAACCTGCATTGTTTATTTCTTCCTGCGCCAAGACAACTTCATCAAAGGCGTAATTAAAGAGAGTTAAGGAAGATTTTAATTTTTCAGTAAGAGATTTTTTTGATGTATTCAATTCTTTATCCGCTTGCGTATTATACTCCAAAAACAAAACGGGAATTTCCTGGAGTCCGCTCACACCTTGAGAAAAATATGAAGCTGCATTGGATAAATATTCTCCGGTTTTCAAAAGCGAATATGCACTATCTCCGATACTTTGCTTTGTTTCGATTAGTTTTTGATTTCCCAAAAACCATACCTTTTCCTGTGCTTTGGCAAACGCATTACTCGCCGCTTCGAAATATTGAACCGCGCTTCCGAAATTCGCATCAATAGCGTCTTTCCCACCATCAACAAAATATTGATATCCTTTAAATGCATCTGCTTCAACATCAGAGGCAATTGAAAAAAGTTGAACCCCGATATGAGTAATATTGATGATAAAAAGAATTGCGACTCCAAATACAATCATTTGAAATAAATCTTTGTATGATTTTCGTGAAGTTTCAAAGTCCTCCTTTTTCGATACAAAAATGTGCTCTTCCTGAACAGTTTCTGTAGCCTCGGTGCGCTTAATTTTGTTTTTATTCGACAAATCCAGAAGATTACCATGCGATCTTTTTTCCATATGCCGAGCTTCTCCTTGTTTTTTAAGTGTAAGGATTCCGCGAGAGTCACGATGCTTTATGTCTCGAAAAACAGGCATTAATCGATTTTTATATAATGAATCGTTGAAATGCCATCCTTAAAATAATTTTTACCCGTGCTCAAATACGAAAATGGCTCAATATATGATGAAACCCACTGCGGCGATTCCTCTTTCACGCTCTTAAAAAAATGTGCGATATCTACAAACATAACTTCATCCGTTGTTCTTAGCACGGGGGAGATTGACTGATTATAGAGCGGATCATTTCTAAAACTTCCGCTTGAATCAGTTAATAAATCAATAACATTTTGAAGTTGTTCTTTTTGAGTTGTAACGGCAAGAGTTGAATCAATAATGATATAATAAACGCCCCATGGCATTTCTCCGACTTTAAGGACGCTTATTTCATAACCATGATAATCTTCGGTTGACCTGGTAATTTCTTCCGGAACTGTTTGAATTTCCTCAAGAGTTGTTCCGTCTTCAAGTTCAACTTCAACTACTTTCGGGGCCAGAATCGCGCTCTTTCTAATAAAACTGTCCGCAATACTTTCGATGTTATCTTTGTCGCGAATCGGATCTGAAAGTTCAAGAAGAATTGTCACTCCGAGGTTTTCGTTTAGCTCCGTAATAGCAAATGCATATTCTCCTTCAAGCAGAGGATAAATATCTTCTTCGAGTGTAATTTCATTTCCGAAATAATGATTTTTTTGAGCTCTTAACATTCCTTCAAAAATCAAATATGAAACGTCGCCGCCGGCACTAAAAAGTTCACTAAATCTATAAATTTACTCTTTGAGATTAAGTCCGCCGGCATAAAATTTCACGTTTCGCGGCATTAAATTTAAAAGGTTCGCTCTGAATTTTTTATTGAATTTAAGCAGATCTTCTCCTTTTAAATACTCCCGATTAATGGAAGTATAAGTTTGGACAGCGAGGTTTTCATTTTCCATAATCACTGTAATTCCAAACGCTTTATACAGTTTTAAAAAAGGCTCGAATGCAAGAAGATCTCTTCCTTTTTTACTCATAAATTCATTGTTGTTTTTCAAAAATTCCACAGCTTTATCGAAATCAACATATGTAAAAAGGAGTGTGTTTATCGGTAAATTCTGCGCAACTTTTTGATATATGGATGCGCCGGCAACCTTCTTGGTGTCTCCTTTGTGGCTATCAATAACTTTTTTAAGCGCATCCCGGCTTGTTGAAACAACCAAATGACTATTAACGAATGTAAATTGATAAGTCTGACTTAAAGCGTAGCGATAAATATTTACACCTCTATAATCCTCACTTAAAACATAATCTTCCTGATCTTTAAGTCCTCTTGATTGCATAAAATCAATTGTTTTATTTTTATCGCGTGTCTCTATAAATAACAAAGTATCCGTTTCGCCTTTGGTTTGAGATTTTTCAACTATCGCCACACCAATCTGCCTCCCTATCCAGGGCTCGACATCTGTTTTAAAATCCGTTCCGAGAAATTCATCCGCAAGCGCACTAATGGAGTCCGGACGGTAAACTTCATACTCCGAAAGAGAGTTATAAAAATGCTGAACATGTTCATTTCCCGGATTAATATTTATCTGAACAAAGGCTATAGTTGAATCCTGTGGAAGCATTGTTGAAAGTTCCTGAGGTCTGAAAATTCTTGAAATACCATAGAATATTGCGAAAAGAAGCAGGAATATACCAATTAAACCAAAAACAAGTCCAAGAGCTTTTCTTTTATAATCGTTTTTTTCTTTAGTCATATATAAATTTTTAAATGTTCCTTGTGCCGTTATAATATGTCAAAAATTCTTGTTAAATACAAGAAATTTATCTATGATTCATATTGTTGTGGCAGCGGCACTGTTCTTGTGAACGAGCTTCGCTACGATTGTTCGCTCGTCCACTCAATCTAATAAATAACGCATAAAAATGCTTGCTACCGAACTTAGAAAAAGATATATCGATTTTTTCGTTAAAAAACATAACCATAAAGAGATAAGCGGAGCTTCGCTTATACCTGAAAACGACCCAACCGTTTTATTTACTACCGCCGGCATGCATCCATTGGTGCCGTTTTTGATGGGAGAAACCCATCCTCAAGGAAAACGACTTGTTAATGTTCAGAAATGTTTGAGAACCGACGATATTGATGAAGTTGGCGATAGTACGCATTTGACGTTTTTTGAAATGTTGGGGAACTGGTCGCTTGGAGATTATTTCAAAAAACAAGCCATTGAATGGTCGTACGAATTTTTGACTTCTCCACTTGAAGAAGGTGGTCTTGGACTTGATCCCGCCAATCTTACCGTTTCCTGTTTTGAAGGTGATGATGACGCGCCGCGAGACGAAGAAGCAGCTAAAGTTTGGGAATCTTTAGGATTCAAAAGAGTTGAAAAAGGTGAGCCGTTACATGGGGGTTTGATCTATTTTTACAATAAAAAAGAAAACTGGTGGGGACCTGCGGGCCAAACCGGTCCGTGCGGTCCCGATACGGAAATCTTTTTAGACAGCGGAAAAGAAAAATGCCCGGGTTGTGATGAACTTGGAGTTTCTTGCGATTGTGGAAAATGGGTGGAAATTTGGAACAACGTGTTCATGCAATACAACAAAAATAAAGATAGAACTTACACACCTTTAGCTCAACAAAACGTTGATACGGGATTTGGACTCGAACGTGTTACGGCACTTATGCAAGGTGTTTCCACACATTATGAAACTGAGCTGTTTTCCGAGGCAATTAAGAAAATTTTAGAACTTGCAGGTGGGAAAAATCCTAATGATTTTATTGTTTCTCAAAGAATTATTGCCGATCATTTAAGGGCCGCCGTGTTTATTTTGGGAGATCCGTTCGGCGTTGCTCCGTCAAACACCGATCAGGGATATGTTTTAAGAAGATTAATCAGACGCGCAATCAGATACGGAAAAAAGATGGGAATCGAAAGCGCGTTCACTACGGAAATAGCAAAAATTTATATAGATTTATACAAAAATATTTATCCGGAACTTGAAAAATTCAAAGATAAAATTTTGGCCGAACTTGAAAAAGAAGAGGCGCAATTTTCCAAGACACTTGTTCAAGGTGAACGTGAATTTGAAAAAATGCTTCCAAACTTAATGAAAAGTGCTCAAAAAATTGTGCCGGGAAGATTGGCGTTTAAACTTTACGACACATATGGTTTCCCAATTGAAATGACTGAAGAACTAGCCGCGGAACACGATTTCAAAGTCGACAAAGAAGGATACGACAAAGCATATAAAAAGCACCAGGAACAATCCCGTGCGGGAGCACAACAAAAATTCTCGGGAGGTTTGGCGGATCATTCCAAGCAAACAACCAAATTGCACACGGCCACTCACCTTTTACATCAAGCACTTCGAAATGTGCTGGGGAACCATGTGGAACAAAAAGGCTCAAACATTACAGTGGAAAGATTACGTTTTGATTTCACTCATCCCGAGAAAGTTACACCGGAGCAATTAAAAGAGGTTGAAGATATTGTTAACGAGCAAATTCAGCGCGGATTGGATGTTTAGTGTAACGAAATGACAGTCGATGATGCAAAAGCGGCCGGCGCAATCGGGCTATTTGAATCAAAATATGGAGACAAAGTTAAGGTTTACACGATTGGTGATTTAAGCAAAGAGATTTGCGGCGGACCACATGTTAAAAACACGAAAGAGCTGGGCGACTTCAAGATCAAAAAAGAGCAAAGTTCGAGTGCGGGCGTAAGGAGAATTAAAGCCATAGTTGGATAAATATATTTATTTTCTAAAAAGACCCCGGGTTTTCCGGGAGAATCTCGGGAAAATGATAAAAATCATTTTAGAGGGAGGTTTTTACGTTTATTCAGTTATAGACGAACTTTGCCCAAAACAGTTCCATCCCGGGATGACGGACACGAAAAACCTCTTTAATTTAAGCCAAAAATTCACATTTAAACCTTTTGATTTTTTGAATATGTCAATGGCGTTTAGATACAAAACAAAAGGTATCACTGTTTGGTCTTCGTCAAAATCTAACCGTTCTTTTTGGCGTCCCTAAAGTACCATTTCTCAAAAAACAGCCTCTAAAACCGGGGTCTTTTTAGTTATTTCTTCTTGACTCAAGTCTGCATTTTTGTTTTAATAAGCGCCTTATTTATTAATAAAACAAATGGGACTTAAAGAAACTCCGGATTATCATGAGGATCATCCAAACACGGAAACGGAAAAAATCAAAGAGGCGCGTGTTGCAGCCAAGCATTTTATACAAGCCGTGCTTTCAATAATCGATAAAGAGTTGGTTCCGCCATTGCAAGGCCTCGGAACGGAAGATGAAGTGACAAAAGCTTACGCAATTCGTTTAGGTTCCGAAAAACATGAAATTGCCGACTGGGAATGCTGGGAAGCACTTATGTGCGCATATAACGATTGGGAAGGAGAAGAAAATTTTAAATTTTGCAAACCTCTAACTGAATTTGTCGGTATTACACCAGAAAGATTAACAAAATTGTACGAGAAGCATTTTGCAAATATAGATCCAAACGCTATCAAGAAAGAGTTTTTTATGTTAGACACCCCTCCAGAAGCCATTCTCTACCTTTCTTTACTTGCAGATTTACCAATTGGCCCGTCAAATCCTCATTCGAATTAAAGACAACTATTTTTGAATGCTCGCTCCTGCCTTCGCATCGACCTTTTGTAAATTTTTCAACAAGAACCTCCACTTCACGTCCTTCAAATTCTCTGTTTTTTTCATGAGATGTGCTTTTAAGTAGCTCGTTCAATCTGTGCCAGCGATCTTTTTTTACTTCTTTAGGAATGTCGTCTTCGAGATTCTGATCCGCAAATGTTCCTTTGCGCGTGGAATATTGCGCGTGATAAGCCATATCCCATTTTATCTCTTCAAATAAACGATAGGTATCCATAAATTGCTCCTCTGTTTCACCGCAAAATCCAACAATAATATCCGTAGAGATAGAAATTCCCGGAATTGTTTTACGAAGTTTCTTAATCAATTCTCTATATGAATCGACCGTATAATTACGATTCATTCTTTTTAAGATTTCGTCGTTTCCGGACTGAATCGGAAGGTGAAGGTAAGGCATTAATGTGTCAAGACGAGCCATTGCATCGATTAACTCGTCCGATAAATCTTTTGGATGATTGGAAGTAAATCTCAGACGTTGAAGTCCATACTTTTTTAATGAATCCACATGCTCAAGAAGTTTTATAAAAGGCTGACGCATGCCCTTAAATTCATCTGTTTTGTTATCCAGGTTGCTTAATCCGTACGAGTTCACATTTTGACCAAGAAGCGTGATTTCAACGCATCCGTTATCAACAAGCCTTCTACATTCTTCAAAAATTTTGTCCATTTCTCTGCTTTTTTCACGTTTACGACTATATGGCACAATGCAATATGTACAAAAATTATCACATCCTGTCCCAATTGGAACAAATGCCTGAAATCGACTTGTATAAAGTGGATTAATATTAAAATAATTTTTCAGATTCGCTTCGATGATTTCCGGAAATGAATAATCCGGCCAAAGTTCACTAAGCATCGAAGGAACTTGCGGCAAATCCTCTATTCTGAATGTCATATCAAGTTCATCTACTTTTCTTAATAAACTATCCGGCTCGCTAAAAAGTTTGGTAGCGGTTTTACGCACCATGCATCCTGTAATTGCAACCAAAAGATTAGGTCTCACGCGCCTCATTTGAGTAATTTTTCTCATTTGGCCAAGTACGCGATCTTCTCCTTTTTGACGAATTGAGCACGTATTAAATAAAATTAAATCCGCATTATTCATTTCGTCGGTCTTTGTAAGACCAAGATGTTGCAAAACAGTATCTATTCTTTCCGAATCCGAATAATTCATCTGGCATCCGAGAGTTTGAATGTAATACGAACGCGACATAAATTAATACTTTTAGGAGTTTAAAAAATATCAGAATCGTTGCCATAATGCAAAAAAATCTTCCATAAAGGGAAAGCGGGCCCAAGGCCCATAGATTATTACATCGCAAGGCCCCAAACCCGCTAAGAGGGGTTGAGCACTTTAGATAGCGAACTATCCAAAGTGTCAAAGGGGAGTGACTCTCTCTTTCTTTCCCGAAGGTCGGAAAGAGCCAGTCAATGGGTGTGAATCAAACCTAACAAGTTAGATTATCATCACGTTATAATGATACCATATTGCAATACGGATGTCAACGTTTCAGCCGGGCGATACCCGGAAAAACGGCGTAATTCGCTTTAGGGAAGGGTTTTATGTTTTTTTACATGCGAGATGTGTTATAGACGAACTTTTACTAAAACAGCCTCCTCCCTGGAGGACGAATGCAAAAAACCGCCTTGATTCAAGCCGAAAACTCGCATTTAAACCTTTCACTTTTTCAAATGTGTCAACGGCGCTTAAATACAAAACAAACGGTATCAATTTTTCGTCTTCGTCAAAAACTTAACTTCCCTTTTGACCTATTTCAATACCGTTCCTCAAAAAACCTCTCCTAAAACCTGGGTCTTTTTAGCTTTATTTTATGCGGCCTTTTTTCTGCTAAAAAATCTTTTTATTTTACCGAAAAAAGATTTTTTTATTTTTCTATTCGTTTTTTCCGGAACATGCGCTCTTGCAGGTAATGGTACATGATTATCATTTGTAGAAGTTTCCATGTTAATGGTTCCCGAAGCAACCATTGGAGCCGGCCTTACTTTAACGGACTCCATCCCTGTTAAAATATTATCTACGGTTTTTTCCGCAAACGCCTTTTCGGATTCCAATTTCAGTTCACGTTCGGCATTATTATTCATAACTGCCAGAAGTGCTTTATCTGCGGCCTTTTCCATTATTGACGCATCTTCTTTTCTATTCTTCTCCAATTGTATGAATACATTATCGATTGCCGCTTCCATAACTCTTCCTCGCTCTTCTCTTAAAATCGCCTCTTGTTTTATTTTTTCATCAACTTTTTTCTGTAATTCATAGCCGTTAATTTGAGCTTGGAACGTATCGTCCAATTCTATTGTCGAATTTGATGTTGTATCCGGAATAGTCGAATCTTGTTCCGCAAACATAATTTCACCGGAAAGTTCATTTGTATCGTTACTTGTATGAAACTCTTCGGGAAGTTGAAGTCCCGCAGCCTTTACCATTTTAATAATAATGCTTGGAACATAACCATCTTTTGAAAAATACACGCTTGTTCCGGGTGGAACCGCATCAACATTAATGCCTTTGTCCATAAGTTTTTTATGGGCAAGTCCCGCATAAAATTCACTGTATAATTCTAACATTTCATTCAATTTTTTGAGTCTCTTTTTCTGCCATGAGCTCATCTTCTTTCCCGAACTTTGTTTTTTAAGCAAATAATTATACTCTCTTTCAAGTTTCTTCCCTCTCGCATACCATCTGCGCTGTTTCTTTTTAAACTTTTCGTGATACCATTTTGATCTCTTGCTGTCTTTTTCTTTTTCAAGTTGATTCCCAAGGACATATGCATATCTTAAATCTCTTCCAATCCCTTTAAGATATTGCTTCCACTGTTTTGGCGTGCAAGACTCCCGAATAGCTCTCTCAATATATTCGGACAAAGGCATACCGTTTAGATCTATTGGTTGCCCCAAAAATAAACTTTTAAAACGTTCGGAATAATTGGCGGGTAAGTCGTTCACACTGGTCACATCAATTCTTTTTAAATTAGGGTCGGACTGTACTCGCGGAACTCGCGGAGCCTTAATAACAGTTCTTTTTTTTGGAATTTTATGATCCACCGAAGCTGCAACTTTCATTGGTGAAGGAATTGATGCGTCAGTTGCACTCTGCACATGTTTTCGCGATAACGTATGATTCATCGCGGCAACAGCAGCATCCGCACGTTTTACTTCTTTGGGAACCGTTTCCGAAACGGCCTTCATTGCTTTTGTCGATTGATCTTTCATCTTATCGTTTTTCGCAATTTTATCTTTACTCTTACTATTTCCGGATTTCTTCGGCTTTAATAAAAGACATGTCCCTCCAACAAGAATTAGAGCCGCAATTGATCCGATCACTATTGTTCTTAGAATCGGACGATTTCGTACCGCCTTTTTTACTTCATCCGGTGTTGTTTCGGCTTCCCGAGTCTCAAATTCTTCTACGGCAACAATCGCCGGTTCAGGTTCGGGCTCAGGTTCTACAACAAGATCCGGATTCAAATCATGCTTTTTAGATACCGTTACGGATGTTGAATGGCTTCCGGCATCGCCTACTACAACAAGATCGGAAATCCTCTCCACCAAAGAAAGTGGTAATTCAGGCACGACTCTGGACCGACTTTCTCCTTTATCTTCCAGAGGAAAAGATAAAACAACTTTCGGTAATTCTTCGGAAGAATTCATCTCCACTTCCGCAGCGCGGGAATTTATAATTTCTCCCGAATCAACATCGTCTTCCAATTCCGCCCTACCCTTTTCAACCTCATTTAAAATAAAATCAACTTCAAATTTCAAATCGATTTTCAGAATTTCAGCCATGTACTTTTGAACTCTTTCACCGGCTTTATCAACATCAAATCGTCTCAGAAAATAACCAAAAAGATCCATTGAAGTACGTTCTTTTAAATCATCAAACAATACCTCTTGAAAGGCTTCAACATCTATTGCGTTTGCAATTAAAGTTTCAATGATTTTTCTGCTTGCCGGAGAAAGGAATTCCGCATTTCTTTGCTGAATGACATATTTCCATTCAGGCACTTGTTTTTTTAAATACTTTCTTATTTTCTCTTCTATACATTCTTCTACCAAAGGCTCTTTACGTCTTAATGCGACTTCCAATTCAGCGTTAATTGTTAATTCAACAAAATCTCTTAATTGACGAGATGCTTCTCCAGAATCACCATCTTCACTCCATTCATCCGGAAAAGAAAAAATTCGTCTAATTTCTTCGGAATTAATCAACTTTTGCACAATATCATTTCTGACAGATTTAAATTTTGATTTTCTATAAGCCGGATCATGAAGAAACAGATCAAATTCAACATTGTCCAGACAGTCAATCACTCTATCGGCGGCTCTTTTATAATTAATATCCTGCTCGATAAAATGTAATTCTTGTTCTGTATCCAAACGTTTTCTTCCAGTCATAAATACAAAATTTATACTTAAGGCAATATAATACCTTAAATCAAACAACTGTCAAGAGGTAATATGTAAATTTATGGAAAAGCGAGAACCATGGTGTCCCCAGCAGGAATTGAACCTGCATCTAGAGCTTAGGAGGCCCTTGTTCTATCCGTTAAACTATGGGGACACGTTTAGTAAAATCATATCGGTTTTATCATCGGGAAGCTCCGATCTTGAATTGATTTTTAAATTATCTTCACGTCGCGGTTCCGCAATCCCCATTTCTTTTAACATAGGTTCGATTTCATTATCCGAATAATTCATTGGAACAATCACTCTGGGTTCAAGTTCTTCAATAACCTGATGTATTTTTTTCGCTTCAAGAGATCCCTTTCCGGCCGCGGAAACAAATAGCACATCAACATCTCCGATTTTCGATATTATTTCATCATTCAGATCTTCGCCAAGCATGCCAAGATGACAAATTCTAATATCGTCAATCATCAAACTAAAAATAACTATCCTTCCTTTTGCCGTATTCCCCTCTTCTTTATCTTTTGTGTAGGCCGGAATTGCAACAATTGCCGCTCCCTTAATTTCATATTCTCCGGGAATATTAATCATCATTGCTTTTTCCGCTCCCGAAATCAATTTTTTATCTTCATCGTAATTGTTTGTAAGCAGGACCGAATCAGCTTTAACTTCTTTAAGCTTGTGTTCATCATCCGCATATGGATCAATAACAATTGTGGTATTTTTTCCTTTTAAAGTGAAGCAAAGTTTTCCGTGCCACGTAATTTCCATTTTTAAGTAAAGGTTAAGTTTAGATTTTGGTCAGGAGAATTGTACTGGATTTTGCTATGAAAGGCAAAAATGAGTTCGCTCCGCTAACGATACGCTCGCGACATGCTTGCGATAGGAGTTCGCTCGCGAGAGACTCGCTTGAAGCTCGTCTCTAAATGATGTAATTTATGTGCGGTTTTTATAAAATTTCTATCATTTATTAATCATTGACAAATGGCAACAATAACTAATGTACACGCACGTCAGGTTCTTGACTCACGTGGAAACCCTACTGTTGAAGTTGAAATTTACAGTGAAAACAATATGGCGCGTGCAATTGTTCCAAGTGGAGCATCTACCGGAATTCACGAAGCCGTTGAACTGCGAGATGGAGACAAATCGGTTTATCTCGGGAAGGGTGTTACAAAAGCGGTCGGAAATGTAAACTCTGAGATTAAAGATGCTGTGATGGGTCACGATATTTTTGATCAGAACGGACTTGATAAAAAACTGATCGAACTTGATGGAACTGAAAATAAAGGACGACTGGGTGCAAACGCGATTTTGGGAGTTTCTCTTGCATGTGCGCATCTGGCTGCGAAAGAAAAAGGCCTATATTTGTATGAATATTTGAATCCTCAAGCCGGCCTGCTTCCGGTGCCAATGATGAATATTATGAATGGAGGAGCGCACGCGGATAGCGGTCTGGACATTCAAGAGTTTATGATTATGCCTGTTGGTGCTTCGTCATTTGCGAAGGCACTTCAAACGGGATCGGAAATTTTTCATCATTTAAAAAAGATTTTAAAAGCCAATAAGCTTGGAACGGGAGTAGGAGACGAAGGTGGTTTCGCGCCAAATCTTCCAAACAATGAAGAGGCGTTTAAATTGATAATGGAAGCAATTGATAAAGCGGGATATAAGGCCGGAGAAAACGTAATGTTGGCAATTGATGCCGCCGCCAGCGAATTTTACGATAAAGATAAAGGACGGTATATAATTAAAGTTGGGGGTGAGCAAAGCGAACTTACCGGTGAAGACATGGTTGATTATTATGCTTCTCTATTAGACAAATTTCCTCTCATTTCCATTGAGGACGGTCATCATGAGGACGACTGGGACGGATGGGTAAAATTTCATGAAAGGATGGGCGACAAAATACAGATTGTGGGAGACGACCTTCTTGTAACCAATGTGACAAGATTACAAAAGGGGATTGATAAAAAAGCGGCGAATTCGATTCTTATTAAATTAAATCAAATCGGGACTTTAACCGAAACTATTGATGCGATAAAGATGGCCCAAGAAGCCGGATGGACAAGCGTTGTTTCTCACAGAAGCGGGGAAACGGAAGATACCACAATTTCCGACTTTGTTGTCGCGATGGAGACCGGACAGATTAAAACAGGATCTTTATGCAGAACAGACAGGATTTGCAAATACAATCAACTTTTGAGGATTGAAGAGCGACTCGGTGAGAAAGCGATGTATAAAGGGATGGATGTTTTTACGAATGTTACTCGGTAAGTTAAGGTTACTAAGTAAGTGGCAGTTACTCGGTAAATCGAAGTTGTCAAACGCAACATATTTACGTATAATGGCATTCGATTTTTGAAGGCTTTTCTATGAGATCTCATTCTGCGATAAAGCGCAGTCAAATACGAAAGATTTTTCCCGGACGTTCTGAGGATTCACACAAAGGACAAAACGGAAAAGTGCTTATAGTTGGTGGAAGTATTGAATATTACGGTGCTCCTTTGTTGAGCGCGCTCGGTGCTTTGTATAGCGGAGCCGATCTTGTTTATCTTTTTGTGCCGGAGTCGAACTTTGATGTAACTCGGAGTTTGTATCCGGATTTTATTGTTAAAAAATTCCCCGGGCAGTATTTAACTCATACCGGTGTTCGTGAAATCCTGGAATTCTCAACAAAGTGTGATAGCGTTTTGATTGGTCCCGGGGTGCATGATCGCGAAGTTACCGTTCGCGCTATTTTGGAGCTTATTGAAGGACCTCAAACTCCGACCGTTTTGGATTCAACAGCAATTAATGTGCTGAAACTGGTTAAAGAAGTGCCTTTATCGCAACCAATAGTTGTTTGTCCTCATAAAAATGAATTTGAGAATTTAACCAGTCGTGAGATCAAAGAAAAACAAAGCATGGAAGAAGTTGTAAAGTTTGTCAGAACAATTGCAACCGAAATGAAAATCAATATTCTGCTTAAAAGTCCCGTTGATATCATTGCTTCATCAAAAGGAGATATAAAGTTCAATAAAACAGGAAACGCCGGATTGACAGTTGGAGGAAGCGGAGATGTTCTTGCCGGTGTAATTGCCTCAATGATTGCTCAGAAAACCGACCCTTTCGAAGCGTGCCAGATTGCCGCATATCTTCTAGGTTACACGGGTGATTTTTTACATAAACAAAAAGATTACTGCTTTAGTGCGACTGATATTGCTTTGGAACTGCCTTTTACTATTAGACAGACGCTTTCATGAATATTGCATTAATAGTCGCGGCAGGTGAAAGCAAAAGGATGACGGGGAAAGTGCCAAAGGTACTTCTTCCTATATTTGGAAAGCCGATTTTATACTATACACTTGCGAATTTCTACGATCATCCCGATGTTGACAGGATTGTTATTGTCGTGAGTAAAAAAGTGAAGAAGAAAATTTCCCAAATGGTAAAGGAGAATTTTCCCGGAGATACAAAAAAGATTAGGCTTGTTTTGGGAGGAAAAAGTCGTAGCGAAAGCGTAATGAACGGATTTGCTTACATTAAGAAATATTTGAGGCCGAAAAAAAAGGATATTTTGATCGTTCATAATGGGGTTAATCCTCTTGTAACTTTTGATGAAATAAGAAAATGCATAAAAAGTGCGAAAGGAAAAGGAGCGTGTATTGTTGCCCACTCGGTTAAGGATACTTTGAAGGAAGTGAAGAAAAAGAAAGTTGTGAAGACGCATAAGAGAGAGAAATACGTGAATGCTCAGACGCCTCAGGCTTTTCAGTTTGATGTATTTGGAAAGGCATTAATTAAGGTTGGACAAGAATATTTGGAGTTAACGGACGAAGCGTGTCTTGTTGAAAAGGCCGGATTTAAAGTGACGCACATCCGGGCTGCGGATGAAAATTTTAAGATTACGACGAAAAAGGATTATGATCATGCTCGTCATCTGATGGGAGATTTGCCCGATAACTATTTGCTTGGGATTGGTCAGGATAGTCATGCTGTTTCCGGAAAGAAAGGTTTGGTTTTGGGTGGCGTGCGTTTTGCGGATGACTATAAACTTGAAGCGAATTCGGATGGTGATGTGCTTTTGCATGCTTTATGTAACGGCTTGTTGCAGGCTATTGGCGAAAAATCGCTTGGAACTTTTGCAAATGACCTTTGCTTGAAGAAAAAAATAAAAGATAGCAAAAAGTATTTAAATGTTGCTTTGCGAAAAGTTAAAAGAAAGGGATACATGCTTAATAATTTGGGTGTAATGATTGAATGTAAAAGACCAAAAATCGATAAAGTCTCCCAAAAAATCAAGGAGAGCTTAAGCAAGCTTACAGGGCTTTCCGAAGCGCGAATTGGCATAACTGCGACTTCGGGAGAGAAGCTGACCTCGTTTGGGAAAGGAAAAGGCATTCAGTGTTTTTGTATTGTTTCTCTCAAGAAAGTATGAGGTATAAAGCGTGCGCAAAAATAAATCTTACGCTGGATATTCAAGGACGGGAAGATAATGGTTATCATCTTGTTCAGACTGTCTTGCAGGAAATTTCTTTATGCGACGAAATAGAGATAAAGAAAATTTCCGAAAATGGAAGTGATGATTTTATTATTCGTTTTGAAGGTGATGAAGCCGGACTTATTGATCCGTCTAAAAATACCGTAATGAAGGCCGTGGATTTGTTACGTGAAAAATGGAATTTTAAAAATTCATACAGAGTTATTGTTCATAAAAAAATTCCGATTGGTGCGGGACTTGGTGGCGGCAGCAGTGATGCTGCGGCTGTTTTGAAGGCACTAAACGAACTGGAAGGGATCAGGCTAAGCAATAATGATCTGCGCGAAATCGCAGTAAAAATAGGCACAGACGTGCCGTTTTTTATAGAAGGCGGAACAGCCCTTGGCATTCACTACGGTGAAAAATTGAAGCTGCTGCCGCCACTTACCCGAATCCCGGCCTGGCAAAAACTTCACAGATTACTGGTAATCCCAAACCTCCGCAAAAACACAAAAGACATGTATTCTAAAGTCCGGCCGGCAAAAACAAACAAAAACGTTGAGCAAACAGATGCATTAATAAAAGCACTCAAAGAAAAAAATCTCGAAGTGCTACTTCAAAACATACATAATGATTTTGAACTCTTTGACAGTCCGGGTTTTGGTGAACTCAAAGAAACACTTCTCGAAAACAATGCCGATCATATTCTTTTATGCGGCTCCGGCACCGCGCTTGTCGCATTTTCTAATAATCCGTTCGATTTAAAAGCGCTTTCCCGAGCGTTGCCGCATCAGCATATTCTAAATCTGAACCAATAGGCAGCCCACGCGCAATTCTCGAAATCTTTATATTTCTACCGTTAAGATGCTTATTGATATATAAAGCAGTTGCCTCCCCTTCCAGACTTGGATTGGTAGCCAGGACGATTTCTTTTATTTCAGGATGCTTATCAATCCGACTAAATAACTCCGATATTTTTAGTTGTTCCGCACTAATTCCGTCTATCGGAGAAAGCACTCCGTGCAGTACATGATAAAGCCCTTTGTATTTGCCCGTTTTCTCAATGGCAAGCACATCCAAAACGTCTTCAACAACACACAATTGATGTTTTTCACGAGCCGGATCATTACAAATTCCACATGGCGAAGTCTCTGTAACGTGCCAACACTCTTCACAAAAAGCCAAACCATCTTTCAAAGAAAGTAAAGCTTCTCCAAGCGGCTTAATTCTTTGATGCGGAGACCGCAGTAAATGCATGGCAAGTCTTTGAGCTGTTTTA
Organism: Patescibacteria group bacterium; assembly: GCA_024275695.1. Taxonomy (GTDB): domain Bacteria; phylum Patescibacteriota; class Gracilibacteria; order UBA1369; family PNNO01; genus JAJRYP01. The sequence continues at coordinate 5,296 of JAJRYP010000028.1, read as the reverse complement.
GGACCAATCCCGGGCAGTCTTGAAAGTTCGTCAATCAATTTTTTAAGTGCTGAAGGCAGCATAGTTTATCGTTCAATATGTCTTAAAAATTCCGACCTGGTATTCATATTTGACTTAAAAATACCGGTCACGGAAGATGTGGTAACAACGGAATTTTGCTTTTCAACTCCGCGGGCCATCATGCAAAGATGCTTTGCTTCCAAAATCACACCAACTCCCTTTGGCTTAAGTAAGTCGTTTAATGAAGCCGCGATTTGCGAAGTCAATCGTTCCTGATTTTGAAGTCTCCTTGAAAAAATTTCAACCATTCTCGGAATTTTGGAAAGACCTATTATTTTTCCGTCCGGAATATATCCAATGTGAGCCTTCCCAAAAAACGGAATAATATGATGCTCACACATGCTGTAAAACTCAATGTCCTTAACAACAATCATCTCGTCGTATTTCTCGTCATCAAACACTGTTAAAACATCCTCGGGCTTCATCGCGTAACCTGAATAAAGTTTTTTACAAGCTGTGGCAAAACGATCCGGCGTATCTTTTAATCCTTCACGATTTGGATCATCTCCAATTGACTCCAGAAATGCGCTTGCGGCGGATTTTAATCTATCTTCATTCATTTTAACAGTTGTTAGGACGCCTTTTATTGTGCCAAATATATGATATGCTTTGCAAGGCGAGACACAACCCTACCACACAATGAAAATCTACACAAAAAAAGGGGATAAAGGAAAAACGTCTTTATGCTGCGGAGAAAAAGTATCAAAAAATTCTCCGCGCGTTGAGGCATACGGCAACATAGACGAACTTAGCAGCTACATTGGACTCGCGATTTCACTAAACCGAAGCTCAAAAATCAAAAAAGTTTTAGAAAACATTCAGCACGATCTTGCCGCTTTAGGCGCTCATGCAGCAACAGCTTCACCAAAAATGCAGGATGTACTTCCAAAATTTCCGGCATCCAAAATCACCAAACTCGAAAAAACAATCGATGAGTTTGATAAAAAACTGCCAACCCTAAAACGGTTTGTCCTCCCCGGAGGAACAAAAGAAGCCTGCGTACTCCACGTCGCAAGAACCGTTTGCAGAAGAGCGGAACGCTCGTGCGTCTCTTTATCGGAAAAAGAAAAAATCTTTGAAAATATTATTCCATACTTAAACAGACTTTCGGACTTACTGTTTGTTTTGGCAAGAACTGCAAATAAGGGGAAGGATATTTTTGCGTGACATACGTTAATTTCGCAATTCAGTTCGTTTAAACATAGAACAAAATGGGATAATTTTACTCTTCGTCAAAATCTTCACAAATGGTTTGTTTAACAAATTCCGTACTAGTACGGAATTATGAACTTTTGACTTCACGGAAGGCGGTAATTTGCCAATATTAACGGCCTAAAATGCGAAAAAGAAAAGCATTATATATCAACAAATTAGTTGGCTAGAACTTCTCAACCTCATAAATAAAAATCTCACAATCCTTATCCTTCCATACTTCCGGATCCAGCCCCGCTTTCATTGCAAGTGATGACATGAATTCTTCCTTGTTTTTTACATCATCCCAGACTTGCGGGAGGTATGTCGATTTATACATTCCCATTTGTAAAACAACACCGTCAGTCCCGGGACGAAGTTTTTCCAATAAGTCTTCGGGCGAATCATACTCTAGTTTTTTTGGCACTGTTAATACTGAAATTTCGATATCGACATCTTCGAATTCATCCTGAGTTAAAGGTGAAAAACGCGGATCGCCGAATGCCGCCTGCCGGGCATTGTTTTTTACTGCTTCATACAGAGGATAAACCGGCTCAATGTTTCCGATGCATCCACGGAGATGCCCGTTTATTTCCAAAGTAACGAAAACTCCTCGTTCTTCCAAATAAACCGGCTCGGCAAAGTCGTCCTCATTGAATTTTTCGGATTCAAGTCCGAGCTCATTTGCGATTGTGTTTCTTGCGAGCTCTTTTAGCTTTTCCCGCTCTTCTTTTTGCATATATTATTTGGTAAACGCATAGCATCCATAACCAACAACCTTGTTTTTGTCTCCAGCGGTGTCTCCGGAATTCTTGTAATCAATAAAATGTCCTTCAAGTCCAAGCGTATCACTTAAATGCATTAATGTTAAAATCCCTTTGATCCCACATGCTTCAACGCGATCCTCCACCTGCGCAATCGCATTTATTGGAATAAATTTATTAGCGTTGTCATCCAAAACACGTGCGTCATTATAAGGATAGTAATGACTCAAATCACTGCTCACAACAATTATTACATCATCGGCCGCCGCAAAATTCTTGAGCTCATCAGCCAGTTCCCGAGGATTAACTTCACCCAAACAAAGCGGATAAAGCGTCCAGTTATTCATAACTGTTTGAAGAAAAGGAACTTCTACTTCTAAAGAATGTTCTTCAACGAATACATCTTCACGTGGCCGGATAATTTGCGAATCACCAATTTCATCCAGCACACTTTTAACGGAAACGACACCAAGCGGAGTCTCCCAGCCCCGCACTTCCGAAGTTGCAGCTCCATAAAACCCAACACAATGAGAAGGGCCAAGTATCAAAACTTTCCACTTCTTTTTTACATCCAGATTCTTTAATAACTTAAACCCCGCCGCTGCCACAATACCGGAATAAATATATCCCGCATGCGGCACTATGATAGCTTTAACGTCTCCTTCAAGCCGCACATCCGCCGCGGCGTCCATCGACTCTTTAATCATGCTTGCGAGCATTTCCTTATCCCCCGGATAGAATGCTCCGGCTACTGCAGGCTTTCTGACTACTTTCATACTTTAACTGTTTAATTTTCGCATAATCGCATTGAGACTGCTGCAAACTTGCCACATAATCGCGCCCAAAACCCGCACACAACCTTATTTCCACACTCCGGGAATTTTTTCACCACATGAAGAACACTTTCCATTCATTCCTATTGTACACTTTTCACACACTAAACCATATCTTTCAATAAGCTGCTCATCGCACTTCGGACAATGCGTGTTTTCCCCTTTTATGCCGGCGATATTCCCGGTATAAACATATTTCAATCCAACTTTTTTCCCTATTTTATACGCCCGTCTTAAGGTTTCTTGCGTTGTTGGCGGGATATCACGCATCAAGTACTGTGGATAAAAAGCGGTAACATGCCATGGTATTTCATCGGAAACCGACTTTATAAACTCAGCTATATCGGTTAATTCTTTATTGGAATCATTATGTCCCGGAATCACTAGAGTCGTGACTTCAAGCCAAATTCCCATTTCATACGTCCTCTTGATATTCTCCAACACCGGCTCCGGCTTTCCACCGCAAATCTTAGTATAAAACTCTTGAGTAAATCCTTTTAAATCAATATTTATCGCGTCCAAATAAGGATGAAACTTCTCAAGCGCCTCCTTTGATTCATATCCGTTTGAAACAAAAACATTTCGTATTCCATACTTGTGAGCAAGCTTTGCCGTATCGTATGCGTACTCAAAAAAGATCGCCGGCTCGTTATATGTGTACGCGATGGAAGGGATATTGTGCTCCCTGCAATATTCAACAATTTTGTCAGGCGGAAGATCCTGCCCTTGCGCCGTAATTTCTCCGAGCATTACAGTTTGTTTCGATTTATCCTTGAATTCACGTTTGATAAGCGCCGCTACCTGAGAAATATCCCAGTTCTGGCAAAATTTACATCTAAAATTACACCCAACAGTTCCAATAGAAAAAATCTTCGTTCCGGGTAGAAAGTGATACAGAGGTTTTTTCTCAATATTATCCAGATTCGCAGCTATCGCTTTCCCGTAAACAAGCAAATACAAATCACCTTTTTTATTTTGACGAACACCACAAATCCCGGTTCCGCCTTCATCTATTTTGCAATACCATGAACATGCCAGGCATTGAACCTTTTTATCTTTAAGCTTTTTGTAAAGGATGCATTTATGCATACGATGGTTAAACCTTAATTTTCACCACCTTTTTTTTCTGTAATTTCTTATCGATAAAGGGCCAGACAATCACAAAAAGCAAAACAGCCAGTCCTAAATATCCAACTATGAGATTCTTAAACGGGAATATAAACAAGAAGGCAATAATTCCACCTGCAAATTCAACAATGAGCGGCATAAAACTTAAACTTTGTCTCGCTTTATAAAACTGTCCATAAATGGCAATGATAACGAGCCCTATAAAAAGCGGCTGAAGCAAAGCCGGATCAAGCATGCCTCCCAGGCCGATCGCAATAACGCCCGGCGTGATTAAAGGAGTTTCAAGTCCAAGTAGCCCAACTAGAATAGCTAAAATAGTTGCGATAGTTGCGAGTAAACGTTTCATATTGTAGTAATGTTAATTTCCCTGATTATCATAACATAGATGCCATATTCTTGATAATACGTTTTAATCCCGCTCTTTTCAACGGTGAACCTTTGTATTTCTCGTTGAATTCGTCCTCGCTTAACAAAGCAACTTCTTTTGTAAGATAAGGCCCCGCCCTATGTTCCAAAAATTCATTAACATCGGTTTGTTTTGCCCTGCAATTGTGTGGACAAACTTCCTGGCAGATATCACACCCAAAAATTCTGTCATCCACCTTAATTTCTTTAGGAATTTCTTTCTTATTTTCTATTGTCTGATACGAGATACACCTTCCGGCATCAAGTTCATACGGCTTAACAATTGCTTTTGTTGGACATGCTTCTATACACCTGGTACAGGTTCCGCAATTTCCATGAACTTCCTTCTCATTATCATAATCAAGTTCCAAAGTTGTTATAATTTCAGACAAAAACACCCACGATCCGTATTCTTCCGTAATCAAAGTTGTATTTTTTCCGATAAATCCAAGTCCGGCTTTTGCCGCATACGCGCGTTCCAAAACTGGACCCGCATCAACATAAAGTTTAAAATTCGTTTTCTTCAATTCGTTTTGCGATTTTTCGATAATAAATTGCCTTATTTTCTTTAATTTCTTTTTAATAACAATGTGATAATCTTTTCCCCATGCATATCGCGCCACTTTTCCGACATTCTCGGGAACATTTTCAGGAAACGACTGATAATAGTTCATTCCAAGACAAATCACACTATTTGCATTTGGCAAAATTTCCTTTAAATTAGTACGTTTTGCAGAATTCCTTCGCATATATTCAAGATCAGCGGAATATCCATGTTTAAGCCATCTATAGAAATGTTTTTCCTCGTCGGGAAGCGGATACGTCGGAATAATTTTAACAATATGAAATCCGAGTGATTTTGCAAATTGTTTTATTTCGTCTTTGAGTTGCATGGCTGAATTGTAACATAATCGG
>JAJRYP010000027.1 GCA_024275695.1 Patescibacteria group bacterium | reverse complement strand
TTGCAGGAGTTTGTTGGCTGGGGGTATAAATCGGACGTTTGTTTGTTGCCGGCGGTGTTAGTTGTTGAAGTGTTGAAGTACCACCATGCTCATTTATATTTACTATAGTTTTAGTTGACGTTTGGGTTGTAGAATTATTTGTATCACTTGATTCATAACCGGGGCTGTAATTTTGATTACCTATCTGTTCTTTTACTGCCTGAGTGCCAATATATGCGGACACCAACCCTATTACCGTAACTAATCCGTAGGTACCTTCTACAAAGCATGCATCCCAAACGCAATTCCCACTCTCATCCACATACTTCAGCGGATTATTCAGCACATACGAATAAGTGTTTAATGCCTGCGGATTGCTTAAAACCTCTTTCAAACTCTTTCCGCTCATCTCTTTAAGTTCGGCCGGTCGGCCAAGCACTTTCGAAAGCTCATCCACCGCCAAAAACCTTCCAAGCGCAGGATCGTAATAGCGGGCGTCATAGTAATACAGGCCGGTTTCTTCGTCTAACTCCTGGCCTGTGAATTTGTATGAGTTTTCATAACCCGAGGCAGCGGTATTAACGTCATTTAACGTTGAGCCGAAAGGCAGATAATCCGTCACCGCCGTTACGTTCCCACCCGACGTGTCCACGCTCGCGCTTCCAAGGTGATCGCGATGATGGAAAAATATGTCAGTCGAGTATGATCCGAAAGGAAACATTTGCGATCTTTTTTCTATTGTCGCGACTTGCATGCCGTTTACGGTAACATGCGCTCGCTTAACAACATCGGTTCCTCCCTTTACGCTTTTTGAACGCGTCGAAGTTTCTTCATAATAATTCCCGATATATCTTGTCTGCGCTCCTGTGCTTTTTATGGCTCTGCATTCTTCGTCGTAGTCGTAACGGGGGTTTATAACAACCCCCGGATCCGTGAGAAGTTGAGATCCCGCTTTTGTACTTGTGACGGGTGTTGAAATTGGGGTACATGTTGTTTGTCCTTTCGTGATTGCTCCAAAGGCTGCTTCCTTAGGTTTAAACGGAGACGGGAAAAGTGTCATATATTCAATTTCCTGTTTCCATACGCGTCCGCCGGAAGCATCGTATGCGTACCTGACACCGTTGAGATCTTTTTTATAGATGATGTGATCGTCATTGTAGTTGTAGGAAAGTTCGACTGTATTGCTTCCGTCGTCTATTTCCGTCATATTCCCGCGCCGATCATATTTGTACCGAACACCGCCCGCCTCGGTTACCGCGTGCGGATTTGAATAAACCGATTGCGCGGTTGCCGCGTCACCGCCGGAATACGCGTACGAACCGACATCGGACTTGTTCGTAATGTTTCCGATTGCATTGTAATTATATGTTTGATCATAAATAACCTGTCCGCCAATTTCCGCGTGCGCGGTTTTGAGACGCGACAGGGCATCATAAGTGAAGTCCGCCACTTTTAGTGTAATAGGCTGCGAGTTATCTTCAAAATGAGTTAAATTATTTATCGCATCATATGTGTAATCAAGATCCTGAATCGTCTGACCGCCCAAAACGGTTGTAATATGGGTTAACCTGTAAAGTTCGTTTTCCGGATACGTGTAATCGGTTACCGCTCCGTTGTTGAACTCGATATGCGACATTTGTCCAAGAGGAGTGTACTGTAAATTATCAACTAAAGGAGAAAATCCATAGTCGACACGACTCGGTAAACCCGCGTTGTTGTAATGATAACTTAATAAACCACCATCAGGTGATGTAAGTTGTGTTGTTTTTCCCTGAAGATCGAACTGCCTCCACGTATCAAAAGATTTACCTTTGACAACGGTTGTTTCATGTACAACATTCCCGTTTATGTCATATTCGAAATAATTTTGCCATCCGTCTTTAACAATTGACCTTAACAACCCGATTCCGTTTGGAGCAGTATCATATTTGTAAGTAACTTCCGTCTTTCCCGTTTTTGTTGAATATTCGGTTAAAACGCGGTTTAACTCGTCATAGGTATATCTGATCACGCTTTTATCTCCCGGCGATTCTTGAATTAAGTTTGAATTCGCGTCATAACTGTACGACCATTTGCTATATGTTGTATCGGTCGGTAAGTGAAAATCCGATTGCAATGTTAATCGTCCAAGCCCATCATATGTAAATTCGCGAATGTTGCCGTAATTGTCGGTGATTTTTTTAATTGATCCCGGCGGTGTGTAGTCGTAGTACGTATTGTATGTAGTTCCCGGCAAATATTACACAACTTCCGCCAGTCGTCCGTAAGCGTCGTTAATTAACTTTTTTTGATTGCCTTCCGGATCAAGAGTTGTTGTGTCCCAGATGAAATACGAGGTAGTTGTGGTACCGAGTATGTTTGTGGTAGTGAGTACCCTGTCAAGGATATCGTAAGTAAATTCATTTGCCTGTTTCGACAGATCTGCCGGTTGATATGCGTCGCCCGAAGCAAAATACGGAAGCGACGACCTTGTTGTACGTCCTTTGGCATCGTACGAAGTGTCCTGAACGATAAATTCTCCTTGAATCGGAGCGCTTGACCGCGACTGCACCACCTGCCCGCTCCCGTTTACAAAACTACGTTTGATTTGAGGATTTTGACTGTTCGCATTTGCATATAGGCGTGTTTCCGTATAATTAGGAATCGCGCCGTCTTCATAAATAATCTCGGTTGCTTTTGTCAGTGAAGAGGGGTTGGCCGGATTTGAAATATCCGTTTGAACAAGTCTTCCAAGGGAATCATAGGTATGAGAGGCAATATTTCCATTCGGACTTTCCATATACGAAGGCTGTCCGTTTCGATATTCATAATCATATATCGATGTGTGTCCTTTCGCGTTTGTTACGGAATCCGGATACATGTTATAACCGTCGTACACCGCCGTTGTTGAATTTCCGCGCGGATCCGTTACCTGCGTAACATTCCCGTACGCGTCATAAATAAATTCAGTTGTGTAATACTCGTTTGCGCGATGCCATCGGCTAACCGACGTTTCATTTCCGATCGATACCTGTCCGAGTGGCAGGTTGTCATAAAAATGTTGCGTTTCGGACAACTTAACATTCGTATAATCGTATACGATTTCCGTAACCGGAAGGCCGATTACATGATCCGCCACATTGTTGGTATATGTTGTAGTTGAACGAACAGTATCATTTCCGATATCGCTATATGTCCCGTCTTCGTTAGCATCTACCTCCCCATACGAAACAGATTCGATAAGATTCCCGTTTGTATCGTCATACATATAAACATTTGCAGTGTCCCCGGATGCTCCTCCCGGTGCAAATGTAAATGTTAATTCCCGTGTCATTTTTGGAAAATATCTATCATTTCCAAGATCCGCGTACTCCCATTTCATTATTGATTGTGAATACTTTGTAAGTTGACCGTTCGAGTTATTATATATTTCAACCCTGTAAGGTTTTCCCGTTTTTGAAATATGATCGTTAAATTCACCCTGCGCGCTTCCATCAATACCTCCGCCTTGATGATAATATGTTTTCTCAACCATTCCTTCATTGTCCGTTTTCGTAATCACATGGAAGCCGCCAAATTCGTTATGATGCGAGTCCATATGAACATATTCCGCGTCCTCATAATTGTATGTAACTTCATAATCTCCGCCAAAGTCATCCGAGTAAGTCACCCGAAAGACTGTCATTTTCGGGATGTGAAGTTTTGGATTTTCGAGATTATTGTTTGAATCCAGATATTCGGGAGAGTTCTTATATTCAATGGCAATGCTGCTGCCGCGATTGTTATTAACATTGACGAGAAGGTCGGGGATTGAAGCCCGGTTTAAATAGACTTTTTTATAATATTCGTTTTGATTTGATAGGACATGCCGACCGTAGAGGATGTCGAGCAATCCGTCTCCGTTAAGGTCAACCAATTCGGTTCCTCTGTATCTGCCGCTTTGCTGTGCAATCGGAACATCTTGCGGAAATTCACCACCCCAATTTGCATTTTCACTTAAATATTCCTTTCCGTTATTCAGTTCAAGCTCGTATCTGTTGTCTTCACCTTTAAAGTAGTCGGGAAGACCGTCGCCGTTAATATCCTGAAATCTTACGCCAAGATCTCTGCCATGATCGCTAAACTGATCCACCAGTGTATTTGGTATGGTTGTCCAGCCTTTGTTTCCGTTGTTCAGATAAATCAAATCAGCGGAAGCTCCTCCGGCTCCAAAAACAATATCCGCCAATCCATCATTATTGTAATCCATTACGCGTGCGTCATAGTATTTTGGATATCGTGTACTATAGCTATAAGGAGGTCCGTACCTATAATAGTTTTGCAAAAATATCATGTCTTGTGTAAAAGTCCATTCGGTATCCAGGTCCCATCCGTTAATCCCGTTATTTATATACATTTCCAAAATATAATCGTGCGTTATAGTCCATGGGTCCGTACTGTGTTCTCTTGTTTTGCTGTAATTATCCTGCAACAAAACAATATCTGTCAGCCCGTCACCGTTAAAATCTCCCGTTTTTGCTCCAACACCCGTAGAAATAGATTTTATAAACAACGGTGTCGGAATATTCCATGCTGAATTTCGTGTCCATCCGTCTATACCGTTATGAAAGTATATAGATTTTTTAAGTCCGCTGTCTTCAATCGCTTTCACAAAATCTATCCTTCCGTCACCGTTAACTTCCATCATTGCAACACTCGGGAAGCCGTAAAGTTCTTGATCGGGAATAGGGGAAAATCCGGGTATGTAAACCAAATCATCCACTGCATTATTGATTTTTAAAAACTGTGAATATTTTGATCCGCAATCAATAAGGCCGTCGCTATTAATATCAACCATTCTTGTCCCGGCTTCGACAGCTCCGCTTCCATCATCACTGCTAAGAATACACTGCACCTGCCATCCCTGTGTCGGTTCTTCCCAGCGTGTATCTCCTTCGTCAGAATATGTAAAATTAGTGGATGGAAGAGATGTTTCCTGTCCGTTTGAATCGATACCGATTTGGGTAACCGATGTTAGTAAATTTCTCTTATTGCTGTCACTTTTTGTGTAATTAAAGTCATGTCGTATAACAGGATAGCCGTTATTCTCGCCTGCAATCTCAACCTCCACAGATTCGAGAATATAATTTGTTGTTACACTGAAACCCGTACTGAATTTCGTTATGTTATCGCCGCGAAGGGTTGAAGGGCTATCGTAAAAAGGCTGAAACTTAACAATTATCGGACCATCATCCGTATTATGACCTGTATAATTAATTGACCCGGGATAGATTTCGCCGGCATCTTTGTAATATGTATATTTAATCCAATTTCCGTTGGTATCGCGAATCTCATCAAGCATCCATTTATATATTCTTGTTGAATCGCTTGGGTCATCCTGGCGCGTATTGGCCGTTTGCCCGAAAAAATATTCCGTCCCTTGCTTGTCGGTAACTTTCCAGGTGTCGTTGTTTAAAAATTCGTATTTTAAAAACGCTTGTTCGATTTTAGCTCCATATTCTCCGTGATGATCGTCAGTGAGGCTTATCGCCACGATTTCTTCATTTGCTCCCGGCAGACTCACGTAAAATTCGTTTGTTTCATAACTTTCGGGAATTCCGTATCTGCTTGAGCGTGCAATATAATTTGAAGTTAAATTCCATCCGTATCCGACAATTGAATCGTTAGCCTTGTTATCGCTACTGTAGTTTAAGGCAAGAGTTGGTGTCATGCCGTTTCTTCCCGGAGGGAGATATAAATTATTTGCAAATGTTGCGGCTCCGCTTGTTCCGTTAACGTCGAAACTATCTTTTATTGATGATTGACCGGTTCTTTCCGTAATTTCTATCGGTTCCGTTGGAATATATCCGTCGATCGTCTGCATATTTTCAGGGATTTCCGGCAATTCGGGTAAATTTTCGATGATTTCCGGATCTACAGGATTTATCGGTTCGATTTTTTCTTGTTCAAGGTCTGTCGGATCTACAAGCTTGACATCTTCTTTAATATCTTCCGGCGCAAGTTTAATACTTTCCGTTATTTTTTCGGGAGCTATAGTTTTTTCTCTAATTGGAACGACTTCTGTTTCACGAATCTCCGATTTTATATTAATTTTTTCCATGGCGGCTTGAGCGTACGCACCTTGAACCGGAATAAACGAAAACACCTGAGCACAACAAACAAGCAGTGCTCCTTTTTTTAGAAAGTTTTTTGTGCTCATGTAGGAATTGTTAACTGATTCGAGGATATGTCAACTCCGTATTATCAAGAATTTGTAACCGATACAAGAAAAAACCTAAAAAATTTAGAAAAATTTAATGTTTGATTAACTCACAGAAAACTTTAATAACTCACAACCTCACTCTTAACCCCGGAATAAATGGTTGTTTGCAAGGTTTTTTGCGGCACCGGGCCTAAGTAGTCCTGTGTTTCCGTTACCGATGGCTGAACTGTCAATACCACTGTCACGCGAGGTTGAATCAAAGTTTCCGTTAACGGGTCGGTTTCCGCGAAGGCTTTATATGGATCTTCCAATGGTGTTATGTAGAATTTCAAGTCGACAATATTCGTTCGCAGCGGACTTATCGGAATGAAGTTTTCATAAATTTCGGAAGGCGAATTTTTATCGGCCGGATCTATATCGGCTATTAACCCCGCGTCGGTTATTGGAGCGCCGCCGGTTCCTATAAATTCAGGTCCGACCGTCCACTCGTCTACCACATCATTTCTGTCCGTGTCGCTGCCATAGAGCCATACCAACGATAATGTTTTTTCGTCAAACGTATTGCTGTCTACCGTTTTTTCCACCGTCTCGAGCGCAAGTACTGTTTTTTTATCTCCGGCTTCGTTTATGAGGTACAAATTGTCTTGCTTGTGATAAACACTTAAATCACCGCCGCAGCCGCCCGCTGGAGGGCCGCAGAAAGCATTCCCTTTTGCGGGATCGTCGTCGTATGGATGCCGGCCTCTGTTTGTGTCTATGGTTGTTTTGTCTATTACGCAGCCCGGATTGAGAGCGGGGTCGGAGCCGTCGTTACAAAGCGCTCCTTCTCCGTTCGGCCCGATTCCGCCCGTACCAAAATCATAAAATAATTTAGAGTAGTCACCGTATGTGTACACCGTTCCTTTAGCCAAATATTCTCCGCCAATCGCCTCACGATAATATTCCTCGTAATCGATAGCATTATTTTCAACATAATTTACGATCTGATTCATGATCGCGCGCATATCCTGATACACTTGTTCTTCCAAAGTGATTCGTTTTGAAGTTCTGTATAAATCAACCATTAAAGTAACGATTCCGGTTAAAAAAGTCGCGAAAATTGCCAGAGCTATCAGCAGTTCTACGAAAGTGAATCCTCTATTTGCAGTGGGTTTTTTCATTATTTTTTAATGGTAATTGTTTCGGTATGTTTGTCTCCTTTGTCGTTTACGGTTGATATTTTAACGTACATTTCGTTCTCGTCTTTGGGATATGAAATTTCGATCGTTTGATAATATTTCGTTTCGGTTTTCATAAATCCGCCCAAGGCTTCCCGAATATTGCGAGTGGGAATTTCGAAGGACGAACTGTCGATTTCTTCGTCATAAGGGCCTTCCAACCATCTTCGATTTTCACTTCCGGCAAGCGCGTATCTTCCTTCCACAAGTTCATTTGCCTTGATGCATGATGCGTATGTGTGTTTTTGATTCCAGCATTCATCTTTATCTTCAACAAATGTATTCTTGTTTTTATTGATTAGCATTACAACATTAAACGCCGAATTGTTCGAAATCGAAATTAACGAAGGGTCTTTGCTTATGTCTTGAATCGTACTTCTTAGAATAATCATAAATACGGCAAAAATTATTATCGCAATCGCAACGGTTACCCGGATGCCTACCCGCCACATCTTTTTGTCTAGTCGAGACATACGAGTTTTTCGCTTCGTGCCGGGCTTGGCTACTTTCTTTTTTTGTGCTTTTTTTGGCATAGCGATGTATAGGCGTTAAATTTCCGATAAATAATTTGTAAGTGTAAACGGCAGTGAGCTTTCTTTTGCTTTGCCTGATTCCAGCCAGGCAACCCTAACAATTCCTTCAACATGATCGTTGGTTGAAGAAGTTATTTCGACCATTCGATAAAACGGACTTGCTTTTATGGCACTTCCTTTTTCGTGCCCGACAAATCGTTCCGTTATATCCGGGTCCGGATCAAGATCCTGATAATACAGTTGATAGAATTCATCATCAGTATTTACGCCATCGGTTAAGTCCAGTTTTTTGCCTTCCGTAAGTGTTGGCGCACCTGTTTGGGAAACCTCGACTCTATAATAAGTCACGGCAATTGGTGTTGCCGTCGCGCAATCATCACCGATCATTTTCCAGCATGCTCCTTTGTCATAGCCAAATCGAAGCCAGTTTGTGTCGCGTAGTCCGCGCAAGGAATTCACGCCTTCTCGAGAAAGCAAACTTGCCTCTAAACTATGTTCGTTAAAATTAATTGCTTGTTGTCCAAGAATCAACAAACTAATTCCGGTCACGCTTACCATAATCAAAATTGTGATGGAAATTAAAGCTTCAACAAGCAAAAAACCTTTATTTAAACGCTTTTTTGATGTCGATTTCTTCATCTCGATTCGATTTAAGAAAGGGTGCCTAAAAGCAAGCCCTTTTTATATTGCCATTGTATGGGATTAGGTTGAATTTTGCAATTGGATTTGAGTTGCCCGATAATCCCGATTTTATAAAATTTTTAGGTGGTCCGACCACTTAAATTTACTTGCTATTGAAGCCAATATGCGTTACTAACAAATTGACACATTATAGAAAACCTCTCTCTATATGGCTGAAGGAGCAAAGCGGACACATATAGAAAAGCCGTTCCCAAAATTTGAATCTTACGAAGAGGCGCTTACGGATTTTAAGAAAATTTATGATGAAGGGCAAAAAGCAAGACAACATAATAATCACGAAGAAGCTCTTGAGAAATTTAGAGAAGCACAAGGAATAATAGGTGCCGCGCGAAAACAAGGGTTTGACCAAGTTGAACTTTTATTCAAAGAGGCGACATTGCATTTTGCTATCACGGAATGTTTAACAATTTTGCAAGAATCTCCTCGCGAAATCATGGAAGAATATCATGCTTTTGGAATTATTCTGGAAAATATGATACTTAGCCTTGCTCAAAGCAATAACGACTTTAGACATATTCAAAATTTACTTTATGAAGGATTTACGTTTACCGATCTAGGCGCCGGGGAAAATTTTTTAAGCCAACTTGACGAATTTTTGGAAGATATATCAATGAGCGATCTCTCTGAATCAGAGCGAGCCACTTTGGCAATGTTCTATTTTTTATTAACTAAATATATCGAAGCAATTCAGGATTTTTATGTTTTTTCAACAAAACATGTGGAGAAAGGAAGGGTGTGCTTGCGCGTGTTTAAACATGCAGCCGTAAAAACATTAGATTACTTTGCTGAAATTGATGAAACGGAGGCCGGCAATTCAAATATTTCTCAATATAAAAAACATGCGGAAACATGGTTTGAAATATTTAATGATGTCATGGAGGCAAAAATGGCACTTTACATGCAGCATGATGTAGGCGAAACCAAATTGGCTTTAAGTTCCGCAAATGAAGAAAAGTTTTGGGAAATTATTAAGAAAAATTATCCAAGCGCACATTTGGATAGAGCCGCGCGTCACACTGTGCTGTATGCAATGGAATTGTTAGTGGAGATATATACAACGGATGCTCTTTTGAATATGCAATATTATGAAGGTGCGAAAGAAAAGATCGAAACAATAATTCGATGGTGTGAAGAATTACACGGTCGAGGAGCTCCAATACCCAAAAAAGTTCTTTTTAAAGCAAATTTGAGTCTTGCCAAAATTGCTCAAAAATATGTTTTGGACTGTATGTATAATCCGGAAGATGTAAGGGCTCAACAGATGGAAATTATGAGGGCGGACACAACCTCGTTATCATCAGCACATATTGCGCCGGATGACGGATGGGCTGAAACTTCGCCGGACGAAGACGACTTAATGATTGAAGCCTTGATGGAAAAAATGCAAAAGGCTCTTGACGATGCTTACCTGGAGGCTGAAGAATATGCGCCCGAAAAAAACGAAACGCACAGGGAGTCGAAAGAAATTGATTTGCTGAAAGCGCGAAAGTTGATGTACTTATACACTTCGGCACCTGAAAGAGCACTTGATCTCGAAACTTTAAGGACCATGATAGGGGATGAAGTTCATGAAATTATGTCGGACTTTCAAAGACATCCTCTTGGTTTGCGAGTTCCGTTAATGAAACTTCGATACATTGAAAAAATTGTACTTGATGCGGTGCCGTCTATGCAAGAGCGGGCATTTGGCTATTATCGTCATCATGTTGAGGCCCATACAATAAGAGCTCGAATTAATATTGAGCGCGCAAAAACACTTAACGATTATGTATTTCAAGATGATGAAAGATTAAAAGAGCAACGTGCTGCATATGATGAAGCTTATCAAAACATTTGCGCGGCTTTTAATATTCTTGGAGAACTTGATGATGCCGACGATACGCTTCGTAGAGAATTAATTTCAATGTACAATGAGCTTTCGGGTTTAAAGTGCAAACTTGGCGATGAGGGAATTCGGCCTTCGGCAATAATACTGCAAGATGCGGCGCGTACTTTTCGCAGACGATCGTGGAATCAAAAGTTTCTGGATACTTTACGCAGTCCCGCGTTGTGGACGGAACAAGTTTCGTTGGATGCTTTAGATGCCGAATTTATGAAATCCGTGCGGGAACTGGTTCCTCATGTTTCTGTTTTATTTGTCGGCATGTTTGGTTCGGAGCATGAAAAAAGTTGTCCCGCAGGGATACTCGAACAAAATTTATATGGACTTGAAGATCAAATTCGTACAATCATCCGTCTTTCCGAAAAATCCCGATATGCTGTTGAGCTCAGGAGCGATTTACCTTTAACGGAAGTGGAAAAAAAGATGCTTCGATACGTGTTGTTATACTTCGAAAAAGTAATACAAATTTATAAATCAAGGATAACATTAAATGAAAAAGTTCAAGAAATGTCCGACGACGATATAAGTCGATATGAACAATTTGTATTCAAACAAACCGAATTGATTGTAAAAAGTATGGTTGATGAAGACACGTTAAACGAAGCTTCGCAAGAAGCGGGGATAGCGATAAAATTGATGTCGTTATTTGAGTTGGACGGAGTGGATGTAGATAAAATTGGCATGATTATGAGGTTATCTTCTTTAGGTGTGGCATATAAAAATTCTCCCGGGAATCAAGTTTGGAGAAGCGAAGGAAAACGTGATCCCGCTAAATTTGAATATGTGAAACTCGGGTTGGAAATTCAACGCGGATTGATTGGAAAAACAATACTTGGAAATGCTTTGGAAATAGCAGATTTATCTTCAAACAGAGACGGCTTTACCGGAAATGAAATTTTTGCGGCCGATATGGTCAAATTGGCCTATGAATTGGCCGGTATTATAAGAAATATAGAAATCGGATTGTTGCCTTCGTTTAAAAACAAAAAGGAATTTGACGCATATCTTCAATCAATGACAAAGGATATTTCCCCCGTTTCGATTGATGCTGTTAGGTATATGTTGCGAGTGGGGAGAATGGATGACTTTGACAGCTATCTTTTCCGGGATTTCGATAATGCTATTTTGACTTAATTGTTTGCATGGCGAAAGACCGCGGCGCAAGCACTTTACGTGCGCGCCGCGGTCATGAAACTGCTAGTCGCAATACCTCCTTTCATTGTTCGAGTTGCCCCCGATAGGTTTCCATACGGAAGGTTTGTACCACGCCGCCTTTACGGGCGGCTTGTAGATGCTGGTCGTCCCAACCATCAACACCGCGTGGATGCTGATCCGACTCACGTGCCTCGGACCGATGTTGATAGCCACCACGCGCGAGAATGTCCATACGACGGACGATCCCCTGCTTCGGTAGCACTCCGCGAAGATGATCTCCGCGTTCCATCGTTTCCTCTTGGAGAAAACCTGGACTCTATCG
>JAJRYP010000026.1 GCA_024275695.1 Patescibacteria group bacterium | reverse complement strand
GCGGAGAAGTTTATGTCGCTGTAAAAGAAAACCTTCTAACCGGATTTGCGGGAA
The DNA here is from genome assembly GCA_024275695.1 of Patescibacteria group bacterium. Lineage (GTDB taxonomy): Bacteria > Patescibacteriota > Gracilibacteria > UBA1369 > PNNO01 > JAJRYP01. The sequence goes on along the minus strand of JAJRYP010000026.1, from coordinate 1,507 downwards.
CAATGGAGCTTGATGATAAAGAAATGAACGGAACAATGGACATGTCGTTCATGATAAATCCAACAAAAGCAAATCCGGTATCAACACCTGACGCTCAAAAGGAGATCACCGAAGAAGATATTGCAATGCTAATGTTCGGAGGAGCAATGATGGATCCCGGAATGGAACTGGATGATTCAATGATGACGGATGACGAAATGATGGACGATTCAATGACTAACGAAGAAATAGATGCAATGCTTAACGAAATGAAAATAGAATCTGAAGCGTTGGAAACCGGTCAATAACAGACATTGATAAACACATAAAAGGCCTTCCTGCGAAGTGCGGGAGGGTCTTTTATTTATTCCATACGGCATCGAATTGTTTCAATAGAAGTTGTACGATTTCTTTATTGATTATTTCGATACCATATTGTTGATAAGTTGAGCAAATGAAAGCTTTGTTGTTTCCAATAAACTGGATTGGTATGCATGCGGGAAGTGCTTCCAGATCTTCCATGCTGAAAATTTCGAATTGTTCGTGCTTTTTGTCGCCAAGACGAATAAGTCGAATCTTTTTTTCGTTTTCAACAAACGCCGGAGCAAAACGCTGGAAAAATCTGTGTTGCTCTTTTGAACGCAGCGCCCAAATTGTAAGTTTTTGTTCTTTTATAACTTCATGAAAAATATTAATTATTCCTGTTTTGCTCGAATAGGATTTAACAGTTGGCATTACGTGATGCGGATGCTTCAATGCTTCAAACGAAGGAAGAGACACCATTATTTCTTCTTTGTGGTAAGCAAGATTTCGCTTTTGTTCATTTATATATGTAATTAATTGTTTTGGCTCGACAGCCGTATAATATCGAAGTTTGTTTTGAATGAATTCGCAAACAAGCCCTTTTTTAACAAGCGATTCAAGAACCGTATATGCCGTACAACGATTAATTTGCGCCTTTCGCGCGATAGTACTTGCGGGATGTGTTCCGATTTTTAAATTCGTACAATAAGTAACAGCTTCTTTCTCTGTTAAACCAATTTTTCTTAATAATTCAATTAAGCTGTACATGTCGCATATTGTGAAGGAAAGGAGCATATTAAAATATATTTAACCGATTTTGTAAAGGACAGAGTGTTGACGTGATGTGACAACAAGGTTGAGTTTTGTTTATTTAGCGGGATAGGTTTGGTTTTGCGAATTGTGCGAAAAAGTCGATTTGACCGATATTTAATGAATATAAAATTGGTGCTATTTTGAGTGAGTTTGCGTCGTTATACTGTATGGAAATTTTCAAATTTAAGTGATTTAAGTGGTCGGACCACCTAAAAATTTTATAAACTCGGTATTGTTGCGTGGGTAGGGTGATTTTTGAGATTTGGGTCGGTTGTTTGGCGTGAGGATTTTGACTTGACCGAAATTTAATAAATTCGAGATTGTTTTTGTATTGGGTTGGTTTTTCGTTGCGCGTAGATTTTTGAAAGTCGGGTTGATGGAGTTGCGGATTGTCCGTTTTCGAGAAAGTTTC
>JAJRYP010000025.1 GCA_024275695.1 Patescibacteria group bacterium | reverse complement strand
TTGTCAAGAATTGTAAGTTTACTATATGAGTAAAAGAAAAGTGGAACAAGTAGCTACTATTCAACCCTCAAGTGAAATAGTTAAAACCCTTATTGCCGAATTGTCTTCCGATGAGGTTATGGGCAACCGTGCAGCGATTTTAGATAGAATTAGGGATGCCTTAGCTTCCATTGAACAAAAAGAGGAACCGAGTTGGGTTTCTGAAAGTGCAGAGCCGTTTGAGAGAGTGACAGGGGAAACTATGAGTTATCAAAGGATGATTGATGTTTTCGAGAGAGTTGGCATTATCGCTCGAGGAAAGAATGTATGGGAAGGAGGAGGATACATGTGGTTGCCATATGGCATGAGATTAAAAAAAGCTGTTTTTGATGGATTTTCAAGGCAACTTGATGATATGGGCTACGGGCCTTTCCAGTCCCCAATAATACTGCCAAGAGAAATCATAGATAATGTAATTAGAAAAATTGTCGATTTAACAAAAGGCACTTATTGGCTTGCCTAAAAACGAGATGGTGAGTTCAGGGATTCTGGTAGGTTCGCAAATTCAACTAACGATCCGGTTATAAATTATCATTTGCATGAACAAATTAGAAATGGTCGAGCCCATTTCCCTTTTAGGGGGTATTCTCATCATCAAATTATTCGTAGCCATTCAGTATCTACACGCCCATTCTTGAATTCTGACGAAAATACCGACCTCTTTGAAGCATACAGTATTAGCGAAACCGATGAAGCTTGCGAAAAGGAATTTGAAATAATAATTAAGGCTGTACAAGAATATTTTCGGAGTTTAGGAATTGCGTTTTTGACTATAGATCAATCAATGTGGGGAAATAAACCTGTAGCGAAGAAGGTAACTTCATTACAAGCGTTTGCTTCACCTGTTAGGGGAAGCGTTAGAATTGCTACTGTGTATAAACATAGTAATACTTTTGCTAGGGCATTTAATGTCGCAACAGCGCGTACAAATGGAAAGAAAGAGCATGTGCATCAAGTTGGATTTGGATTTTGGGAAGGATTAATTCCTCCGTTATTGGACCAGTTAAGGGATAAATATGGCTTGTGTCTGCCGCCGTCAATTGCGCCAATCCAAATATCAATTATCCCAAACAATCAAACTTTTGGAGCTGATGCTAGAGAATTAGCTTCAAAGATTGGTAAACATAGAGTTGACATTGACCAAAGGTACAATAAATCAATTCAACGCCGCTTAAAAGACCCAATGGTAGCTGGCGTACCGGTAAGAGTTACATTTATGGGGAGCGGCAAAATACGATTTTCAAGAAGGGATACTTTAGAGCAGGGAACTGTTGAGGCGGGAGAATTTACAGAAGCAATCCCGCATTTACTAAACAGCATTTCTGCAAATTATGAGGAAAGAGCCAGAGCTCATTTGGATTCAAATGTCCAACGAGCGGCAGATATTTCCGAATTGGGAATGATTCTTAGCACAAACAAATTGGTAATTTTTGATCATTGCGTGGAAGATACATGCGGGAAAGAAATGGAAAGTCGCTTTAGAGGTGAATTTTTAGGGCATGTCCGAGAGATTAATGCTAACGAGGGTGCAAACTGTATTTGTTGCGGAAACATCGCCAAAAGAACAGGATTTTTCGGAAAGAGAGCTCCTACTCCTTAATTGTTTAGAAGTATAATTGTTTTTGTTACGCAATTTATTGTTACATCCATTCCCAACGGGAGGATTAGCTGAGGGTCGGTATGTCCAAAGTCCATATTTGTGATTATCGGTAGATTATTGGCATTGAACTCGTCAATAACAACATCTAAAATCATTTTCTCCAGTCTTTGTTTCTCTATGCTCGTATAGAAGTTCGCGCGACCAAACAATAATGCGGAAATTTTTTGGAATACTCCTTGTGTGCCATAATTACGAAGCATACGTTTGACTTGGTCTATTGTAGGCTTTTCTTCCGAGGTTTCAAGAAATAAAATTCTATCCTGCCAAAAATTCTTTGATGGCCAATAGATAGTAGATTTTATAAATTCGAGAGCTTCAATGCATCCACCAAACAATTTTCCTGAAACTTCATTCTCCCCATTTATCCAATGCCAACCATCATTTTCTTTGAGTTTGTTAATAGCACCTTTTGTTTCTGGTAGTTCCCAGTCTTTGTAACAATCGCAATACTTGCGAAATGGACGGTACTCCAAAGTTTTAAATTCACTGAATAATAAATTGTTTATGTGGTTTTCAAAAGATTTTGGTAAATTTTTTGTTTGGGCAAAACCTGCCATAACTGACGGACCATGAAAAGAAATCAAACCGAGTTGATTTAAAAATACCAGAAGAACCGATGTGTCGGAATATCCCATGAATAATTTGGGATTTTTTTTGATCACATTTTTATCTAGCAAAGGCAGGATCCTAACCGAATCATCGCCCCCTATGGTTGTAATAATTCCCCGAATGGAAGAATCAGCAAACGCGTTGTTTATATCTTCGGCTCTTAAATCAGGATTGTTATAGAGCTGTTTATCATCCATCTTCGTAGTTGGATATTCCACCACAATTAATCCGAAAATTTCTTCAATGTTTTTTATCCCTTCCTTATATACACCAGGGAACTTTTTCGCTTTCCCTGAGGAAGGGGCAAGAATCGCAATTTTATCACCTTTGTTTAATTTGTAATTTTTAAAACTCATGTATAATATGTGAACGCCTTTATGAGTATACTTTTTTTTAACAAACTAAAAAATGAAAAAATATTAACCTCTTTGATCCTCGTTTCGGCTATCGCCTTGTTTGTCGGCTGTACATCATTTAACGATGATTCAATAGCAACGGATGAAGTTCAATCGGTAAAAGAAGTTAACATCGGAAGCTTTTCAAGAGCGATTGATTATGCCCCTTATATTGTTGCAAAAAACAACGGCCTGTTTGATGAAGTTGCGGATAAATATGGAGTGACTGTTAAATATGTTGAATTTCAAACTTTACCTGCAATCAATGAAGCTCTGGCAACAGACAATTTGGATATCATATTTGAAGCGGAACCTCCTGCTATTATCGGTAAGGCAGCGGGAATAGATTTAAGTATAGTTTCACCGGGCGTTAGCTTGGTTCAGGAAATTGTGGTCCCATCCGAATCGGATATAAACGAAGTTATTGATTTAAGAGGGAAAAAAATTGCTGTTCCTTCAGGGTCAAGCTCGCATTATGGGCTAAATAAGATATTACAGCAGGCAGGGTTGACAGCAGACGATGTTGAAATTATCGATATGAATCCCCGGGATGTAAAAGCCGCTTTTGTTGCGAGGCAAATTGATGGTTGGGCAATTTGGCCGCCCTTTGTCGAGCAAGAGGAATATGCAAATACGGGAAGAGTGTTAAGAGGTAGCAATGTTTTTATACAAAGTATAGTTGCGATGAGAGATGGATTTAGACAAGAAAACCCTGAATTGGCAGCTGATTTGGTTGAGGCAATTAAAAAAAGTCAACAATGGATTTTGGAAAATACGGCGGAGGCTCAACGAATAGTTGCTGACGAACTCGGAATAGAATTAGGGGTAGTTGAGTTGGCCTGGGCAAAACATGATTTTAATCCAACAATTGGTGTTGAAGAGATTTCCGATATTCAAAACAAAGCTGATTTTCTTTTTGAAATGGGTCTGGTAAAAACCAATGTTGATGTCAAGAATACGTTGGTTGATCTATACTAGCTATGATGAATATCAATGAAAAACTGAAAAACTTTTCACTCGCCATAACTTTTCCCGTTTGCTTGATTGGATTGTGGGAGGTTAGTGTAAGACTGGGGTGGTTGCCTCAAACATTAATCGCCAGCCCATCACAAATCGTTGTCGATTACTGGCTTTTTAAAAGGATGGATCATTATTGAAACATTCTGGAATTAGTCTTTATAGACTTTTTGCAGGATTTATTTCAGGGAGTTTGCTAGGATTGATATTTGGAGTTGGAGTTGGTTTGTCCAAATTTTTGAATAAGCTTCTCAGTCCCATGTTTCAATTTTTGGCCCCTATCCCTCCAATTGTTTGGATTCCACTTCTAATAATTTTTTTTGGAATTGGAGAAATGTCAAAGATTGTTTTACTTATGGTTGCCTCATTTTTCGTGTTGTTTATCAATACAGTTCATGGGATTAGGTCAGTAGATAAAAAATTAGTTGAAGTAGCTAATATTTATAAAAAATCAAATTATTTTTTGATAACAAAAATTTTAATTCCTTCGGCTCTTTCTAATATTTTCCTTGGTTTGAGATTAGCCTTAGGACTTTCATGGATATTGTTAATAGCCGCTGAAGTTGTCGCATCTTCAAAAGGGCTGGGGTGGCTCATTTGGGATTCAAGAAATTTTTCACGACCTGATGATATGTTTGTTGGTATTATCACTATAGGAATACTTGGAAAAATCACGGATCAAATTTTGATAAAAGCAGAAAAGCATTTTACTTCTTGGAAAATAAAATTTGAGGGAGAATAATTCAACCATATGTCAAAGATGTTAAAAATAAATATTGCCAGAAAGTCTTATCCTGATTCTAAACTTCACATCTTGGAAGGTTGTTGTTTAGATGTAAAACCGCAAAATTTTGTTTCTATATTGGGCAGTAGTGGTTGCGGTAAAAGCACTTTGCTGAGAATGATTACCGGGATTGACAATCATTACCGGGGTGAAATATGGATTGGTGACCGTCTCGTGCATGGACCATCGGATGACTGTAGTATTGTTTTTCAAGAATTGCGATTATTCCCATGGATGAGTGTAAAAGACAATGTGTTATTTGCATTAAAAAAACGAGGAAATATTCATGAGGAGGAAGCCATGAAAATTTTAAATTTTTTTGAGTTGGAGAATTTTGCTGATTTATATCCAAGTAATCTTTCAGGAGGTATGTCTCAAAAACTTGCACTTGCAAGAGCCTTGATCAACGTGCCGGATTTATTGTTGTTAGATGAGCCTTTTGCTTCGTTGGACTACATAACTAAAATGCGTCTACAGAATGATCTTATTGAAAATTTAAGTAAATTAAACACCACCGTATTAATGGTAACTCATGATGTTGAAGAGGCCGTATTTGTAAGTGATAAAATAATGATTATGTCGCGCTGTCCTAGCAAAATTGTTAAAACATTTGATGTAAATTTACCAAAACCCAGGGATAGATCCGGTAAAGAATTTTTAGTTATATATCAAAAAGTATTAGACTACATGTTGGAAGTTTTACATATTAAATAACTTCAACAGTTCGCTCGGTTCCGTCGTGTTTACATTATATTCGTTGGTGGCAACACTCACTTTTCCGAAATTCGGCATATGTGGAAGGACGGCAACTCTTTTTGCGCGCGTATTGTCGCCCCGTTAACCCCCGTATTGTAGCGCTGTCTCCCTTGCCTTCGCGGTCACGTATGGTTACGCGTCTATTCGGATCCGACGGAGTCCACCGGCCCGACGGTTCACTTTCAGCCAAAGACACATCTTTTTCCGGAGAGGTTTTGGGTGTCTTCATAATGAAAATGGTTAGTAGCCTACAATGGCTAAGAAAGATACTAAGCATGCCTGATTGGCTAAAAAGACCCCGGTTTTTCCGGGCATCGCCCGGAAAAACCGGCGTAATTCGCTTTAGGGGAGGTTTTTATGTTTTTTCACACATGAGATGTGTTATAGACGAACTTTTACTAAAACCGTCTCACCCCGGGGTGACGAAAAAGGAAAACCCCCTTAATTTAAGCCGAAAATCCAAGTTTAAACGTT
>JAJRYP010000024.1 GCA_024275695.1 Patescibacteria group bacterium | reverse complement strand
TATATAGAAAAACTTAGAGTTTTAAGTGTAGTTGAAGGACGCGACGGTAAATTTGAGCCGAATAGTTACATTTATAGAGCAGAGGCAATAAAAATTCTTATGCTCGCATTTGGAATAGGCGGAACAAGTTGTCACGGTGATATTTATCCCGATATGAGTCATGCAGATTGGTTTTGTGATGTTGTGAGTAAGGCAACTCAGGAAGGATATGTTCAGGGTGATAATGGAATCCTTTATCCCGGTCGTGAAATAACAAGAGCCGAGGCTGTTAAAATTGTTCTTGAAATCAAAGGTGTCTTGGTGCCGGAAATCTAGGAAAAACCTTTTGATGATGTTCAGCTGGATCAATGGTATGCAAAATATGTGGCTAAGGCAAAAGAACTTGAAATTGTTGAAGGCGTGGGAAGTAATAAATTTGAGCCGAATCGTTCTATTACAAGAGCAGAATTAAGTAAAATTGCTGCGCAAGCGGCTGAACTTTAAAAATTATTTGTCAGCATGGAAGATAAACAGGAAAAATCAGGAGCAACTTCACCTGACTTCATTGAGCGTCAGGAGGAAAAAAAGATTAAAAAAGATTTTAAGTGCAATCCTTTTGAAAAGTATCAACATAGTTTTAGAAGTAGTTTTATAACTTTATTTCTCGGGATCTTACTTGGAATTTTTGGTTTTGTTTTGCTTGGATATTCCGAAGGCATTGATAGAGAACTGAATATTATCAAGCGGCTTCCTCTTATTAAAGCTGAGGACATAAAAAAGACATCCGGCCTTGTAAAGATTACCGGTCTTCCCGTAACTGCATGCGATATTTCAGTTCCGCTTTGTGAAGAAAGTCTTCTTTATTATAAGACGACAAAAGAAGAATTGCATAATAATGAATGGACACATGTGCGCACCGATGAAGCTATAGCGAATTTCTCAATGGGAAATATTTCTATTGTGCCCGACAAGGCAAAATATGTCTTTGATTTGGAAGAGAAGAGTTTTATTGAAGATTCGGAATTTAGAGAAAAGGTTGAAGGAGTACTCAATACAGAAAAATTAATAGTTATTGGTGAACTTAACAACGGCACGATCCAAGGTGGAAAAGTATTTCTTGTTACAAACAAAAGCAATAAAGAACTGATAGATTTATATAAAGATGAGACACGCTTTGAATGGTGGTATTATAAAATAGTGTCATTAATTTTGTTAACGCTTGGACTAACCGCATTTATTATTCCGGTTCTTTCGTTTCTTGATATTTTTGCCAATTTGGGATGGCTGGTTAGCGGTGTCGTTTTAATATTGTCATTAATGGTTTCTTTAATTGTAGTATTTCTAACCACAATTCTTCTTACGTTTTGGTGGCTTATAATTTTAGCTGTCGGAATACTTCTTGTTATGATGATCCGTATTAAACGTAAAAAGATGCGTAAACCAATCTCTTTTATTTCATAAACAATTATAGAATGGTATTACTTGAATCGGTGAATGTTCCTTTGGGAACGCCGGCTCCCGAATTTCAGCTTCCGGGAATTGATAATGAAACTCATACATTGGACGAATACAATCGAACACATGCGCTTGTTATTGTATTTATGTGTAACCATTGCCCGTATGTGCAAGGTGTAATTGGGAGATTAATCGCGTTGCAGGATGAGTTTAAAGATAAAAATGTTCAATTTATAGGTATTAATGCCAATGAAAGTGATAATTATCCTGAAGACAGTTTTGAAAAAATGTCAGAATACGCAAAAAAATGGGGAATGAATTTTCCTTATTTAAGAGATGAGACGCAAGAGGTGGCAAAAAAATACAATGCGCAGTGTACTCCGGATATTTTTGTCTATGATAATAATCATAAGCTTATTTATCACGGACGAGTTGATGATAACTGGCAAGAACCGGACAAAGTGGAAGTACACGATCTTCGAGATGCTCTTACTGCGTTTGTGGAAGGAAAAGAAATTTCTCCTGTCCAATATCCTTCAATCGGATGCTCTATAAAGTGGAAGTCATGAGCAAAGCGAATGACTAAAAATAGGAAGGAGAGTTTGAGAGGACAGTCACGCGAATGCGTGACCTTCTATAGAATTAAAGTTTCCTTTCGATATTAAAGCATTAACATCTTATAATTAACTCAATCAATTTATGAAAAAATTAAACATTTTATTACTATCCGCGCTGGCTGTTGTTATCTTAAGTAACACAGCGTTAGCCGCTATTCCTTTCTCGGATCACGAAGGTCACAAATGGGAAAACGGAATTGAATTTGTTTATAATCGCGGGATAGTGGAGGGGTATCCGGATGGGACATATCAGCCTTATAGAACTTTAAACAGAGCGGAATTATTAAAAGTTATCGTTGCTTCATCTTACTCTGAATCCACTTATAACGGTTATGAAGGAGATACTTGTTTTAATGATATTGATGGAACTCAGTGGTATACAAAATATGTTTGTTTCGGGAAGGCTATGGGAATAGTTGAAGGTTATGAAGACGGGACATTTAAGCCGGAGCAAAATGTTAATTTTGTTGAAGCGCTTAAGATTATTCTTGTAGGAATGAATATTGATTTAACAAGCTCCGCAAACGATCCATGGTATCAAATGTATTACGATACAGCTTCATCTAAATATCTTGTTCCTGATGAATTAAGCGGTCAATATGCCGCTGATTTTTCGCGGGCACAGGCAGCTGAAGTAATTCAAAGAATCCTTTCTTTAGATGCGGACATTGTTCAGCCCCCGATTTACACAACAGGCGGAGGGTATGAACCGGGAAGTGTATATATCGGATATATGCAAGAAGGGAATATACTTGAGATTTATTTAATTGCGGACAGTTCTATTGATTCATATTCACCGGAAGGGATGATTTATTTTAATATCAACGGAAACACGGTTTCTGAAATTGTTAATGATAAGTACGGACAAATTCAGACTTCATATGAGAACTTTGCAATAGAATTAACAGGAGGAGCATCTGTTTACGCAAATGAAATATTACATATCGCTACACTATATCTTGCGTTTCCTGATACAGTAACTATTGAAGTCATAGAATAATTCATGTTTGAAAACATTAATGCATTTTCATCGAAAAGAATTTATAGAATCGCAGGCTTTTCTATAATATTCTTCATAGCAATCAATATTGCGGTGTTCGCGATTATATCTTCTTATAGCCAAACATCGCGTGCTTCAGAAATATTGCCGGATAATAACGTGTGTAATTTTGCGTTTGAGGATTTTAATGATGTGGAAAAGCTAATAACAGAAGATCAAAAATCGAAAATATTTTTGTTGGGTGATTCGGTTAGTTACGGAATTGGAGTGGCTGATGAATCGGAATCTGTAACTGGTTATCTTAGAAAAATGCATCCCGAATATTCCGTTTATAATCTTTCATCATGCGGCTCAAAGCCGCTTGATTATTATTTGTGGACTAGATATTTAACTGAACTGGATCCAAATTCGGACAATGTTTTTGTGATTCAGTATAACTATAAATGGTTTAACGGTAATAGCGGCAAATTGAAAGATAAGATAAGCCAAAAAAGGATACTTTTTGAATTTAATAAATATCTTGATGATGAAATACGAGACGGACTTGAATTTTATCCGAGATATTTTGAACAAATATCACATTCTTTGGAAAAATCGATTCCGGTATCGGCTAATAAAACAAAGCTTTTTGCAGCTATTTTTAATGAGAAGTCGAAAGAGGACTTTATAAAACATTTATTCTTTGGAAAGCCCGAAAGGAATTCGTTTGAATATAAACAGAAGCAATGGAATGAAAAGGATGAGATGAGAAGTTTTAATTGTAAAATTGCATATAGTGCTACGGAATGGAATCCGAAGAATAATTTTAATTTTGATGTTTATTTAAAAACACTCGCTTTTATTGAGAAGAATGATGTTAATGCTATTGTCTTTCTCCCGCCATATAATCAGGAATTAGTTAGGAAATGCAGCAATGAGAAATTTAACAGAAATGTTTACAAGTTCCTTATAAATGCCGACAACAGAGATGTCCGGAATGCGGAATTTACGAAAGCAATTGATCAGTCCAACTTTCTTGATGATATGCATTTGGATGCGCAGGGGAACAAAATACTTGCTGAAAATATATCCAACTCAATTAATAAATTTTAATGAAATCATTATTATTAGACATTTTGTATGGATTTTTAATTGCAATGGTGCTCTGTGCGATACTTATGTTTGCGGGAGAATCGGATATGTTTATATATAACAATTTCTAAATGCTTTTTAATACTCTGGAATTTGTTTTCTTTTTTATAGCAACAGTGGCCGTTTACTGGTTGATTGTTCCTATGCGGTACAAAAAGCATTTTTTAATAGTTACCGGCGGCCTCTTCTACTTCATCGCGGGTCAGTTCATCCGCGTCTTTATCTTCGGACTCGATCTCGTAGTCTTCTGGGTCGGCCGCCTCATTTTCAAATACGAAAAAACCAACCAGCCAAAAAAGAAAAAGACGGCATTCATTTTCGGTCTTTTAGCAGTAGTGGGCTCGTTAGTGTTCTTCAAATACACAAACATGCTTGTAGAAATCGCAGAGTCGATTGCCGGAACCGAGCTTCCGCATCTCAACATAATAATGCCACTGGGTATCTCCTTTTTCACATTCGAATTCATTCACTACCTCACAGACATCTACTTTGGAAAAATCAAACCGCACAGTTTTAAGGATTTCCTGGTTTTTTCATTTTTCTATCCAACTTTGGTATCGGGGCCGATCAAACGTTTTCAAAAATTCATTTCAAGTTTTCAAAAACTCACTCTGCAGTCGTTTTTTCATGGACTGTTAATAGTGATAATGGGCTATTTCTATAAATTCGTTATTGCGGATTCACTGGTGCCACTTACAGAAGTCTTACAGAATCCGGCAAACGGTACCAGGTATTCCACAATCCTTTCTTTATACGCGTACAACTTTAGACTCTTTTTCGATTTCGCGGGATACTCGCTTATCGCCATCGGATCGGCCTTTTTGCTCGGCTACCGGGTTCCTCAAAACTTCAATAAACCGTTCATTGCCTCAAATCCGTCTGAGTTTTGGAAACGATGGCACATGTCATTATCAAGCTGGATTAGGGATTATATCTACATATTTCTTGGTGGAAGTAGAAAAGGCATGATTAGAACTGTTTTTAACGTAATACTCATAATGGCGGTATTCGGATTATGGCATGGTGCGGGACTACATTTCCTTGTTTGGGCAATTTATCATGGAATCGGTCTTGCAATTTATCATGTTGTTTTTAAAAAATTGCAAATTAAAAATATTGCTTTTAAAGCGCTTGGAATAGTCTTTACTTTTCACTTTGTTACACTTGGTTGGGCTTTTTTTGCAACAAATTCACTATCCGACTCGTTCCTAACACTGGGAAAAATTTTTCTAACTTAAAGGCAATGAAAAGATTAATACCGGCTTGGTTTGCAATGATAGCTATGTTTGCTCCGGTCGTATACGCTCAATCCGATGAAATTCCTTTCAATGATTACGAAAACCATAAGTACGAAGAGGCAATCGTGTATTTATTCGAAGAAGATATTATAAGCGGATATCCCGATGGTACTTTTAAACCTGATAAAACAATTAATCGTGCCGAACTTCTTAAAATAATTATCGAATCCAATTTTAACGAAACCGATTACGAATCTTTTGAAGATACTTCATGTTTCTCTGATGTAACGGGAAATCTATGGTTTTCAAAATATGTATGTTTTGCAAAAAACAAAGAAATTATCGAAGGTTATCCGGATGGAACATTTAAGCCCGAACGCGAAATTAATTTAATCGAATCACTTAAAATAATGTACGAGGGGATTGGTATGGCCGTTGATAATCCGAACGCCATTTTTAAATTCAAATACTACTCGCCTGCGATGAGGGCGGGTTATATCCCGAAAGAATTAAGTGGTGGTTATGAAAACATTATGACAAGAGGTCAGGTTTCCGAGATTATATATCGAATTTTGATGGATGAAGATAAAAAAATGAAATCCGAAATTAATTTAAATTTAACCGTATATAAGCAGCAATATTATGCCTCGTGCGGTACCGCGGCGCTTGCGATAGCGCTTTCACAGCAAACATACGTTACGGAAAACGAAATTTTAGATGAAATGATTGCAATGGGTTTATATCCGAATAACGAGATTATTGAAGAAAACGGAGTTTACGTTTGGGATGATCCTCAGCAAGTATTCGTAGGGGATTATAATGGACTCGTTTCGATTTATATGAGCAAATTAAAAGGATTTGGATTCTTGGAAGGACCTTTGGAAGAGCTTGCGCAGAACTGGGCTCCAAATTCAGAGAAATTTTCAGGGAAAAATTTTAGTTTTATAGCTCGGGAACTCGAAGAGGGACATCCTGTAATCGTATTTGGAAATGTAAATGCAAGAAGCGGATCGGTGATTTTAACCGAACCGGGTACGGCAACTGTTACTTGGCAGCTTCGAAATAGCGGTGAGACTATCACAATCCCGATGTACAAACACAATTTAGTTGTTGAAGGATATGTGGGAACACCCGAAGCACCGGAGTCTTTTTACATAGTTGATCCTTTTTACGGACAAAAAATAGAAATGACCAAAGGAGAGCTTGAAGGGATTTTGGCCGGATATAATTATTCCGGAGTTGTGGTTAAGTTTTAGCTTTTGACAGTTGATGCAAGTAGGCTATAATCAAGACTGATTTAATTAAATTAGTCTTATTATGAATGACGATACACAAGGACAGGCCGGAGGCGCTAAGCCGGTAGATCCGGGAGATCAAGGGACGCCTGCTGTGCCTCAACAACAACAGCCCGCACAACCTCGGCAGCCGGCGCAGCCGATTCCACCGGCACCACCTTCGGCATCGGGAACTCCTCCTGCCACGGGTCGGTCGGCAGTCGGAACTTCGCAAACCGCAAAACAACCCTCTGTGGCAGCCGGGGCAACAGCACAACAGGGGGCCGGAACACCAACGCCACCACCTCCAAAAGATGAAAAACCGGCGAATTTTCAATTGGGAACAATGCTCGGTGACAATATAAAGCTTACTCTGCAACCTCATCCGGATACTAAATTCGACGACACATATTTTGTCAAATTACTGGCCGGTTCAATTTCGCTTTCCAAAGCGGAAAAAAAGAGGATTATTGATGCGATTCCAAAGCTTAAACAATGGCAAGTGGATGAACTTATAAATATTTTTGAAGAAGAGAAGAAAAAATTTGCGAATCTTTCCGAAAGACATGTCCCTCAGCTAAAAAAATTGGAAAAACAACATTTTGAAGAATGGCAGGATATTGAGATGGAACAAGAGCAAAGTGGAAAAGCGGAGGAGGATAAACAAAAAGCTGATGAGATACGAAAAAATTTAGGGCTTTAATTCGCCCAGGATTTCGCAGTTCTGTAGGACTTTGTTCAAGGATACATCAATGATAGTATTCATTTTGTTCGTATCTATTTTTTGTTGAATTCTGGTTCGTAAATAATTGGACGTAAAGCCGCTCGCAACTCCTTTCTCATCAACAACTTCAATCAAAACATTATCGGTTCTTCCAATGTTTTTATTGTAAAAATCCAGCCTCATTTCTTTTTCTAAAACGGCAAGTTGCTTGCATCGTCTTTTTTTAACATCATAAGCAACCTGATTGGGCATGTCAGCTGCCAATGTACCTTTTCGTTTTGAATAAGGAAATATATGAATTTTGCTAAATCCAATTTTTTTAACAAATTCTACTGTTTCGATAAAAAGTTCATCAGTTTCACCCGGAAAGCCGACAATGACATCGGTTGTAATACTAATAAATGGCGAAACCCCCCTTAACTCATTAACCATCTTTTCGAAAAGTTCCGAATCATAATGTCTCCTCATACTTTTAAGAATAGTATCAGATCCCGATTGAAGCGAAATATGCAAGTGAGGGCAAAATCTTGAATTCCCAAACAGTTCAAGAAATTTCTTAGAGAAATTTTGAGGTTCGATAGAGCTTAATCGTAGCCTTGCAATAGTTGTTTTTTTAAGAATATCATTAATAAGGTCGGCAAGATCTTTGTCGTTCTCTTTCCACATTCCAATATTAATGCCGGTAAGTACAACCTCTTTATATCCTTTCTTACACTTTCCGTTTATTTCTTTTATAATTTCCTTTGATGGTCGACTTTTCTCGCGACCTCGCGCATAAGGAATGATGCAATATGAACAGAAATTATTACACCCGTCCTGAATTTTAATAACAGCTCTTGTACGATTTTCATTAAAATTTTCACTTTCGGGGATGTTATCAAATTGCTTGGAAAGTTTTTCCAATAAATCATAAAGTTTTTGCGGCTTTCGAATAACATAATCGACATTCGGAAGCTTCTTATATCCTTCACTGTCCGTATTTGCGGAGCATCCGAAAACTACAACTTTTGCCTCGGGATACTGAGTTTTAAGATTAGAAATAGCCTGACGTGATTTTCTGTCCGCAACATGCGTAACAGTACATGTGTTAACGATAATCACGTCAGCATGATCAGGCCTGGTTGTTTGAATATCAACCACATTAAAACGATCGCCGAACTTATCCCGAATCTTGTCCGATTCATAGCGATTTGCTTTGCATCCGAGAGTTTTAATAACAATATTCATATA
Organism: Patescibacteria group bacterium; assembly: GCA_024275695.1. Classification (GTDB taxonomy): domain Bacteria; phylum Patescibacteriota; class Gracilibacteria; order UBA1369; family PNNO01; genus JAJRYP01. Next base: position 62 of record JAJRYP010000024.1, on the reverse strand, counting down.
AAGCTCGCCAAAAAACTTGCTTGCACACTCTACTACATTTATACTTTCGAGTGAATATTATT
>JAJRYP010000023.1 GCA_024275695.1 Patescibacteria group bacterium | reverse complement strand
CATACCTTTTTATTGTATAATAATATATGTATAAAACTAACTAACAAAAATAAAAATGCATAAACACATGCCAAAAAAAGAACGAAAACTTCTCAAAATGGTTGGAGTATTTATACTCCTATCCGTTATAGTTGCAGTTGGAATCTACGCGCAAAAAGGAGAACGCCTAAAAGGTTCGCTTTTTGGTACGCCGGAAGCTTCTTTCTATGTAAGCGCAAATCCTCCCGCACTGGCATGCGATATGCCGCAGTTTCCCAAAGGATCCAGAGATTGTCCGTTTACAACAATCACGGAAGCAATAAATGCCGCAAACAATAATAAAGCAAATACCGTTGCGATTTATATTGATAACGGTGTTTATTTCGAAGGCGAAACCCCGCTAAAGCTAAAAGATAAAACATTCTTCATTGAAGGTGGATATAACAACACTTTTTCTGAAAGAAACATCGAGGAAGGATCAAGGACACGATTGAACGGCAGAATTAAAGCAAGCAATTTTGACGGTACAATTAAAGGAATCAGTTTTATTCAAGGTGGTGCAACAAAAACTCCCATAATTGAAATCAATAACAAAGGAGAAAAAAATAAGACAGTTGTACTGGATGAAATGTTTTTTTATAACATTTTCGGGACATCCGTCATAGATTTCACATCAAATTCTTTTACCAACAGGATAACCGTACAAAACAGCTTCTTCTATAACACAAAAGCACTTGATGATTCTATCATAAATGTTGACGGGAAAAGCGTATCTGTAATAAGAAACAATGTATTTCATAATTCAACCGCGAAAATCGGAATCGTATCCGGAGAAAACGGGATTAGAATTGTAAACAACCTTTTTTCAGAATCACCTGCCGGTAACAATTCATGTATTCACATTAAGGAAGGTGATAATGTTCTTATCGCACACAACACATTATATAACAACAAGGCTTCGAAAGGAGCCCTGTGGCACGAAGACGATTCCGGGAACTATAAACCTCAAATTTACAACAATATAGTACACGGTTCCGCCATAGCCTTTAATATGACTAAAACGGCCGGTGAAAATGTTCGCAATAACTCAATCTACTTAGCAAATGTTGGGGGAGTTGATTCCGAAAAAAACAAAACTTGTTCACCGAATTTTGCAGGGAACACAGAACTTTCAAATCCGGATTACTACAAACTTGGTGCGGGAAGCTCTTGTATTGACGCGGGATATTCTCATGCAATTTTAAACAGTGAAGCGTCAACTGATTATTATGGAAATCCTCGTGTAAACCTTCCCGATATCGGTTTTAATGAATACACCTTTCAACCTTTACAAATAGCACCAATTAGACCGATTCCGGTCTATCCGTACATACCCGACGAGAATAATTTTGAATTCAAACCTATGCCAATGCCTGTTTATCCATACTTACCGAACGAAGATGGCACGAGCGATGATGGCGATACCAATAGCGATAAACCGGACTACGATTGCGGAGAATGGACGGATGTTGACGCTAGTGATGATGAATATCCAATCTGGCTATTCCTATGCGAAAGAGATATTGTCTACGGACATAAAGATCAAACCTTAAGACCGGAAGATCCGTTAACTCGCGCTGAACTTCTTGCTATTGCATTTAGAGCAAGTGAATATAAAAATATTTATGAAATAGATGATAATGCGGACAATTGTTTTCCGGACGTAAATGACAAATGGTTTTCAAAATACTTTTGTACTGCGCAAGAGGAAGGCTTCGTTGAAGGTTATACAGACAATCTTGCAAAACCGTCCCAGTATGTAATCCTTGCGGAAGGTCTAAAAATGATGCTCGGGGCTCTTGGTGAAGATTTCACAATTAATCCAAATCCAAATATCTGGTATTACGATATGCTTCGCTCCGCTGATGAAAATGATTGGCTTCCATACCAATTAACTTCCGAAAGCGCGGTTGGACCAATCAAGCTTTCAAGAAGAAAGGCATTCAACATGCTTTATAGAATTATGGTTTACTAAAAGATTTAGTACAAGCTTACAAGCCTTTAGGGAGGATAATTATATCCTCCCTCTTTTTATTTGCGCATAAATAAAATTATGGATATTGTACAAACAAGATCTGATTCTATATTTATGAAAAAATTTTTATTCATAACAATTTGCAGTTTTATAGCTCTTTCATTTATTGGCAATACTGCTTTTGCACAACCTGTAGTTCCGATTGAAGAAATATATGTTAAAGCTCAAGTTAACGAAGTAAAAGAAGAACATTTGCAGATTCATCCTGATAATCCTCTTTATAATCCCCAAAAGGAAGATCCTCAATATCAAAGGATTCAAAATGTAACGTACGAAGTGCTTGAAGGTAAATATAAAGGCACTATTTTTCGATCGGAAAATGAAATTATGCAGAGAATTTTCGATTTAGATCTTAAAAAAGGAAACAAAGTGCTTGTCCTTTTACAAATATATGAAGACGGAACAATAAGCGGATTTGCAACTGATTATATTCGAAATGACACAATGATTATTTTTATCGTTCTTTTTGTTATTGTATTACTATTGATAGGCAAACTAAAAGGCGCACGTGCGATTCTCAGCCTTGCCGTTACCGTTGGAGCAATATTTTATATCCTTATCCCCATGACAGCTAAAGGATATGACCCTCTGCTTCTTGCCGTACTGGTTTCAATAGGAATAACTATAATAACAATAGCCATGATTGCGGGCTTAACCCGCAAAAGCATATCAGCAATTATTGGGACACTTGGAGGCGTATTTTTCGCAGCACTAATCGCATATATAGTTGGTAAAGCAAGCATGCTAACAGGACTTTCCGGTGAAGATGCGCGTATTCTTTATGTAAATAATCCGGATCTTAATTTTTATCATATCTTTTTCGCAAGCATAATGATCGGTGCTCTGGGAGCCATTATGGATGTTGGGATGTCCATTGCTTCATCCGTTCATGAAATAGCCGAAGCGAATTCAAATAAAAAGTGTAACGAACTTTTCGCATCCGGAATGAATGTTGGGAAAGATATTATGGGAACCATGTCCAATACGCTTATTCTTGCTTATGTAGGGAGCGCGCTGCCGCTTCTGATTTTATTTGCAATGAACGAGTTTGGAACAATGCAGGTTATTAATTTTGATTTTATTGCAGCCGAAATAGTCCGTTCTATTTCAGGGAGCTTCGGATTGCTTTTGGCAATTCCAATCACTGCATTTGCAAGCGCATTTTTAAATAGCCAAAAAATCAAATTAAGGTGATGTTTGTAGTCTAAGTCCGTCGAGCAGTTCCTGTGTATCTTTATACGGATCGCGAATCCTCAAAACATAATTAAATTGTTCTATTGCCTGATCTTCGGGATATTCAAAAAACATCAATTGTATACCGTATTTGTAAGGATATACCGGATTATTTATACTAAGTTCCATTGCTGTTTTATGTTCATTAAGTGCTTCTTCCTTAAATATTTCGGATTTCTCGGGATCTTTTTCTTCAAGAATTACAGCAAGCCTTGAAGCCACAAGCCCCTTATTGACATGCACATACGGAATGGATGGATTTAAACGCAGCGCTTTGCCATATAAATCAAACGCGTCGATTAAAAATGTTATCTGGGAATTATTTGGCATACGTATCCCCGTTTCAAACAAGTAATCTGCATATTTTTCATAATAATAAGAAGTATATGGCATAAGTTTTATAGCTTTTTCATAATTTTTCATGGCCGTTTCAAAATCACCCTTAGCCGCATTCACATTTGCGTTTTTCACAAAATAATCGGATGCGAACATGCTAACGGAATAATAAGCGCCGGCAACAAAAATCGTTAAAGCTATCACAAATCCGAATATCCTCAAAATCAAATGTGGCTTAAATTCTTTTTCCTTATCATCAAGAAAACTATAAGAAATTATCAATCCAATAAATGTATATAGCATAAAGAGCGTTGTAATAACGCCAAAACTCATCAGAACTTGAATCAAATAAACAAGAATGGCGGCAAGAAGCGCGCCGATAATTTGTTTATCTTTTTCATTTTTAGACCTTTTAATAAAACGAAATCCATAATAAAAAGTGAACCCGATCATTAGCAAATAGGCAAAAAGCCCTAAAATCCCTTGAAGCGCCCAAGTATTTAAATATTCCATATGCGCCGATTCAGGCGTTATATGATCTTGCGCATCATCGGGAAGTTTATAATCGGTCCTGCGATACCGGTTATATATATCCCTGTATGTTGAAAGGCCATGCCCAAGTATCGGCTTGTCCATTATCATGTCCCATGTGCTAAACCACCAACTCACTCTATCCGGAATGTTCCCTTGCCGCATGAATTCAATCGTACTTACCGTCCTCTCCACGACGGTCAATTTACTTACAGGCCCCCTAAAAACAACAATCGTCAAAAATAGCACCGTGATAATAAAAAGTATTGTTTTTTTTAGCTTCTTAACTCTTTTGAAAAATACTTTATCTTTTAATGAAAACAAAAACCAGATAACGAGCGCAACAAAAACCGAAATAATTCCGCTTCTGCTCGCTGTCATTAAAAGCGTTACAGACATGACGATAAAAACCAAAATTAATAACATTTTTCTTTTGGCAGACTTTTCCGAGACAAAAAGTCCGAGCAAAATCATTAAATTCATTCCAAGATAGGCCGCCGTATGATTACTATGTCCGATAGTTGCAAACACACGCCGGGAAGGATCCTGGCTCCACGCAAAAATGTTCACCCATAAATTTTGATGCTGAAAAATTCCGTAAATTGAAATTACAAACGAAGTTATAACGCCGCACCACAAAAGCTTTCGAATTTTTTCACGTGTATTTATTTCATTAATGATGATAAATACCCAAAACAGAAGATTTAAAATTGTGAAAAGTCCGACAAATCTTCCATAAGTTCCCAAAAGACTACTCCATAAATTTACGGTAACAATGGAATTCAAAATTGATATTACCGCATAGCCAATAACAAACCATAAGAATCGATTCCGTTTAACACCGATCTTCTTCTCAAAAAGTCCTTTAACCCCCCATAATAAAATTACTATAAGCGTGATAATTCTAATCACATAAAGTTTCGGTGTCGCAAAAACAGTTTCAACATACGGGAGAAAAACAAGAGGCACAAGAATAACGGAAAAATAAATCAGCCACTCCGTCGTTTTATTAAGCCATTCAACAAAGGCCGTCTTTTTAAATACTTTAGTATTCATATCGGAATTATTATAGCAAGAATTTTGCTCCTTGTGGACTATAAGTCTAAAAGGTAATTTTGCAGAGTTGAGATTAATTTTTAAAAAGATCTCTGTTTTTCCGGAAAAATCCCGGGAGAACGATGAAAATCGTTTCTCAAAAAACCTCCCTCAAAGCAGCTTTTACTGCTTTGGGAACAAAACCGGATCTCTTTAGTTAATTTCAATTGACGGCCTTATTCAAACATACCTAAATATGCAGATATCGACTTGCTTTAGCCGATAGTCAATAGTTTTTAGTTATAAAAAATGATATAATTTCAGTATAAATTAACCAAACAAAATATGAAATTTGAAGAAATGAAAAACGATGAATTGCATAATTGGTGCAAACTTTCAGGTGGCAAATCTTTAAAATGGCGGAAGCAGTTTATAGCGGCTTTGCCGGAAGTTTTTCAACGACATTTATATAAAAAGTATGGCTATGGCTCGATTTTTGAATATGCGGCAAAACTTGGAGGAGTCAGTCGCGATATGGTACAGGACGTAATTCGTGTAGATAAGAGGCTAGAGAAAATGCCGAAATTAAAAGCGCTAATGCCGGAAGTTGGATTAAGCAAATTACGACGAGTTGCTTCAATTGCTGAAAAGAAAAACGAAGATGAGTGGGTGGAAAAAGTGCAAAAAATGTCTAAACCGGCATTAGAAATACATATTCGTGATATTCGCAAATCCCGGCCCGGGCCGAGTAAACCCGTCTCGCCAGAAAAACCGATTTATGACAAGAAGTTCGAAACATTTTCGATTAAGCTCGATTCAAAAGTGATTTTAAAACTTAAGATTATTAAGCATAAAATGAGAAAAGGCGCAACATGGAACGAAGTATTTGAAAAACTAACCGACCTTCCGGAACCAAAGCCGCAAAAGAATCCAAGACCTGCAAAGCCGCAATCACGACAGGCATCAACAAAACAAAAAAGGGAAGCACTGGCACAAACCAATGGTAAGTGCGGCATTGAAGGTTGTAATAATCCGGCAGAAGAGATCCATCACGAAAAGCCGTGGTCGATTTTCAAATCGCATAAAAAACTTTTGCCACGTTGCAAACCTCATCACGAACTTGATCATCAATCAGATAACACAGTTGACAAGAAATTTAGAGCCTACAAATTGCAAGCCTCCTTATTTTGAAAAACCACGCAGTCCGTCGTCGGAATCAATGATGAATTAACAACAACCATGAATGCTTTCATGGCATTGTAAGAATTAACGGCGCATTAAATCGAATATGTCGTTTTTGTTTTGTCACCGTTAAAAGGCACCCTTCCCGGTAATAATAACCCACACCGTTTTCATTAAAATAACCAAATCCAGAAAAATCGATTGGTTTTGTAAATAGTAAAAATCGTATTCAATATTTTGATGAAGTGGAAGATCTTTCCTTCCCAAAATCTGCCATAATCCCGTTAACCCCGGCTTTACTTCAAGCCTTTTACGTTGCCATTTTGTATAATCTTTTACAATAAACGGCATTTCGGGACGTGGCCCGACAAGTGACATATCGCCCTTTAAGATATTTATTAATTGCGGGAGTTCATCCAAACTTGTTTTACGTAAAAACTTTCCGATCCCGGTAATTCTTGGGTCATTTGGATTTGTTGGAGCCTTTTCATAAAGTTTGGCGTTACTATCCATTGTTCTGAATTTATACATTTTAAATACATTGCCATCCTTACCGCTTCGATCCTGTTTTAAAAGAGCTTTTCCTTTCGAATCAAGTCGAATCAAAACGGTAATAATAATCCATAATGGAAAAAACAGTATAAGCAAAATCAGAGACACAAAAAAATCCATTAGCCTTTTTGTTATTCGATAGAGTAAATTTTTTCCTTTGTTTTTAAAATCAATTGCGGGAATTCCTTCAATTTCACTAATATCAATCGTGCCGGAAAGAATTTCGTAAAGATTTGAAACAAGCTTAAACTTCACATCCACATACTGACAATCCGTCATCATTTCAAGAATTTTTTCGTGTGGCATCATCGGATCTGAAACAAATACTATATCGATTTTCTTTTTTTTAATTATTTCAATAAGGCTTTTCGTTCCTCCAAGCAGCTTGATATTCGATTTACCGTTTTTCACATGATCATCTAAAAACCCAACAATTTTATATCCGAAATTTTGATACTTTTTAATTTGCCCGGCAAGTTTTCTTCCGGGCTTCCCCGCCCCGATAATTAAAACCTTCATCACACCAACTCCTTTTTTTATCAATGCTTTTCTAATGCTTCTTATAAGGAATCGTCCTGTATTTAAAAGCATCAATGTGGAAGCTGTAAAAATAAGAATAAAACCTCTGGAATAGTCATATTTATATAGATACGCACCGGCCATTAACAGCACCGCTGTCATTAATATCGCCTTTGAAGCAGTGTAAATTTCAGTAAATCCTTTAACTCGAATCTTTTGGTCATACAATCCAAACAAATAAAAAACAACCAATAAAATACCAAAAGAAACAGGCACCGCAGGTAAATAAACTTCAATAGGCTGAATTCCTTCTCCGATTGAATTTCTAACAGTGTAAGCAATCAGAAAACTAAAGTAGAAAAACAACAAATCCGAAAATACAAGCAAGATGAGTGAGATTTTTTTTTGATCAATAAATCGGAGGGTACTTTGCATATATTTCTAAACTTTTTGATTTATATAAATTATATTTGCCGCTTCCCTTACCAATAAACCATCTACGTATTTCAACATTGCTTATTCTTTTCTTTTTCATAATGATTCTACGCTTTTTCAGAGATGACGGAAGCTTTTTTAAATATTCAATCCATCCGCTTATCCATCCGCTAAAAAGAATGCTTCTTTTTATAAATCTTTTCCTTAATAAAATAAAAACATCGCGAAGCATGTTTCCAATAAACTCGTTTTTCCATACCATGAATCTTTCATTTACCATAAAATATCTCTTTTCCCGCTTTTTATACGCAACTATATTTTTCTTTTTAATATTATCCATACAATGATGAGCGACCATTGAGGGAAGAAAATACACTTTCCATCCGTAAAGATGCAAACGCCAACAAAGATCCACATCTTCAAGATATAAAAAGAAGTTTTCATCAAAATATTCATCATTTATGCGAACATCTTCAAGTGCTCTTTTACGATAAAATCCGCAAATATTTCTAACACTGAAAATTTCCCGAGGATCTTCGAATTGCCCGATATCCCGAGATCCGCGCGCACTCAAAATTTCTCGATCAACCATGGCAAAGACACCTACAGTATCAAAAATTGCGGTTTTCCCGGAATGATTAAAGTCGTACTGATAAATCTTCCCCGTTAAGGCAGCTATGTGCTTATCTTGCTTCATTTTTTTAAGCGCCTTTTCAAGATAATCTCTTTCCAAAATAACATCATGATTCATTAACAAGATATAATCACCGGAAGCGTAATGTATCCCCATATTTAAAGCCGCTGCAAATCCAACGTTCTTTAAATTCCGAACAGTACTCACCCATTTATAATTACGTTGAATCTCCGAAATGCTCCCGTCAAAAGATCCGTTATCTATAAAAATAACTTCTATTTTATTAGAGTCATAAATAGTCTGATGCTTGATTGAAGTAAGGCAACTATCAAGATATTTTTTCGAATTATAGGCTACAATGACTATCGATATTTCAGGTAATTCAATATTCATGGAAGCAGTGAATATATACTATCTCAAGTTTACCATATATTTCTGGATTTATCCTCTTATGAGTGGTAATATCACGGCATGAGTTCATTTTTCTTTACATCTGAATCCGTTACAGAAGGACATCCGGATAAATTGGCGGATCAAATTTCCGACGCGATTTTGGATGCGATATTCGAAAAAGACCCTTATGCGCGCGTTGCGTGTGAGACCCTTGTTACAACCGGCTTGGTATTTATTTCGGGAGAAATTACAACGGATTGTTACGTTGAAATCCCCGCAATTGCGAGAAAAGTTGTAAAAGAAGTTGGCTATACTCGAGCGAAATATGGCTTTGACTGTGAGACTTGTTCGGTTTTAACTTCCATACACGAACAAAGTCCGAATATTGCGGCCGGTCTTGGAAAAAAACGCACGCCGGATAAGAATTTGGGTGCCGGAGATCAGGGAATTATGATTGGTTTTGCGTGTAATGAAACAAAAGAATTAATGCCTCTTCCAATTTCTCTCGCTCATAAACTTGCGATGCGACTGGCTGAAGTTAGAAAAAAAGGGGTCCTGCCATATTTAAGACCGGACGGCAAAACTCAAGTAACCGTTGAATATAAAAATGACAAACCCATGCGCGTCGATCAGGTTGTTGTATCGGCGCAACATAATCCTAAAGTCGAGCCGGATCAGATTGAAAAAGACATTAAGAAGCATGTAATCAAACCTGTTTGCGGAGACCTTGTTGATGAAAAAACTTCATATTATATCAACCCTGCGGGAATCTTTGTTATTGGCGGACCAATGGGAGATACCGGTCTTACAGGTCGTAAAGTAATCGTTGATACATATGGAGGATCGGCTGCTCATGGAGGAGGCTGCTTCTCGGGGAAAGATCCTACCAAAGTAGATAGAAGCGCCACTTACATGGCGAGATATATCGCAAAAAATATTGTGGCTGCGGGGCTTGCGGATCGATGCGAAATTCAACTTTCATACGCTATTGGAATAACTCATCCGCTATCTCTTAAAGTGACAACACTGGGAACCGAAAAAATTGATCCTCGAAAAATAGAGGAACTGGTTAATTTGAATTTTGATTTGTCACCTGCCGGAATTATCAGCTATCTGAATCTGTTACGTCCAATTTATCGCAAAACCGCCACTTACGGCCATTTTGGTAGAGAAGACGACGACTTTACGTGGGAAAAAACCGACAAAGCGGAGCTGCTTAAAAAAGAAGCAAGAAAATATTTAAAACAATAATCATCATGGAACAAGGAAAATTAAATATAGAACTTGCCAAGCGAAACATGGGAGCGCTTAATAAAATACGTGAGCGCTTTGAGGTAGAACGGCCTTTTGAAGGTATACGCATTGGAATGGCACTTCATATAACTAAAGAAACAGCGGTACTTGTAAAAACTCTAAAAGCGGGAGGTGCCGATATTGCTTTAACAAGTTGCAATCCTCTTTCTACACAAGACGACGTAGCGCAGGCATTACGTAACGAAGGAATTGCGGCATATGGACATAAAGGAGAAACTTCACGAGAGTATTATGAATTTTTGGGTCGAGTTTTGGATTTAAAACCGCATATAACAATCGATGACGGATGTGATTTAATTACCGAAATACATTTAAAACGTCCGGAGCTTCTTGAAGATATGATCGGAGGATGCGAAGAAACAACAACAGGAATAATAAGGCTTCACTCAATGGAACGCGACGAAGCTTTGCGCGTACCTATTATCGCCGTTAACGACAATAAAACAAAACATTTGATGGATAATTATTACGGAACCGGACAATCAACATTAGATGGGATTATACGCGCAACAAACGTTTTATTTTGTGGAAAAACAGTTGTTGTGGCAGGTTACGGAAGTTGCGGAAAAGGATGCGCCATGCGGGCAAAAGGACTTGGCGCGAACGTCATCGTAACCGAAGTCGATCCTTTTCCGGCTCTTCAGGCGCACATGGATGGATTTAGAGTGATGAAGATGGAAGAGGCCGCGAGGCTTGGCGATATTTTTATTACTGTTACCGGAAATAAGCACGTCATTAGACCTGATCATATTTTGACGATGCGAAACGGAGCCATACTCGCGAATTCAGGCCATTTCGATATTGAAATCGACGTAGCCGGTATAGAAAAAACGGCCGCGTCAAAAAAGCGTGTAAGGCCGTTTATGGACCGATACACGCTAGCTGACGGCAAAGAGATATACTTACTCGCCGAAGGACGTTTAATCAATTTAAGCGCCGCCGAAGGACATCCAAGCGAAGTTATGTCAATGAGTTTCTGCGGACAAGCTCTCGCATGCGAATATCTTGTCAAAAACAAAGGAAAGTTGGACGCGAAAGTACATCTGCTTCCGGAAGAAATAGACCGGGAAATTTCGCAATTGCAATTAGATGTTACGGGCGTCTCCATTGACGAGTTAACACCGGAGCAGGTGGAGTATTTGAATTCCTGGAAGGAAGGGACCGCGTAGGAACAATTTTAGTTTTATTTTATAGAAATTTTACTTACACATGATATGCATGCGGTTGTTTATCAAATGCGCGACAACCAGACATTTTTTTATTTTTTCTTGATTTTTTGTCTGGTAACGATATATAATATTAACGGATGATATATGCCAAAAGTTTATGAGTACCGTGGAATTAAGTTTTATATATTTCCCGGAGATCACGAACCTTCACATGTTCATATATTTAAAGCGGGTGAATTCAGAATCAAAATGGATATCGAAGATGATACATATAAAGTTATGTGGGCTACCATTAAAATCCAACAAAAATTATTAAGAAATTTTAGAACAATAATCAATAAAAATAAAAGGAAATTAATCCTTAAATGGCAACAATATGGCAACAACACATCTTGACAATGTAAACATTTTAAAAAATTTTTATAAATCCGTTTCTTCGGATATGTTTATTGAACCACCGAAGGAAAATGAAATCATTAAACGATACAAATTTATTCAAAAGAATGAAAATCCTCAAGAGTTAATTCTTGATATTACTTATAACAAAAAAAAAATTACTTTTATAACGGGAGATTTTCGCAAGTTCACCATCCCCTTTTCATTCATAAAAGGATGGGGAGCGCTAAATGAAAAAGATAAGTATTCAATTCAATTTTATTACGCCGAAATTATTTTCGGTGACGACAAACTGTTTTTTCCTTTTGAAGAAGTTTTATATGCAAAAGATAAAAAATATAAGAAAAAGGTTGATAAAGAAAACGCTCCGGCCCGAAAAAAATTGGGTAAAAGAATTCGAGACCTAAGAGTTAAACATGGGAAAAAACAACGTGATATTAAAGGTATAAGTGAACGAGAGGTAAGCAGAATTGAAAACGGGCATGTCTGGCCGTCATTCAAAACTCAGCGCAAAATTGCGGACAGTTTGGGAATTAAGTTTATGGAATTTCTTGATGAGGTGCATTTTTAATTACTTCTTCGTGAGTTACGACTTTACCTTTTCCTTCTTTATATTCGTCCCATGAGTTTTCAACAACCTCTGTAAGTGTTTTATCTTCATATAACGGCTCGATAATAATTCGGTTGTCATCGATTGTTGCTTTTAAATTAGAGGTTTGCATTTTGTCTCTCCAGAATTTAGGTAAAGTGATTTGCCCGCGAGATGTTGCTGTAAGAATTTTATTCATATTTACTTATTTACTTATT
>JAJRYP010000022.1 GCA_024275695.1 Patescibacteria group bacterium | reverse complement strand
TTTCATTTGAGAAATGGTCATATATTTTTCTTCCGACTTGGATTCTTTTGCTTCTTCATCATTTCCTTTTTCCTTGTTTTTTCGTTTAGCGTCATGTTCTTCTTTAGCCTTCATTTTAGCTCTGAATTTATCAACTCTACCTGCGGTATCAACAAGTTTTTGTTTACCTGTATAGAAGGGGTGACATGCACTGCAAATATCGGTTTTTTGCTTTTCCATGGTTGAGCCGGCGATTACAACGTTTCCGCAAGCGCAGGTAACGGTAGCATTCGGGTAATATGTTGGGTGAATATCAGTTTTCATAATTATTTACCATTTAAATGTCAGATTCCTTTCTAAAGTCACTTGCTTCGCTCGTGACTAGCCCAGGTACTATACTTCAACAAAATTAGAATTGCAAGAAAAATTATTATAGAAATTAGTGCAATTTTCAAATATAAATCCAGATTATAAACATTCAAAGTTAATACGATTTCCCTTGATTCATCTTTGTCATCCAAAACAACAACTTTTATTTTGTGTTCGCCCTTTTTTTCAAATGTATACGATAGGGAAGTCCCCGGTTTTGCTTCTTTTTCATCGACAATCCACTGAATTTGTTTAATTTCGCCGTCTTCATCAAATGAATCTGCCGCGTTTAACACATGTTCTCTTTGAAGAAATGCAAATGATTTATTACCTTTAATAACAATTGAAGGTCCTTTATTATGATCGTTTACATCATCGGCGTCCGAGATGCCGTCGTTATCGTCATCCATGTCGGTGTTATCACCGATTCCGTCTTTATCAAAATCACTTTGTTCAAGCGCATATAAGGGAAAATCATCTTCTCCGTCCAAAGCTCCATCTTCATCAGTATCTTCCTTTAAAGGATTTGTTTCATTTTTAATTTCATCTTCATCAAGTAATCCATCGTTATCATCATCCCGGTCCGCGTTATTCCCAATTCCGTCTCCATCGGTATCTTCCCATTCCGTCGAATCAAGCGGAAGCGCATCTTCTTCATCGTTTACTCCGTCATTATCATCGTCTTCGTCAGAGTTATTTCCAATTCTGTCGCCGTCAGTATCGATCCATTCCGAAGCATCCAATGGAAAAGCATCTTTTTCATCGTTTACTCCGTCGTTATCATCGTCGGAATCTTGAGAATCGGTTATGCCGTCATGATCGGTATCTTTAAGTACAACAACAGTTTTGCTGGCATTATTATTGGAGGGATCATCGTTTTTGGATAGCCAAGGATCAATTGTTATAGAAATTGTATGCCGACCTTCAAAAGCAGGAGTCCAATCAACAAAAATATCATCGGTTTTATTTGCAAATACCGAAATGGTTTGATCGCTTCCTATCTGTCTGCCTGCCGTATCGTCGTAAAATTGAGCGGTTCCAAGAAGATCACTCGTACTGTTATTATTAACTGTAGCATAAATTCGTACAGGATTCCCTTCCAAAAAAGTGTCGCTTGAAAAATTAATACTGCTTTCAGAGATTGATATATCGGCACTATATGCAAAACACACTTGAGGCATGGCAAAAAGTGCGATTATTGAAGTAACTATTCTGAACCACATGAATTTTCGCATTAATTCTTTTATTATTTCTTGTTATAATCAAAATCCTTGAACGGGATTATGATATCATAAGAACTTATGGATTTAAATGCACTTAAACTGCAACATATTGGACTTGATTTAAACGAATATGGGAAAATTTACACTTTTGTTGATTTTGGAAATGTAAATAAATGGTTTGATGAAGAAGTGTGGGATTGGGATGAAAATAAATTACAAGATGATGAAAAATTATTTGTAGATATTGAAAAGTTAGCAAAATTCATAGATATTTTTTCTTCAAAGAAATTTTTCTATTATGGTTTTGATAAAGATAAGCCTGCTTCTTTACATATTAATGTGAAAGCTCGCAAACAAAAATTCAGAGTTGTTTCTAAACCTATACAGTGGATAAAACATTATTTTACTCCATCAGATAAAAAAGCTTACAGAACTGTATTTAAACAAAAAACAAAAAAAGATCAAAAAGGGATATATCTAAATATTCCGAAGTGCAATTTTGACGTTGAATTATGCCTAAATGTAGTTCGTTTAAAAGATCATTATGACACTATTTGTATATTTACAAGTGATAATGATTTCTCCATTCTTTTGGAGTATCTTAGGAAACAAAAGAAAAAGGTTATACTTATATCGAGTAATCCAATTCGTAAAACATTGAAAGAAAAGGCACATTTGTTTATTAATGTTCAAAAAGCAAAAGGGTATATTTGCGGAATTAAGAAATCTAAGAAGAAATAATAAAAAAGGACTTCACCGTAGCGAAGTCCGAAAATCGGACTCGAATCCTCGAGCAGGGTAGTTTTTACAAACTACATCCTGATTATATTATGGTTTTCGCCATATGTCAAGGTGTTCGTCAATGGAAATTTGATACTAAAAAGAAAAGGACTTTTGTAAACGCTTGGAGAAGCTTCCGTGAGCTCTAAAGCTTCATTTAAGATAAATGTGATTATAGTAAGCTCGTTTGATTGGGATCTACTTTTTTATCGTCTGCCTTCTTTTTAGTAGCTTTTCCAACTTTAACCGGTTCTTTAGACTTTTTTTCTTGCTTAGGTTCTGTCTCGGATTTTTCCACAACCTCCGTCTTTGTAACTTCTTCCGGATCTACCAATTTTTCAACTCCTTTATAAACCTGTTTTACTTCTTTTTCCCGTTGTTCCTTAGCATCTTTTGCGCTTTTTTCAATGTCTTTTTGAAGTTCATCCGTTCTGATTACGGAAAGATTGCTTACTTTGTCTCCGCCTTTAAGCCTCATTAAATAAACTCCTTGAGTTGCTCTTCCTTGTGTAGGAATATCTTTCAAATTCATTCGAATCAATTGTCCTTTTTTTGAAATCAAAATTATATCTCCTTCATGATGAGGTTCAATTATTTTCGCTCCTACAACATGTCCTGTTTTATTTGTTACTTGAGCCGTTTTTACACCGGTCCCACCTCTACTTTGTAAGCGGTAACTCGATACCTTCGTACTCTTCCCGAGTCCATTCTCCATTAATACAAACAGTACGGCTTGAGGATCGGAAACAACATCCATTTCAACAACTCTATCTTTATCTTTTAGTTTAATTCCTCGAACACCCATTGAAGCACGACCGATTGGACGGATGTCTTTTTCATTAAATCTGATTGATTTTCCATTTCGTGTAACAATAACAACTTCATTTTCTTTAGATACTTCACGCACCCATTCGAGTGAGTCTTTATCACGTAATCTGATCGCGATAAGACCGTTTCTTCGAACATTTTTAAATTCGCTTACAGCGGTTTTTTTGATAGTTCCGTTCCTTGTTGCCATCATTAACGATTCACCTTTCAATTTATCTTTAACAATTAGCATGGCAGTTACAACTTCACCTTCTCCAAGTTGCAATAAGTTAACTATCGGTTGACCTTTTGCTTGTCTTGAAGTTTGAGGGATTTCATAAACCGGTAATTGAAATACACGACCTTTGTTAGTAAAAAATAAAGAATTATCATGATTCTTCGCATGTCTGATTATCATAATTTCATCTTCTTCTTTTGTTGTAACACCGACAATTCCTTTTCCGCCTCTATGTTGCGCTCTGAATGTTGAAGGCGGAACACGTTTTACATAGCCTTCTTTTGAAAGAATTACTATCATTGGTTCATTTGGAATAGTATCTCTGTCCGAGAATTTGCCGAGTCCTTGAGGAACGATTTCCGTTCGTCTTTCATCGGCATATTTTTCTTTTATTTCAGCCAGTTCTTCTTTGATGATTTTTAAAATCTCCTTTGGATCTTTCAAAATCGATTCAAGTTTATTAATCAATGCCAATTTTTCTTTATATTCATCTTCGATTTTTTTGCGTTCAAGTCCCGCGAGAGTTTGCAATCTCATTTCCAGGATAGCTGTTGCTTGTTTTTCCGAAAGTTTGAACTTTTTCATCAGAGCTTCATGTGCTTTTTCTTTGGTTTCGGATTTTTTAATTGTTTCGATAACAGCATCGATATTATCGATCGCAATTTGTAATCCTTCTAAAATATGTGCTCTTTTTTTTGCCACTTTTAGTTCAAATTGTGTTCTCCTGGTGATCACTTCCTGTCTATGAATAATAAAATATTCAAGTACCTGTTTTAAGTTTAAAAGACGCGGTTGAATTCCATCGACAAGAGCTATCATGTTCATGTTAAAATTCGTCTGCATCAATGTTAATTTGTACAGTTGATTCAAGATTTTCTTTGGGAACGAATCTCTTTTAAGTTCTATAACGATGCGAATACCGTCTTTGTTTGATTCATCGCGAATGTCCGAAATTCCAACTATTTTTTTATCACGTACCAAATTGGCGATTTTTTCAACGAGAGAGGCCTTATTAACCTGATATGGAATTTCTGTTATTACAATCGCATATTTGCCACCTTTTCTTTCTTCGATTTCAGCTCGAGCACGCATTGTTATACCTCCGCGACCGGTAACAAATGCTTGTTTAATGGCTTCAATATCATAAATTTTGCCCGCGGTAGGGAAGTCGGGGCCTTTAATGAATTCCATCAAATCATCAATTGTAGCTTCCGGATTATCAATCAGATGAATTACACCATCAATAATTTCTCCAAGATTATGAGGATGAATAGATGTTGCCATACCTACGGCAATACCGGTTGTTCCGTTTAGAAGAAGTTGAGGTATTTTTGAAGGTAAGACATAGGGTTCTTTATATCTTCCGTCATAGTTGTCATTCCAATTAACTGTTTCCTTGTCGATATCAGCAAGCATTTCATCGGAAATTTTTTCCAGTTTTGCTTCCGTATAACGCATTGCCGCCGCACTATCTCCATCAATGGATCCGAAGTTACCTTGTCCGCGAACAGTTGGATATCTAAGTGAAAAATCTTGAGCCATGCGAACCATTGATTCATATACGGCGCTGTCACCATGCGGATGATATTTTCCCAAAACTTCACCAACAACCGCGGCGGATTTTCGGAAAGAAGCTGAAGAACGCAGTCCCAATCCGTGCATCGCGTATAAAATTCTTCTGTGTACCGGTTTTAAACCATCTCTCACGTCTGGAAGTGCGCGTGAAACAATAACGCTCATAGCGTAATCCAAATAAGATTCTTCCATTTCTTTGGATAAGCTTCGCATCTTTAAATTGCGAGCGAATGTAACCTCTTCTTCTTGTTTCTGGTCGATTTTCTCATCTTTTTCGTCTGTAGATTCGGCTTTATTAGAATCTTCCGAGGGAGAGTCGTTTCTTTCTTCTTTTTCTTCGTCAGGCATATTTAAAACTTAAAGTAGATATAAAAGGAGCTCGCTCCGCTCACACTTATGCTTCGCCTTGGCTCAGCCGGACACTCGGTTTCGCCTCGTGTCTGATAAACGGATTTTATCTCGCCCAAAAGAATTTATCATAAATTTTAGAATTTGTCAGGGAAAATTTTAAAGCTTGGTTTTTTCAGACATTGAAGCTTGAGAAAAATGTTGAAATTTGGTATACTAATAAGAAATTTTAGAATTTGTTATTTTTCTAAAGATATGCCTGACGATACAAAACAAACAAAAACTAAAAATCAAACTCTACCGGAGGAAACAAGCACTTCGAATAAAGTTTCGGAAGAAGCCGTTTCTTCTCCGGCATGGATTAGAAAAACCGAACCACAAGTTGCAAAAACAACAGAAGTTTCAGAGGTAGAATCTCAAAAAGATTTGCCTGCATGGGTAAAAAATGCGAACGCAGGTAAAGATACTCCGAAATACGAACTTGAAACAGAAAAAGAAGAAACAGACGAAGTGTCCAAAGCTGAAACTCCGGAGGAACCAAAAGCAGGCCCAACTCCTCGGGAAGCCCAAAAAAAGCAAAGTATCTTTGATAATTTCAAAGAACTTTTTTCAATAAGCGAAAAGAAAAGGGCTGATCTTGTAAAGCAAACTGTTCAAAAAACAGAGGCCTCAAAAGCGAAAGGTCAAAAATCCACAATTACTCCTGAAGAAAAAAAGAGATTGATGGAGGCCGAAAAACTCTATCAGGAGGGTCTTTCATCCATTCGTGATTTGATAGCGCCTTCTTCAATGGACATCGAATATGACAAATTACGTGTTGAAGGTATGTATGCTCAAAGTTTCTATGTCTATGCCTATCCTCGATATCTTGACGCTAACTGGCTCTCTCCGGTTATCAATTATGATGTTTCAATGCATATTTCACAATTCATTTATCCGATTGATTCCGGAGCGATTATGAAAGTTCTTAAACGAAAAGTTGCGCAAATGCAGTCTGCAATTCGTATCGCTCAGGATAAGGGCAATGTTCGCGACCCTGCAATTGAAACAGCTTTGGAAGATGCGGAACAATTAAGGACTGAAATTCAACGCGGACAGGAAAAATTCTTCCAACTTGGTTTGTATTTTACTGTTTTTGCGGAGGATAAAAAGAAGCTTACAAAGGTTGCGAAACAAATGGAGACACTTCTTGGAGGGAAGCTTGTATTAACCAAAAAAGCAGATTTCCAAATGGAACATGCATTTAATACATGTCTTCCGATTTGTTCCGATGAGCTTGAAACAACTCTAAACATGAATACATCTCCGCTTTCAACAATGTTTCCTTTCAATTCCGCCGAACTTACTTCGAATAAAGGAATTCTTTACGGACTTAATCGTCATAACGACAGCTTAATTATTTTTGATAGATTTTCGCTTGAAAATGCTAACTCAGTAGTGTTTGCGAAATCGGGTGCGGGTAAATCTTACGCGGTTAAATTAGAAATTTTAAGGTCTTTAATGTTTGGAACCGATGTGATTATTATCGATCCGGAGAAGGAGTATTTAGAGCTTTGCAATACGGTTGGCGGGGCATATATGGATGTTTCGTTAAATGCGGACAGACGTATCAATCCTTTTGATTTGCCTGCTCCGCTAAAAGATGAAGTCGTGCAGCCGGGGGATTTATTGCGTGCGAATATTATTTCACTGCATGGTCTTTTAAAGATTATGCTTGGGGGAGTTACTCCGGAAGAAGAAGGTATGCTTGATAAAGCTCTTACCGATGTTTATGCACTGCGTGGAATTACTATGGAAATTGAAGATCCGTCGTCGTTCCCGGCTCCTACGATGGGGGATCTTTACGATATTTTAAATTCTATGGAAGGAGCGCGAAATCTTGCGGTTCGTCTTGCAAAATATACTCAAGGAACTTATGCGGGAATTTTTAATAAGCCGACAAACGTAGATTTGTCATCCGGACTTGTTGTATTTAGTATTAGAGATCTTGAAGACGCACTCAGACCTATCGCGATGTATATTATTTTGAATTTTATTTGGAATAAAGTTAGAAGTTCGCTTAAAAAACGTCTACTTGTTATTGATGAAGCATGGTCGCTTATGCAGCATGATGATTCGGCGAATTTTTTGTATGGACTCGTAAAGCGTGCGCGAAAATACTATCTTGGTGTAACTACAATTACTCAGGATGTTGAAGATTTTGTTAATAACAAATTCGGCAAACCGATTATTACTAATTCATCGATGCAATTATTGTTAAAACAAGCTCCCGCAGCACTTGATATGCTTCAAAAAATATTTAATCTTACGGAAGGAGAGAAATATATGCTTTTGAATAGTGGAATTGGACAAGGACTTTTTTTTGCAGGGACTAAACATGTTGCAATTCAGGTAATTGCCTCTTACGGAGAAGATAAACTTGTAACAACAAATCCGGAAGAAATGCTTCGAGCGGAGGCTGAGGAAGTTGTTTACGGAGCGGCTGAAGAATCAGCGGCCGAGGCTGAATCAGCGGCTGAGACAGCATCGGAACCCGCTTTAGAGGAAACTCCGAAAGCGCTTCCCGAGACCGAGATTTCATCAGAGTCAACAGAAGCACAAACCGAACCTACGCCGGTTCCTGAAGCTCCACAGCCCAAGCCCACGATTGATGAACCGCCGGCAGAGTTAAACTACGACGAAAAATAAAGTTATTTCAAAAGTTGTAATGCTTTTTCAAGCTGCGGATCATAGGAACGTTCAATATCCGCATCATTTAATTCAACGGGGTAATCCGGAGTTATTCCTTTTCCGTCGATATATGTTCCGAGCGGTGATAGCCATTTTGCAGTACTTAGTTTTAGAGAAGATCCGTCGTCATATGTAATTATTTCTTGAATTTTTCCTTTCCCAAAAGAGGTTTCTCCAACTATTGGCGCGTTATATAATTCACTTAATGCCAAGGCCGCAATTTCGGAAGCGGATGCAGATCCTCCATTAATGATTACCACAACCGGATATTCGCTTAAATCCGCCGAACCGCTTGTTTTTCCAATTTGTGTGTGTCCGTTTGCAAATTCAAGTTTTACATAAGGTTGACCATCGGCAAGGAAATGCGAAACCAACTGCTTGGCACTGGAAAGATATCCGCCCGGATTATTTCTGAAATCGATTACAAAACCTTTTACTTTCCGTGAAGTTAAAGATTCAATTTGCTTAACAAATTGTGAATGAGAATTATTCGTAAACTGGTTGTAATAAATAACACCTACCCCGTTTTTTATTTCACTTTCAACATATGGAATATCAATTGTCGCTCTTGTGATGTTTTTAATTAACGTCATATTATCTCGAAGAATTTTTATTTGTACCGTGCTACCTTCGGGTCCTCGAAGCATATTAACAACATCCTCCAAAGAAAAATTTAGAACAGAAGCACCGTCTACTTCAATAATTTTGTCATTTGGTTTCAAACCGGCATCTTCTGCCGGGGATCCTTTTAATGGTGTAATAATAACGACTTGATCGTTTTCCACATTTAAATATGCTCAGATTCCTTCAAAGGAAGATCCATCTAAAGAATCTTTATAATCACTTGCTTCGATTGGCTCGAAAAAAACACTGTAAGGATCATTAAGACTTGCAACCATTCCTGAAATTGCACCATAAACGAGTTCATTCTTGTCTATCTCTCCTTTGTTAATATATTCATTATTGATTTTTTCCCATACTTCAAGCATTATCCGAAAATTTTCTTCGGAAGTCAGATCGCCCGCGGATTTTGCCACGGAACTTATGTCAAAATCTTTATTTAAATGTATTTGATATAAAATACGAATAACTTGAGCTCGATTAAGTTCCGTTTCAGACTCAAACCGACGTGATTTATAATCGTTTAAAAGCTGCATTTCATAGGCAAGTTGTGCAATTTTTGCATATTTTGAAGTACGTGGGACGTCAATATATCCCGTGCTTGAGGTTTCCGTTACGTTGTAGTTAAAATCATAGGCCTTGAGCACTAATTTTACTCCTTCAAGTCGTGTAATTATATTTCCCGGCGAAAAGTTCGGATTTTCTTCTGAAAAGTTTATTAATCCTCTGTTAAGCGCTTCATAGATATATGGGGCGAACCATTCGTCTCCAACGATATCATGAAAAGGGATATCGTAATCTTTATTTGCCTGGGGAGTGTAACCTGTACTTGCAATTAATAATTTGAAAAATTCAGCCTTGGTTACTTTATCAAGCGGCTTAAAATAAGCACGTTCTTGATAAATAATCGGAACCTCTGTAGAAAAATAGCTGATAGAGTCAAAGAATTGGCTTTGTTTAGGCACGTCTTTGAAGATTTGTTCCGCAGGTCCCATAATATACATTTCCGCATGTACGGAAGGAGTAATTGTGAGGAAACATAGCATACTTATTATGGAAATAGCTGTTTTGCGCATAAAATAAAGATTATCAATGTTTATTATCTTTCAGTATATCGACTTTCGACAATACCGCAACATCCGTTTACACAAAGTCCTGAAAATGCTATAATAATAAGAAAAATAACGGTTTTTTAATGCAAAAAGATAATACAAACAGACACGAAGCGCAAGCGACGTATCCCGCTGAGCTAAGGCGAAGCGCAAGTGTGAGCGGAGCGAACACCTTAAATCAAAAAGACGAAGATTTTTCGCTAATGGAAAGCAGTGATCTTGTAATTAAACCTCAAGGAGGTGATTCTTCCGTTAACTTATCCGCCGCCTCGCCGGAAAAATCCAAGAAAACATTGGGGGAACCTCTTGTGGAAGAAGTGCCTTTAAAACATAAGAGGAAAAAGCAAAAAAAGAATATTTTTGCATTGAGACTTAAACAATTACAGGATAAAAAACACTTATTTAATTTTGCGAAAAAAGAAAAACCGGTTATAAAAGATGAAACCAAAACCGCAAAAGTGTTTAAGTTTATAAAATCTCGGCACCATTCGGTTTTTACAATGATTTTAAAAAATGTATTTTTCGCAATAGTCGGACTTGGAATTTTTGTTGCAACTCTTTCGGTAGATAATGTTCTTTTTGCGTCACAAAAGGAAGAAGAAGTGAAAGAGTATACATATCTTCACTTATCCGTCGATGAATCTGTAAATGTTTCATTGGATGGAAAAACGGAAATTGCAAAAAACGGTTATCAAATTCAAGAAGGTTTGGAAATTTCAACAAACTCATCGGACAATGTTGAAATTGCATTATTAGGTCAGGGGGTATTAAGATTAGCGTCAAATACATCTTTGACTTTTGACAAGGTTGACGAAAAGGCAAAGCGCTATTTGGTAACTCTTAAAGAAGGATCTATTTGGGGGAATATACAATTTGATGATTACGATTTGGATATTAAAACCGAGACTGTTCTGGTGACGCCGGGGGCTTCTTCGTTTAGCATAAACTATGATGGGAACTTAACGAGAATATATGCTGATAATCATGATATATTTGTAGGCATTCGGGACAAAGGTAAGACGATAAATAGTTTTTGGCTAGCCGAAGGAAATCAGGCGCGGATTTCCGATTCAAAGGTAAAAAATAAAGCGGATACAATACAGAAACTATTATATTCAAAGCTTATTAAAGAGTTTGGATATGGGCGTTTAAGCGTTAAAAAAATTCAGGATGATCCGTGGCTTTCCGTACAAAAAGAAGAAGATGTTAATTATTCCAATTCAGTTCAAGCTTCACGCCTCGCAGATATAAGAAAAAAAGGTCTTAGAACTTTGCGTGCCGGATCAATCAGCTCTCAAACAAAAGCACTCTTTACGGATTTACGCACAGCTTTAACTTTTTCGGAAAAGAAAAAAACAGACAATCTCATGGATTCAATTTTTGCGAATCTACAGGATGCAAAATATCAATACTTACAAGGTGATGATACTGATGCGGCAATTCGTCTTTCATTATTTAAAGAGGACATTTCCGATCCTGCATATATTTCAAATACGGGATTTAAACAAAGTTTATTTAATAAATTGCATGAGGAGTTTTTCTCTCTTCAATTTGCGATTCCCGGAGATCCGATATATCCGGTTAAAGAGCAGCTCTATAGGGAGCTTCTCAGTGTCAATATGCGTCCTTATCTTAATGCAAATTTCGAATTTGATCTGCTTACTTCAAAATTAAATGATGTTTATGATTCAATTGATGATAATCCCGTAGATGGCATATCGGCTTTTTCCGATTACACAAATACATATAAAACGGTTGTCGCAAAATACAGAAACGATATAGATAAGGTTGGAGATCAGATTGTTCGTCAGAATGTTTTGGTTGATAATATTTTATTTATTTATCCCGAGCTTTATAGCCTTTCGAATTTTGAAGCAAAGCAATTGATTGAAGAAGATTATTTGTTGGTTGTTAATAAAAAAGCGGATAAAAAAGAACTAAAACAAACTTTTATCAGTTCAAAGATCGATCTCTTAAATAGAATTCGTTACTTCCTGTTTAACGATCGTTTGGAAGCGGATAATGCAAGGCAGATTGTGTTTTTTCTAGTTCGTAATATTGAAGATTTGCAAGGAGATACTTTGCAACTGGCCGCGATTAATGAGCTTTTTGAAAAACGAATGCAGGATATCGGGGTATTCTGGGAGTATCTTAAATCCCCGGAATATTATGATACAAATTTACATGGTTCTTCTCATGAAGAAAGATTTGAAGCATTTAAATCCATTCAGGAAAAAGAAATAACTTATCAGGATATCCGCAAGGAGATACTTGGAAAAAAAGAAATGGAAGATTTAACTGTTGAAAAAGTCCTTGTTCAGGCCGAGAAAGATATGGAGTCCGCCGGATTTTCGAATATCGAATTTGGATTCTATGAAGATGTTAATCAGCCGCGAATTCCTGTTTTAAAAGCAAAAGCGGGCGGGATAGAATTTAGAGCAACTTACGATTGGGATAGGAAATTGTTATCTAGTATCATTGTTGATGAAGATTTGATTTCGGCGGACGGGGTAAAGCTTGAGAAAGCCAAGCAGTTTATTTATCAGGCTGTTTCGGCAAAAACGAAAGTAATAAAAAGGCCCGTTCCAAAGCCTGTCGAACCGGAAGAAGAAGACCCTCAAGCCGATGTGAAAAATGTTGCCGAGGTGTTTATGGCACAGAAATTTAAGCAATTTGGCATGATTGTCACCAAAGATGAAGTTGTTGTTGTTGACCTTAAAAATGGAATTTATCAAATTGACAATGTGTATTTTGAAAATAATAGAAGCGCGAAATTTTCATTTACTTACGATAGTGTCGAAGATATGGTTATAAAGCTTGTCGTGCACACAAAAAAAGGAGATGAAGAATTTGATAACGCATTTGAAGCTTCGTTATTGGAAAAGATCGTAAAAAAGGTTTACGAGGATTCTTTATAGTAAAAATTTCAAAGGGTTTCGATTTTAATCGGGAGATGCTCGGAAAACTCCCGGGTCTTTTTAGAAAAATTCCCTGACAAATTTTCAAAATTGTGCTAAATTCTTGTGGGCGATTTCAAAGAGCGCCTATATTATACTTAACGAAAATTTTCAGATATGGCTGATAAAGACAAAAAAATAAATGAATATGGTGCCGAGCAAATTCAGGTTTTGGAAGGTCTGCAAGCGGTGCGAAAAAGACCGGGCATGTATATCGGAACAACGGATGTCGCCGGATTACATCATTTGGTATGGGAAATAGTTGATAATGCTATTGATGAAGCGATGGCCGGTTTTTGTAAGAATATAATTGTAACCTTACATAAAGATGGAAGCCTGAGTGTTGACGACGATGGTCGCGGTATTCCGGTTGATACTCATAAACGAACCGGGAAATCCGCACTTGAAACGGTTCTGACAGTACTTCATGCCGGTGGTAAGTTTGGAGAAAACGGAGGATATAAAGTGTCCGGAGGTTTGCACGGTGTTGGCGTATCCGTGGTAAACGCTCTTTCAGTAAAGACAGTTGCGCAAGTTCACCGTAACGGAAAAATCTATCAACAGGAATTTTCTCGTGGTGATACTCTGCACGAAATAAAAGAAGTGGGGAAGACCGATAGAAGTGGAACAATTATTACATTCGTCCCTGACGAAGAAATTTTTCCAATTAGAGAATTTGATTTTGAAACAATCCTTAACAGGATGCGTCAACAGGCATACCTGACCAAAGGCGTTACCATTAGCGTGATTGATGAACGTTTTGATAAGAAATATAGATTTTATTTTGAAGGTGGAGTGAAGTCGTATGTCCAACATTTAAATAAAAATAAAGAACGAATCGGAAATGTTGTTTATATTGAAAAAGATCCCCCGGAGGGAAATGTTGAAATTGCGCTTCAATATACGGAAAGTTATCAAGAGCATATCTTTACGTTAGCGAATAATATTCACACTACCGAGGGAGGAATGCATTTGACGGGATTTAGAACGGCATTAACAAGAACAATAAATAATTACGCAAGAAAAAATAATATTTTGAAAGAAAAAGAAGCGAACTTAACGGCGGAAGATGTGCGTGAAGGTTTAACCGCAATAATTTCCGTAAAAGTGGCTGATCCACAATTTGAAGGACAAACTAAAAGTAAACTTGGAAATGCGGAAATGAGAACCGCGGTGGAAAATGTATTCTACGAACTTTTTTCTGAATATCTTGAAGAAAATCCTGCAGATGCTCGTGCGATTATTTCGAAATGTAGTCTTGCCGCTCGTGCTCGTATTGCTGCGAAAGCCGCTCGTGAAACCGTTATTAGAAAAGGTGCTCTTGAAGGCATGACACTTCCGGGGCAACTCGCGGATTGTTCATCCAAAGATGCTTCAAGATGTGAATTGTATATAGTGGAGGGAGATTCTGCCGGTGGTTCCTCAAAGCAGGGAAGAGATCGTGAAACTCAAGCGATTTTGCCACTTAGAGGTAAAATTCTTAATGTAGAGCATTCACGAATGGATAAAATTCTTGCAAATAATGAAATTAAGGCAACCGTTATTGCGCTGGGTGTTGGAATTGGAGAAACATTTGATATAGAGAAACTTAGATACGATAGAGTTGTAATCATGACAGATGCGGATGTTGATGGAGCACATATTAGAACTCTTCTTTTAACGCTTTTTTACAGATACTTTAAACCTTTGGTGGAACAAGGGCATATTTATATTGCTCAACCACCACTTTATAAAATTGCGCAAGGGAAAAAAGTTATTTATGCATATACGGAACAAGAAAAAGAGGCCGCGTTAAAAGAGTTTAAGTCTGATGCAAAAATTAATATTCAACGATATAAAGGTCTTGGTGAGATGAATCCCGACCAATTATGGGAGACAACAATGAATCCGGAAACAAGAACAATGTTGCGTGTTACCGTTGATGATGCGGAAGAGGCTGATAGAATGTTTGATACGTTAATGGGAACCGAAGTCCCTCCCAGAAGGAAATTTATTCAAACACGTGCTAAAAATGTAAAGAATTTGGACATTTAAACAGTTGTGTACGTGGTAAAGCGAGTCTGATTCTTTATTGACTTCCCGATTAACTTCCTTATAATGGCTTTGCTTTCGTATTTTTTAATAACCAAATGAAAGGAGGTGCGTGAAAATGGCAGTGACAGTTTACAAAAATGATAAAGAATCGGTTGACAGAGTGATTTCGCGATGGAATAAAAAAGTACAAGCAAGTCGAATTCTTCTTCAAAAAAGACAACGAAGATATCGCATGAAACCGCCTACAAAGAGACAAATGCGGATGAAAGCGGTTAAACGTGACGAATATCGTGCGAAGCGAGAAAGAAATCGTTTTAATTAGGTTTTTTATTATAGAAAAGCCGTATATTCTTTATTAAGGTGTTCGCTTTGCTCACGCTTATGCTTCGCCTTAGCTCAGCGGGACACTCCGCTTTGCTTCGTGTCCGGCGTTTTTTTTATTCTTGTTTATGACCATTCAAGAAGCTTTACAAAAAGGATTGCAAGTACTGGGCAAAGATCAAATTTTAGAGATCGAGGTACTTCTTTCGTATGTTTTAGAAAAAGATCGTGAATATTTGTTTGGTCATAAAGAGCAAGAAGTAAACGATAATGAATTTAATAAATTTAAAACTTTGATAAAGCGTCATCATAATGGTGAGCCGATTGCTTATCTGACGTATGAAAAGGAGTTTTTCGGGATGAAACTTTATGTGGATAAGAGGGTCTTAATTCCTCGTCCGGAAACCGAAATGTTGGTAGAAAAGATAATTGAATTTGTTAAAAATAGTAAAAAATATAAAAAAGAACTCTCGATTATTGATGTTGGAACCGGAAGTGGAAATATTGCGGTGGCACTTGCGAAACAATTCTCACATGCGGATATTACAGCTACAGATATAAGTTTGAAAGCACTTGAAGTGGCACGAAAAAATATAAAAAAATATGGGTTTGAGAAAAAAATCAGGCTCATCAAATCGAATTTGTTAGAAAAAGTTAAAGATAAAAAATTTGATATGATTGTTGCTAATCTCCCCTATATAGGTATTGAAAAAAACAATTTTGTTTCAAGGGAGACTCTGGAATTTGAGCCTCATAAAGCGCTTTTTGGTGGCAATGACGGGCTATTTCTATATGAAAAATTATTTGAATTTATAAAAAAGTATGAAAATTGCAACGTATATCTTTTGGGAGAAATCGGATTTATGCACAGAGAAAAAATGGAAGAATTGATTAAAGAATATTTTTTTGGGTTAAAATTTGAAATTATTCAAGATTTAGCTGGATTAGACAGATATTTCATTGTACACTTTAAATCATGATAGATAAGCTGGAACAAATAAAAACGGAATATGAAGAGCTGCAAGTTAAAATTTCGCAGCCCGATATTATCAATAATCAAGCCGAGTACAAGAAGTGCATGAAGCGTTTGAAATCGCTTGAATCAAAGTATAATTTAGCGAATGAATATGAAAAAATATTAAGTGATATAGCAGGGGCGGAGGAGATTCTTAAAACAGAAAAAGACGTGGAGTTGATTGAGATGGCAAAAGAAGAATTGAACGCCGCTAAATCACGTAAAGAAGAATTGGAAGAAAAAATAAAAATTGAATTGTTGCCCAGGGATCCTAATGATGCGAATGATTGTATAGTCGAAATAAGAGCCGGGACCGGAGGTGACGAAGCTTCGTTGTTTGCTTCCGAGCTTGCCAGAATGTATTTCAAATATGCTGAAAATGCAGGTTTTAAAACTGAGATAATTAGTAAAAGTGAAAGTGATACCGGCGGTGTGAAATAAATAATTTTTAGAGTGATTGGAGATGGTGCTTACGGAAAAATGAAATATGAAAGCGGTGTTCATCGTGTTCAACGCGTTCCTGTAACGGAGAGTCAGGGCAGACTACATACTTCCGCAGTAACTTGCGCTGTTCTGCCGGAAGTTGAAGAGCTTGAAATTGATATAAAAGATTCGGATTTAAGAATAGATGTGTTTAGAGCCAGCGGTCATGGAGGACAATCCGTTAATACAACCGATTCCGCGGTGCGTATAACGCATATTCCAACAAATATAGTGGTTACATGTCAGGATGAAAAATCTCAACTGAAAAATAAGAATAAAGCCATGGCCGTTTTGAGAGCGCGTTTATATCAGCTTGAAGAAGAAAAGCGACGTAAAGAGCGTGGAGATGCAAGAATGTCTCAGATTGGAACAGGAGACAGATCGGAAAAAATCAGAACTTACAATTTTCCTCAAGATCGTGTTACAGATCATAGAATTAAGCATAGTTGGAGTAATATTCAAGGAATTATGGACGGCGATATAGATGATATTATTGAAAAACTAACCCTTGAGGATCAAGCCAAAAAGTTGATTGCCTCCAAGGGTTAGTTGATTTCTTTATTATTTTAAACTCACGTTTAGAATCCTCGCGCCGGAAGCGGATTTGTATCCGTTACCACGTTTGGATCTAACGCCGGAAGCGGATTTGTATCCGTTACCACGTTTGGATCTAACGCCGGAAGCGGATTTGTATCCATTACAAAACTTGAACGGAAAATGAATGTTTGGAGATCCTGCAGTCTGTTTAGGATCTGTGCCTGCATAATTATGCTAACGGCGATTAGAACCAGGACAATCATAAGAACAATCCAGATTCTGTTGTTTTTGTTTTTAAACATTTTTTGTTTTTAAGGATAAAAACTATATATATAGTACAATATTATCTTGAAAATGTCAATATTGCTTTAATTATTAAATTTATTTAAATTCTTCTTAAACTATTTATGAATTTTATGGGAGAGCCAGAAATACAATTTACTGATACGGAAAGCTTATCTCCGCACTTGAGTAGTGATGGATTAATAGATGAATATGTCGAAATATGGAACAATGCCCATCGATCACGAGTGCATGGTAATGAAAATATCGCTTGAGAGACATTTTATACTGCGTATCTTCTATTAAATAAAATTGAGACGGCATTTGAGATTGAGATTGAAAAAGCTAAAAAGGAATTTACAGATGATTGGGAATCGGATCCTGCCGGAAAGGTCTCGTTTGAAACCAAACGGCTTGATTTAGCTTATAAAAGAGCCGGATGTCTGGACTCGATTCTTGTGTGTAAAACTGCCTTAAGAACAAATCCTGATGAAATGGTCGATATAATTCACATGAATCTGCAAACTTTAACAAAGATGTTAGATTATGTGCTTTCTGAATTTGAAGATGATGCAGATGAGTCTGAAATTAAAAAAATTGTAAACAGATTGCAAAATAATTTGCCGGCTTCGGTTAAAGATGTCGAACTTTTTGAGAATGATCTGTCTTCACTTTATGACTATGTTTCTAATTTAGACAACCTCGGTCAACTCAAATGGGCGCAGCTGTTCTTTTTTTATATTACTCGCTGGGCATACAATGTTCGTGATTATTTTCAGGATGCCTCTGCCCAGAAACAATTATTTAAAGCATTTGAAAATTTAAGTAAGAAAACCGCCGTCTTTGGGCAACAAGTAAGAGCAATGGTTGAACAACGCATTGAAAGGAAAGATGATTATGATAATAAAATAAGCGGCCAAACAAAGTGGCTGGAGCTTTATCCGAGTATTCAAAAAGTTCAAAATAAAGAAGGGGATTTTAATGGCGCAATTAAAGCTTTTGAAGAAATTCGTGAAATGCTTGAAGAACTGGAAATAAGCAGTGATTACGGAAATCGTGAATATGCGTTTGTAATAAAAATGTCATATGCTTATGCGCGTGCGTGTCTTGATTATAATAGTTATTCTTTGTTTGCCGAATTGGAAAAGGATATGGTCGACAAGTTTCCTAGAATTCAAATGAGATTAATAATTTCAAAAGCACGCGTAGCTTTGAGGCATAATGATTTAAATGAAGCGGAGAAGGCTTACATGGAAATGGATGCGCTTAAAAACAAAATGACACCGGGAGAGAAAAATATATTTGAAGAACAGTTAAAAGTAATCCGTGCCGAGTTGGATCTTGCTCATTATAAAAACGCTTCCGACGATCCGTTGATGCTGGCGAAAGCGGCAACGGTAACATCACTGGGCGGCGTAGTTAGAGAATTGGTAAAAGAAAAGACAGTTAAAAGCGGACAATTGCATATACTTGAAGGTATTGAAAGGAATTTCCCTAAAGATTCTTTACAGAAAATTCGTATAAACAGACAAGAAGTTACGGATTTACTCATTGAAGCTGAAAGATGTTTTGTTTTAGGGAAAATCGAAACTGAACGTGTTGCAGTGAGTATGGATGATTATGCGCGGGATAATTTTGAACGCGCGCGTACATATTTGCTGACCGCATACAGTATTTTACTTGAATATGGTTATGGAAACCCGGGTAAGGATGATGATGGCAGAGACAGAAAATTATATGATGATATTGAATCGGCTTATAAGCGGCTTATTGATCTTAACAACCGGATAACCGAGATTCCCAAGGCAAGGAGGGATGAAATCTTGGCTGATATTGATATGGAAAGCACTGTTTATTTTTTTCAACTTGAAGAATGGGGACGTGATTTTGATCAATTATGTGATGAGAATCTTGAAATAAGATTACTTTCGGTTGTGAAAAGATTTGCTCCGAATATTTCGGAAATTAAGCTTGTTAAGGCTGCAGAGGTTCCCGGCTTGCCTTTGGCAATGCAAACGGCGTATGAGCTTCATAAATCAGCTACCGATGAATTTAACGGTTATAATGCTTATACCGATTATTCCAAAGAGAAAGCCAAATATATAGC
This sequence comes from Patescibacteria group bacterium, assembly GCA_024275695.1. Taxonomy (GTDB): domain Bacteria; phylum Patescibacteriota; class Gracilibacteria; order UBA1369; family PNNO01; genus JAJRYP01. The sequence continues at coordinate 6,567 of JAJRYP010000022.1, read as the reverse complement.
TGTTTTACCACTTGATACTCGAAAGGAGCATTGTATTTTAATTCAAAGTGATTACGAGCTGCCCGATCATGCTAAGAGATTGCTTAGGAAGATTGCGATCGGAACAACAAAAGTTCTAAAAAACAGTGCTGCTCGTGCGGAAAAAAAATTTTTGGAAACTAAAGCTGCCGAAGCTGTGCAAGATCCGGAAACGTTGGAAGAAATAAAAGCGGCGATAGAAGCTGCTAAATCTGAAATTAATGAATATGTTACGGGAATTTTTAGAGATTTGCTCAAAAAAGATATTTTAACGATTCATCATTCAATTTTTGTTGCCGAGCTTTGTCAAGATATTGGCGCTACTTTAAACAGAGAACTTGGAATGGAAATTTTAGATATTGAAGAATTATTCTATGCCGCTTTGTGGCACGATGTTGGTAAACATGCTATTGCTCAACATGTTTTATCAAAACCATCGAGAATTCATTTCAAAGAGTTTACTCACATACAAAGACATCCGCTTGAATCAATCGCAAAACTTATTGAGTCGATTGGCCCGGATGGAAATATGGATGTGATTGTAGCTGCCGGCTTACATCATGTAAGAGATACCGGTAGTCGTCCGGGTTATCCGACAATTTCAAAGAAAGATGAAAATGGTGATAATTATGATCTTGATATCAAAGGTAGACAATTTTTTACCGAGATGCCAAAGTGGTTAGCTGATAATATTGAAGATTTGACTGATGAACAAATAGAATTATTAAGATATTTTACTGTTAAGCAAAAAATCATGAAAGACGTTTTAGCCTTTGCCGATATTATACAGGCATTAACCGGTAAGAGAGCATATAGAGAAAGTGCCGGACTTGATGGTCTTGTTGGATATATAAATAGTAATGTGGGAGTGGATTTTCCTTATTATTTGGCAAGAATTGTTACTCGAATGATTAATGAAGGTAAATTGTTACGTATATTAACTTATGGTGAAATCGGAAATGGTGAAGTGACATATAATTTCCCTCTCCCGGAAGGTTATGAATTTGATAGATTGTATGAATTCACATACGGTCTGGATATGGAGCGATTTAAAAGAAGGTACGGGCTCGATCATTCTCAAGTTTTGGATATAATGAAGAAAAATATAAATAAAGATTTAATTGTAAGTAAAAGAACAATACGTGCGGAAATGTTTGGTGCCTATATGAAATCTTACGGCATTGGGAAAAAAGAAACAGAAGAAAGATTTGGTGCTTTGGCGGATGAATTTGTTGATGAATTTACAAAGTGGGCCGGTGAACCTTTAGATGAAAAATTTGAAATTGAAAGGTATAGAGAATGGGAAGCTGAAGCTGGAAACGCTGTTTAAGAGTCGATAAAATGGCATCCTAAAGATTTCTTTCTTTTTATTGCCGCCTTTGTAATTAAAATTGCAATCTCAAGAAGATTTTGTGTTTCAAATTCTTTGATATTTTTTGAGGTCGGATGAAAGCTTTTTTTAAGCTTCATTAAAGTTTTTAACGCTTCACTCAGCCCTTTCTCCGTTCGTATAATTCCAACATAATTCCACATTATTTTTTTGATTCTTTGTTTCACGTAAGAAAATTTGCCGGAGGATTTTTTATTCAAGAGATATGGTGGGAAAGAAGGAATTTTTTTAGATTTTGAAATTTTTAATTTTTCTAAAATTTGGTCGCTGAATACAACCGCTTCCAGGAGTGAATTACTTCCCAATCTATTTGCACCGTGTACACCTGTGCAAGCAACTTCACCAAACGCATACAAATTTTTAATGTTTGTTTCTCCTTTTAAGTTAACTTGAATTCCTCCACATGCGTAATGTGCCGCGGGGGAAACGGGAATGCATTGTTTTGTTATGTCGATTCCGATTTTTTTCAGTTTTTTATGAATTGTAGGAAATCGTTCTTGAGTTATTTTGCTGTTTTCGTGAGTTATATCAAGACACACCGTTCCTTTTTTGCTTTCCTGGAAAATTGCGCGCGCAACAATGTCGCGCGGAGCAAGTTCTTTCCGTTTATCGTATTTTGACATGAATCTTTCACCGTTATTGTTTCTTAAAACTGCTCCTTCGCCACGCAATGCCTCTGAAATCAGGAAGCTTTTTCTTCGCGGTAAATCAAGAGCGGTCGGATGAAATTGTACAAATTCAAGATCTTTAACTTTGCATCCCGCTCTTGCCGCCATTGCAAATCCGTCTCCTGTTGAAATATTTGGATTTGTAGTTTTCTTGTATACTTGTCCGAGTCCGCCGGTCGCAAGAATTACAGCCGAAGCAAATACTTTTTCAATTTTGTTATTTTTCAATACGTAAAGGCCATAACATTTTTTATTTTTTACCAATAAATCGACTGCAAATGAATTTTCCCAAATGGTGATTTTAGAGTGCTCGTGAACGGCTTTAACTAAAGTTTTTTCAATGGCGTTACCTGTTCTGTCGCCAACAAACGCTATGCGTTTTGCACTATGTCCACCTTCTTTCGTTAACATTAACTTTTGATCTTTTTCCGCGAACGGGACTCCAAGTTGAGCCAGCTTGTTTATAAGTTTAGGTCCGTGCGTAACCATATATCTAACGGCCTGCTTGTTGTTGTGATAAGCACCGGCTTCCAAAGTGTCATCAATATGTTTTTTAAAATTATCCAATTTATCCAAAACGGCGGCAATTCCTCCTTGCGCATAGTTAGTATTGGATTCAAGAATATGTTTTTTTGTAATAATTAAGACTTTACCTTTCTCTGATGCGTTTAAGGCAAAATTAAGTCCGGAAATCCCGCTGCCGATTACAATAAAATCATAATACTTCATGGCTGAAAGTTTAAACGCTTCGCATGAGGATTGCAATTTATTCATATTTTTGATAGGTTTTACCCTGCTTTTTAATTTTAAAGACAATGCAAAGGCCGGAATTGATATTACCGGGAGGTTCTCCTGAAAAAATGGACACCGCATTCCATTATGGTGCCGACACAGTTTATATGGGTCTAACCGGATTCAGTATGCGCAGCCGAGTGAATGACTTTACTCCGGAAAAACTGGCTGAATCTGTTGAAAAAGCCCATAAATTAGGAAAAAAAGTGTACGTAACAACGAATATCTATCCGCATAATTCCAAAATTGATGCATTTCGTCAGCATATTAAGTGGCTTTCCGGAGTTAAGCCGGACGCACTTATTGTAGCAAATCCCGGAGTGTTCAGTTTAATAAAAGAGGAATATCCGGATGCAAAAATTCATATTTCGGTACAAACAAACAGTATAAATTATAGAGATATAATGTTTTGGCGAGATTTAGGTGCGAAAAGAGTTGTGTTACCACGAGAATTAAGTCTTAATGAAATTAGGGAAATTCATGACAAAGTGCCCGACATGGAGCTTGAGGCATTTGTTCATGGTGCTATTTGTGTTGCATACTCCGGAAGGTGTTTGATGTCTCAATACTTTACGCATCGTGATGCAAACCAGGGTATTTGCGCGCAAAGTTGCAGGTGGAAATATAAAGTCCATTTGGAAGAGGAGAAGCGTCCCGGAGAGTTTTTGCCTATCGAAGAAGATGAGCATGGAACTTATCTGTTTAATTCTCGTGACATTTGTGCGTTACCATATTTAAAAGAATTGAATGAAGCGGGCGTGAGTGGGTTTAAAGTAGAAGGGCGTAGTAAAACGACTTATTATCTTGCGACAGTTGCTTATGTATACAAAAAGGCTATTGATGACATGATGAACGGCAAAGATTACAATCCCGCCTTGATGAAAGAGCTTGAAAAAACAGCGAGCAGGGGATATTCACCCGGATTTTTAAAAGGAACTTTTACTCAAGATGATATTCATTATGAAAAAAACGAACCGATTCAAACACATAAATTTATTGGAATTGTAAGAAAACATAACGGACTTAAATGTGAAATTGAAATTCGAAACAGGATTGAAAAAGGAAGCGAAGTTGAAGTTTTAACTCCCGTAGGTACACTTTCCGCAAAAATTAAAGACATGCATGACTTGGATGAAAATGAAATTGATGTTGCGCACGGCGGCGCGGGGAATAAACTGGTTACTTTTGATGTTGAAATTCCCGATGGTGCGTTTATTCGTCAAAAATGTTGATTAAATATTTTAGAAAAAATTTAGAAAAAAGTTTTTGAAATGTACTATTATCCGTAATAGTAATCTTGTTAATTTTCCTTAAGCTTTTTTATGAATATTAACGGACCGGGAGTATTAACTCTTTTTGTTGTTATAATTAACATCCTTTTTTTGTTATTCCTTCTTAAGGTAAAAGGAGGTGTAAGAAAAACAAAAGTATATTTATCTCTTACAATTTTCGGAGTGATCGTATGGCAAATTTCAAGTTTGCTTAACAAGTTTTTTGATTTAGGCGAATATGCGACATTTGTGTGGAAATTCGCTCCTTCTTCGTTTGTTTTTGTAAGCATATTTTTCTTTTTATTTTTTATGTCTTATGTGGGGATAAAAGTAAAGAAAGTTTATGAGTATTTATTGTACATAGCGGCAATTTGTTTAACTCTTGTTAATTTTACGACTCCATTGATGATTGACGGGACAAGAATTGTTCCTTGGGGTCGTGAATTGATTGAAGGACCTTTTTATTTCGTCGGTCACTTATCTATTATTTATTTTACAATTGTGAGCGCCGTGTATTTGATACGTGCGTATTTACGTACTTCCGACAAAAAAAAGCAACGCGCGATTAAAATTATTTTATTGGGTTTATTTATAACCAATATTTGCGCCGGTATCGCGGAAGCGATTTTAGTTAGTTATAAACTTCCTTCCGTAACCGGTATTTTTTCAACATTTTTGAATGGCGCGATTTTATACGCGGTTTACAAATTAAGTTTTCTTGCAATGCGTCCAAACAGATTTACAATATCGCAAAAGCTATTTACGGCTTTTACTGTGATTGCGATTGCTATCGTTATGTTTAATTCATACCTTTCGTTTTCCGTTGGAGAAGATATGCTTAAAGAAAGAATTCAAATTCAATTAAATAGTCTGTTGGCCTCAAAGGAAAAGGAAGTTGATTTTTATTTTGATAAAGAAGAGAGCAATTTGGATTTGATCGCGACTCTGATTAGAGATGATTACGGATTATCCGAAGTTGAAGATATATATCTCATAAGTTCTACAGGGAAAGTAATTGCGGAAGAAAATTATGGTGCAGAGTTCAATGAATCGCAATTTTTGCAATTACCTGAAATTCAGTCTTGCATAGCGGGTGAGAGCGGACATGCTTCATATAATAATTATAGCAATATTCCCGTAATTATCGGATATAAATGGCTTCCAAAAAGAAATTTGTGCCTTGTTATAGAAATTAATCAAACTGCAGCGATAATACCGAAAGATAAATTTAAAAATGTTATTGCTATTACGGCTGTAGTGATTTTAGGCTTGGTAATTCTTTTAACGGCAGTTGTGGCTCGTAAAATTAGAGATCGTGTAAATGATCTCATTGTCGCTGCCGGAAAAATTAGTAGAGGAAATCTAAATATAAAACTTAAAGTAAGATCCAAGGACGAAATAAGTGATCTTTCCAGAGCATTTAATAAAATGGCATCCGATTTAAAAGATGCGCGTAAAAAAATTCAAACGTATAATCGGACATTGGAAGAAAAGGTTAAAAATAGAACGCACGAATTGGAAAAAGAGCAAAATAAATTAAGAATAACACTTGAAAGTATTGCAGATGGTGCTTTTGTTATAGATGGGGATAGGCGTATTACATTTTTTAACCCTGCTGCTGAAAAAATTACCCGATGGCATAAACGAGAAGTTATAGGAAAAGAATATAATAAAGTTCTTAAATTTGAGAAAGAAAAAACATCGGAAGAAACGTACAAATTTATTGAGAAAGCTATAACTGAAAAGAAAATTTCAACTTTGCATGATCATACTATTTTGTTAACAAAAAAATCTAAAGAAATCCCGGTTCTTGCAAGTGCTTCTCCTATCTATGATCCTGTTAAGAAGAAAGTTGATAGCGCAATTATAACTTTTAGAGATATAAGTTTTGAAAGAGAAGTGGAAAAAATGAAAGATGATTTTATATTTTTAGTGTCTCATCAACTTAGAACCCCTTTGACTGCAATTAAATGGTCACTTGGAACTCTTATAAATAATAAAATTAAATGTCTGACTTCAGATCAAGAAATGAGTTTAGAGAATGCTTATAGTACATCCAACAGGATGAACAAGCTTATCAACATGATTTTGAATATCGCCCGTATCGAATCCGGTAAGTTTGCAATTGTTCCCGAGGATATTGATTTAATAAAGGAATCGCAAGCAGTTATTTTAAATTTGAAGCCTCTTATAAAAGAACAAAATCACAAATTGAGCTTTCGATCTTCAAAAAAATCAATTCAAGTTAAGACCGACCCTCGAATTTTCATGGAGGTGCTTACCAATATTTTATCTAATGCAATTAAATATACGAAAGAAAAAGGTAAAATATATATTAAAATTTCAATTCAAGGAAAATTTGTTCAGTTTGAAGTTAAGGATAATGGAATGGGAATACCTAAAAATCAGCAGAGCAATATATTTCAAC
>JAJRYP010000021.1 GCA_024275695.1 Patescibacteria group bacterium | reverse complement strand
CGTCTCACCCCGGGGTGACGAAAAAGGAAAACCCCCTTAATTTAAGCCGAAAATCCAAGTTTAAACGTTTTAATTTTTTGAATATGTCAATGGCGTTTAGATACGGAGCAAAAGGGATTAATTTCCCGTGTTCGTCAAAATGCAAACCGTTCCTTTTGGCATGCCTAAAATACTGTTTCTTAAAAAACCTCCCCAAAAACCGGGGTCTTTTTAGTTTATGACGTGAACTTTAGAAATTCAGAATTGATTGATCCGGAATTAACAAAATTTTCATTAAAATTGTTGTATACATATGTTTCGCCCCAGGGCGGATTTGCCTTATTGTTTGAAAGTTGTCTTGAAAAAGACTAGAGAGGACTCTGCAAAAGTGTCAGATACGAGGCATTAAAAAAAATGCGCTTATCGCACATTTTTTCTTTAATTAGGGTCATGCATTCGCAGAACTGATGGCGGGATGGACGGGACTCGAACCCGCGACCTCCTGCGTGACAGGCAGGCGTTCTAACCAACTGAACTACCACCCCACATTAATTTCCGATTGCCAGTTACCAATTTCCAAAGCTTGGAAAAGGATCTCGCTCCGCTCACTTACATTTATTGCGCACTCCGCTTTGCTCCGTGCGTGATTGTGGTTTTTTCCCGGGTCATTTGTAAAAGCACGAATAAACATAGTATATTCTTTTACGAAACTCAAGTAATTTTTGAAGTTTTATGAAAATAGGAATTGATTGCCGAATTTACTCAAGTAAATTTACCGGAATCGGAAGATATGTACATGAATTAACGGATCGGTTGCATAAACTGGATAAAGAAAATCATTATGTTTTCTTTTTTAACGAACCTGAGTATGGCAATTACAGACCACCTTCGAATAGATTTAAAAAAGTTTTCGCGGATACTCCCATATATTCGTTAAAGGAGCAATATCATTTTCTTAAAATTCTTGAAAAAGAAAAACTCGACTTAATGCATTTCACTCATTTTAACGCTCCACTTTTATATAAAGGTAAATCCATCGTGACTATTCATGATTTAATTCTTTCTTTTTACCCCGGGAAAAAGAAAAGATCTATTTTGAATCGTATCGGTTATCACACCGTTTTACGTTCCAGCGTTAAAAAAGCCAAGCATATAATTACTATTTCCAGGCACAGCAAAAATGATTTGGAATCCCTGCTTAAAACACCGCCGGAAAAAATATCGGTTGTTTATCAAGGGATTGGAGACGAGTTTCGCAAAATTGAAGACGAACTAAAAATAAATAAAAGTCTTGATACATATGGAATTAAAAAACCTTTTCTGCTTTACACGGGAGTCTGGAGATCTCATAAAAATATCCCAAACCTTATTAAGGCATTTAATGAATTAAAGAATAAACATGATTGTAAAAATCTTTCGCTTGTTATTACCGGAAAGGAAGACCCTTTTTATCCGGAAATAAAAAAAAACACAAGAGAGCTAAATCTTGAAAAAGATATAATTTTTACAGGGCTTGTTCCTGAGTTCGATCTTATATCTTTATATAATGCCGCGACTATATATGTATTTCCTTCTTTATATGAAGGTTTCGGATTGCCTCCTTTGGAAGCCATGGCATGTGGAACGCCCGTCGCGGCATCATATGCATCGTCAATTCCGGAAGTTTGCGGGAAAGGCAATGCAGTATTTTTTGATCCAAAAAACTATTACGATATAGCTCAAAAAGTGTATGCTTTATATGTAAATGAAGATATGCAACAAAGATTAATCAAAAACGGGTTTAATAGAGTTAATGAATTTTCCTGGACAACAATGGCAAAACAAACCTTAAATTTATATAAAAAATGTTTAAGCAAATAAGAATAGTTCACTCTGCTTACACTACGCTCGCGATAAGTTTTCGCTCGCGAGAGACTCAGTAACGTTCGCTTCTGTATGTTTATTAATATCAAAAAACTATTAACTAAAGAAATAAACAAACATGGACTCGGAAGTCAATTCACTGCCATGAATGTTATTATCGAATATAAAAAAGAATGTGTTAATCAGCTTGGAGAAGATGCTTTGAAAAATTTAATCCCACGCTCATATAAAGACAAAAAACTCCATATAGATGCGACAAATTCCGCATGGGCTCAACACTTACATGTTAGACAAACATCTTTAATCGAAAATATCAATAAGGCACTTGAAAATAATAAACTTTTGGGATTTTCAATTCATATTAAGAATAATGCTTGACAACCATCCTTAGTTCGCTAAACTAAAAGCGCCTTTTTCAAATGGGCTTTTTGTATTCTATAAAAAGAAAAAAGTTGCTAAAGATAAGACTTGCTCGTACGGGACGAAAGAATTATCCGTCATATCGTATTGTCGTCGCAGAACATTCATCTGCCGTACAAGGTAAATTTATCGATATCGTCGGACATTATATCCCTGTAAGAGATCCAAAGGTTTTTGAATATGATGCCGAAAAAATTAAAGAGTGGATAAATAAAGGTGCAAAACCATCCGATACTGTTGCCACATTATTAAAGAATGCCGGAATGCCGGGTATGGAAAAATATATTAAACCTCGTAATAAAAATCGTAAAAAGAAGAAAGAAGATGAAGAGGTTGCCGAAGAAACCGCCGGGGTAGAAGAATCCAAAACAGCTGAAGAAGGTGGCAAGGCACCGGTTGAAAAATCTGAAGAGCAGGCTCCGGCTGAAGAAACCGCGCCAACTGAAAACGAAGAGAAACCAAAGGAAGAAACTGCGACCAAAGAAGCCGCACCGGATGAAAATCAGGCCAAGGCAAAGGAAGAAACCCCCGAAGAAGCTCCAAAGCAGGATGATAAAGAAGTAAAAGCTTAAATTATATCCTCTCTATTATATCCATCTTGTAATCTCTAAAACTATGGATAATTCACAAGATACAACTCAAGGTCCTGACAGGGATTTTATTGAAAGTATCGTAAAGCTTATTGTTGAGAATCCCGACAGCGTGAAAGTTTCTCGCAGTGTTGATGAAATGGGGGTTCTAATCACTCTTCAAGTCGCAAAAGAAGACATGGGTAAGATTATCGGAAAGAATGGACAAACCGCTAAATCTTTGCGTATACTGTTACGGGTGATCGGCTCAAAGAACAATGCACGGGTAAATCTGCGAATTGTAGAACCCGAAGGTAGCGAAGTCGCATCTGAATAAAAAATATCGCATATTTTAAAGAAATTTTCTTCTTATGAATGAAACCGGATCAATTATTGAAGCTGCTCAAAATTATGACATAGTTGAAATTATCAACAAAGGACTGGCGTACGCAATTATCATTGCCGGACTTTTATCCGTTATTTTTATTTTTATCGGCGGTATTTCTTTTATTTTGTCCGGTGGACAAGAAGAAAAAATTAAACAAGCCGTGGGAACAATACGTTACGCAATTATCGGACTTATCGTGACGGTACTTGCGGTTGTTATTGTGAGCACGGTTGGAAAAGCAATGGGACTTGATATCATCAAGTACATCAATTTCAGCGAAATTATTCAGACGGTTACTGAAATCGGAGATTCCGGAACCCGAGATTCTCTCGACTAAACAGAGTTTTTACATGACCTTGTAAGAAATTTCCAGTCATATGGAAATTTGAATGTTTCCACAGCTCGAACAATAGCTGCAAAAATTTCCCATTGATTAATGCTCCTATAAACAAAACTGTTTCCTTTTTCGGTATTTGGATTATAATCTTGTATATCGGAATTAAAAGGAAATGTTATTGTTACAACACCTTTTTTCCAGGCCTTTTGCAAGAGATCTTTATCGGACGAAAGAAGAAGCAACATATGCGCCTTCGAAAGCGCCTTATTCAAGTCGCCGTTTTTTGTGGAATGAATTTTAACATCAAGACGGGACATACCTTCCAAAACCGGAAAGAGATGTTTTTCCAAAACATTTTTTGAAACTCCGGATGTAGCAATATAAATCACGGGCGTTTTTGTGTGGTGTTTATTTTCAGAGGCAAGCGGTGCATCCTCAAGTGCATGCGAGCTCATTATTTTTTTGTTATTTGTTTTAAATTTTCCTAATATTATAGCAACAAAACACATTTTTTACTACCACTTATAATTGACAGCATAGATAAACGTGATTTAATAGATTCATGAAGAAAAAATTACTAATTATCGATTCCAATTCGCTTATTCACAGAGCGTTTCATGCGCTTCCACCCTTTAAAACAAAAGACGGAGAACTTGTTAATGCTGTTTATGGCTTTTTTTCGATACTTTTAAATATTTTTACAAGTGTAAAGCCCGATTATGTAGCTGCAAGTTTCGACGTATCAAAAAAAACTTTTCGACACGAGGTCTATGAAGATTATAAAGCTCACAGAGTAAAAGCACCTGATGAATTATATGCGCAATTTGCTCGAATCAAAGAAATTTTGAACATTTTACATATTCCTATTTATGAAGCGAAAGGATATGAAGCCGACGACGTGCTCGCGACGATAGCAAAAAAAATGGAAAAAGATCCTGAAATTGAAACTTATATTGTTACCAGTGATAAAGATGTCCTTCAGACGGTAACCGAAAAAACATTTGTTTTAAGCCCTAAAAAAGGAGGATCTGACAATACTGTTTATACACCAAAAGAAGTGCTTTTGAAATTTGGTCTTACACCTGAACAAATTATTGATTTTAAAGCGTTAACGGGAGATCCTTCGGATAATATCCAAGGTGTTATGGGGATTGGACAAAAAACCGCCACAACATTGCTTCAAAAATATAAAACTCTTGATGGAATATACGAACATGTTGAGGAGCTTAAAGGAGCAATGCGCGACAAGATCAAAAATGGGAAAAAGGATGCTTATTTTAGTCAAAATTTGGTTAGACTCATATACGATGTGCCAATTGAATTTCATCTTGAAGATACAAAATTTCTAACTGAAGATTTCGAGAAAGCAATTCCGCTTTTTGAGAAACTCGAGTTTCGTTCCTTAATTTCAAGAACAAAAAAACTGACCCCACAAAAGAGAGGAAATCCGGCTCAAACAAGCCTTTTTTAATTTCGCTCCCACATAATTATAAATTTTAAGTGGTCGAACCGTTTAAAATTACGAATACATATTTAGTTCAACTAAAGCTTAAAACAGTTGCAATTAAGAAATTTTTATACTATATTCTTCCCAGGCTTTATTAAAAAGGTCTTTTTTGTATCTCTTTTCTTTACTTAATGGCAAAATCACGCATTATTGCCAGTCTTGATATCGGGAGTTCCAAAATTAGAACAGTTGTTGGAACGCTTGATGAAAAGTCACAGGTACCAAATATTATCGGTGTTGGTGTAACGCCTTCGGGCGGACTGCGTAAGGGATCTGTAATTGATGTTGAAGAAGCGATAAACAGCATTTCAACATCTCTTGAAGACGCGGAACGAATGGCGGGCGAACCAATTAATCATGTATTTTTGGGAATTGGAGGTAGCCATATTGAATCACTGAACAGTAAAGGTGTTATTGCCGTTTCACACGCGGGTAACGAAATATCGGAAGATGATGTTGATAGAGTTCTCGAAGCTGCACAGGCGGTTTCTATACCCGGAAACAGAAGAATTTTAAGAATTATTCCAAAATCGTTTACTGTTGATGAACAGAAAGGAATTAAATATCCGGTTGGTATGACCGGAATCAGACTTGAAGTTGAAGCTCATATAATTACAGGCCTTGTTCCGGCAATTAAAAATATTGAGAAATGCGTACTTCAGGCGGGAGTTGATATAGACGATATTATCCCGACAAGCCTTGCTTCTCCCGAAGCCGTTCTTTCCAAACGACAAAAAGAACTTGGCGTTGTTGTTATTGATATTGGATGCGGAGGGACTTGCATGTCTGTTTTTGAAGAAGGAAGCACTCTGCATACGGCGGTTCTTCCCGTAGGTGGCGAAAGCGTTACGAACGATATTGCTATCGGCCTTCGAACATCTATCGACACAGCGGAAAAAATCAAGATTGAATATGGAAGCTGTATTCCGGAAGATATTAATGAGCGTGAAACAATTGATCTCTCACTTGTTAGCAAGATTGACTCACATAAAGTTTCAAAGAAACATATGGCTGAAATCGTCCAGGCGCGATATCACGAAATTTTTGTGTTGGCCAAGGATGAACTTGCAAAAATTCACCGTGACGGAATGCTTCCGGGTGGAGTTATCTTAACCGGCGCAGGTGTTAAAATGCCCGGGACAATTGATCTTGCGCGTGAAACACTCAATCTCCCCGTTCAAATTGGATTCCCTCAAAATTTTGATGGCGTAGTAGATAAAATTGATGATCCGGCATATTCAACCGCAATCGGATTACTCATTTGGGGAGCCAGACTCGAGACCAGATCTTACGGATTCAGATTTAAAGGTTTCGGTGTTAAAAAGATGGTGGGAAACATTAAAGATTGGGCAAAAAACCTATTTCCATAAAAAGAATTAAAAATCTTATTGACATTTTGTAAAAAATAATTAACAATAAATCCCCGTTTATTTATATATACCATTTTACGTCCTTGAACTAACTTACTTATGACTGATGATAAATCTACATTAAGGAATTTATTCTCCGGAAAACAGATGGCGCAAAGTCGTCACGTTACACCACAGACAAGACCTATGGAGGTGGTACCGGAAATGTCACCTGTCGCATCAATAAAAGTTATTGGTGTCGGAGGTGGTGGTGGCAACGCGTCTAATCGAATGATTAAAGCAAATGTGCGCGGTATTGAGTTCATTACTGTAAATACGGACGCTCAAGCTCTTTATCATTCCGAAGCTCCTACCAAAATTAATATCGGAAAAGCAACCACCAAAGGACTCGGAGCGGGAAGTAATCCGGATATTGGAAGACAAGCTGCGGAAGAAAGTGCGGAAGAAATCAGAGAAGCAATCTCGGGGGCGGACATGGTATTTATCACCGGAGGTATGGGTGGAGGAACAGCTACCGGTGCCGCACCTGTTTTAGCTGAAATTGCAAAGGAACAAGGTATTTTGACTGTAGCCGTCGTAACAAAACCGTTTGCATTTGAGGGACACAGGAGAAAGACTCAGGCGGAAGAAGGTCTTGAAAATTTAAGAACTAAAGTTGATACGCTTATCACTATCCCAAACGATCGAATCTTATCAATTATCGATAAAAAAACTCCAATTACCGACGCATTCATGGTGGTAGACGATGTACTGCGTCAAGGTGTACAGGGTATTGCGGATTTAATTACGGTACACGGAATGATTAACGTGGATTTCGCCGACGTACGAACAGTTATGGAAAATGCCGGCAGCGCATTAATGGGAATTGGATACGGAACCGGAGAAAACAGAGCAATTGAAGCTGCCAAGGCTGCGATTGAAAGTCCACTTCTTGAATTATCAATTGATGGAGCTAAAGGTGTTCTATTTAACATTACCGGTGGAAATGATTTATCAATGTTCGAAGTTGATGAAGCTGCAAGAATTATCACGGAAGCATCCGATGCTGAAGCAAATATAATTTTCGGAGCGGTAATAAACGATTCTTATACCGGCGAAGTTAAGATCACTGTTGTAGCTACCGGATTTGATGCTGTTCCACGAGAAACGGCAAGTTTCAGACAACATACATCGCTAAATCATCAATCGCAAACAGCATCTTCGCCCGTTATCAGAAATGCCGAAGACGAACTTGATATCCCTGCGTTCATTAGAAAAAAAATGGGGTAAAAGCCTAAACCGCATTCTCTTCGTCTTCATTTTCTTTATTAACATTTTCGAGCTGTCCGAGAATTTCGACCAACTTTTTTTCTTCCTGAATTTTGGCCTCCGATTCACGCTTTACTCTTATTTTTCTTAAAAAATCGGTTTTATAAATCTTTAGATCCGATGCAAAAGCTTGAGCGATCGCCGTTTTTTCTTGTGTAGCCTCATCGGATGTTGTATCTCCTCCAAAGATGTCCGCAAACGGATCTTTGCTCTCCTCGTCCGATTCCGCATCTTCACCTTCGGTTACAAGCTCCTCTTCTTCTTGGGCCGCATATTTGGCTTCTATTTCTTTAAATTTATCAATGCTTGCTTTTAAACGCTTCAGAACTTCTCTTTTAAATTCAAGCTTTTCCTCATCTTTGGTGATTGTATTCTTGTTTACAACATCTATGCTGGTCCGTGCTTTTTGTTGCATAAACTCAAGCGGGTCTCCTTGAATTGGAGCTCCTCCGCTTAAATCCACTGTTGGCGTTAGTCCCGGTAAACCCGATGTATCACCCATATGATTTTTTATATTTTTATTGTAGAATTATAGCACTTTTCATGTTCTAATGCAATTTATGACGCATAAAAATAAGGAGAACAAATTAACGACTATTCACCAAACCGAACTATGGGCAAAGTTTAGAAAGGCGGCTAAAAACGAATTCTATTTTAAAATCAATATCGGAAATGAATGTTACGGCTATATTCATAAAATGCCCCTGCCTTTTGGGAAATGTTGGTTATATTGTAACAGAGGGCCTGTTTTTAAAGAATTAAATGAAAATGTCGTTAATAATTTCCTTGGCGAAGTTAAGAAAATCGCACGTAAAGAAAAGGCCATATTTGTACGTATAGAGCCTCCTTTCGAATATGGAACACTTGAGGCCGATAAATATGAAAAAATCGTTAAAAAGGCCGGATTTCGCAATGCTCATGCTTCTCATCAACCGGAATATACTGTAATCGTCGATCTTGAACAATCGAAAGAAGACATTCTAAAACAAATGAAGCAAAAAGGCCGATATAATATTCGTATTTCAGAAAAAAAGGGAGTTTTAGTAAGCGAATCTTTAAATACCGACGAATTTTATCGAATTTTTAAAGAAACAACATCCCGAGATAAATTTATAGGACACGATAAAGATTTTTACAAAAAGATGGTTGAAATGCTTGGCGAAAAGAGTATGGCAAAATTATATGTTGCTAAATACAAAGACGAAATAATCGCCGGAATAATTGTAACTTTCCATAAAGACACGGCGATTTATTATTATGGCGCATCTTCCAATAAATATAGGAATGTGATGGCTCCTTATTTGCTTCAATGGCATGCAATTAAAGAAGCAAAACAGGCGGGATGCAAGTATTATGATTTTCTTGGAATTGCTCCTCCGGATGAGAAAAATCATCCATGGCAAGGAATCAGTGGATTTAAACTAAAATTTGGTGGTCAAGTTGTTAGATATGTAAAAGCAAAAGAATACGTTTTCAAGACGTTTTGGTATTGGTTAATACTTTTAAGAAAAAAATTTAGAAGGTAATCATGTTCATATCGCTGTCTTTTTCGTCATTTTCAACTTTATCCACAAACAGAATACCATCAAGATGATCTATTTCGTGTTGAACGATTCTGGCATTTAAATCTTCCAGTTCGAGAATTTGTGTATTTCTCTTAATATCCGTGAATTTAACTTGTATCTTTTTATACCTTTCTACCGGCTTATATACACCCGGGATACTTAAACACCCTTCTTCGCCTAAAATCCGATCGACGGAATGACTTACAATTTCAGGATTAATAAGAGCGACTATCATTTCTTCATTTGTATCGTAATTAAAAAGAGCCAATATAATCCGCCGGCTCACTCCAACCTGTGGAGCCGCAAGTCCAAGCCCTTTTTCTTTCTTTAAAGTTTCCACCATATTATCTATAAGTTTTTTTACTTTTCTATCAATTTTACTGATTTTTTCCGACTTTCTTCGCAGAATTTTGTTTTCCGTTCCTGTTTCGATTTTTAAAATACTCATGATAAATCAGCTTTAGGAGCTTTAAAATGAATTTCAAGATAGGCACGAATAAATCCTTCTATATCGCCGTCCAAAACATCATCCACTTGAGATGTTTCATACTTCGTACGATGATCTTTTACCATAGTATAAGGATGAAGTACATATGAACGAATTTGATTACCCCAAGACATTTCCCTCCTGTTTCCTTTAAGTTCATTGATTGTTTCCGCTGCCTGCTTCTCCTTTAAATCTTGTAGTTTTGCATAAAGAATTTTCATTGCGTGTTATTTGTTTTGAAGCTGACTTCGTTCATTTTGACACTGTACTGAGATTCCGGTCGGAATGTGAGTAATTCGAACCGCGGAATCGGTAGTATTAACGGATTGCCCTCCCGCACTCGAAGATCTGAATGTGTCTATTCTCAAATCGTCTTTATTAATCGCAGCTTCATCTTCGAGATCAAGATCCGGCAAAACTTCAATTTGTACAAAGGAAGTTTCGCGAGTATGTTTCGAATTAAACGGAGAAAGTCGTACAAGTCTGTGAACTCCGTTTTCCGATTTTAAATAGCCATATGCCAGATAGCCCTTAATTAAAATTGTCGCGCTTTTAAGACCAACTTCTTCACCTTCGGATTTATCTAAAATTTGAACCTGAAAATCGCGTTTCTCAGCATAACGAATATACATTCTAAGAAGCATGTCCGCAAAATCCATTGCATCTTTTCCCCCTGTCCCGGCATGAATTGAAATAATTGCATTGTTTTTATCATATTTTTGATTAAGGAAAGCTCCAATGATAAGATTTTTCCATTTTTTATCAAATTTATTCACCATTTGATGAAGTTCTTCAGCCTCTTTTGGATTTTCTTCAGGAGAAATTCCCTGAACAAGTTCTATTAATTCCGCACATTCTTTATCGATGCCTTCCCACTGCTCAACCATTTTCTGAAGATGGCTAACTTCCTGACTAACGGACTGCGCTTTATTTTGATCATCCCAAAAGTCAGGTTCTTGCATAAGAGTTTCAAGCTGTGTTATGCGATTTTTAAGTTCATCCGGATTGACGATTTTTACCGCTTTTGCAATTTCATCTTTAGCAATTTCCAATTTTTCTTTAAGTTCCTGCATGAAAAAAAGAGTATGAGTATCGGATTTACAGTATACGTGACATACAGTTATTAATACAAGTAGTTGATTTTTTACATTAACATACTTTTTAAAGCCGGAATTATAGACGCATATGTTCGCAAGCCGGGAAACCCGTTGAGAGCTGTTGCTAAACTTATAGAAAAATCATCATCACAACTCCGGCAACAAGCGGAATAATAATGTTATCGTCAATTTCAACTTCAAAACGTTTCCAGCCAAGATCTATTGATTCAATCGCCATACTTATTGTACTTGCAATAAATGCCGCCCAAAAAGGAACAAAGTAAAATGCCGCCAAAGTACTTGCGATTATAGCTACGCCGGTTCCTTCCAAATGCTTCTTTGAATTAAAAGGATTTTTTATCTTTCCAAAATGTCTTCCCACAATATTTGTTACGGAATCTCCTACGGCCATAATCATAATTGCGGCCATGGCAATATCTTTTTCAAAAATATAAGTAGTTAATGCGGCACCTAATATTAAAAAGAACGACCCCCTTCCGGGAAACCTGGCCATATGATGAGGACGTTCAAAGTATTCTAAAAGGGTGTGAATAATCGGAAGTCTTATTTTGCGCGCAATAATAACCAAAATCCCGCCAACAACAGTTATTGCAAAAAGAATTTGTGCATTAATAAGCTGCAATTTGAGAAGAAAAACTATTACTGTTCCAATTAGCAGATGTGCTGTTTGTCTTCTAAGCTCAAGGGTGTCGGTTACGCGTGATTCAAACCACTTGATTATTCTGTATTTACGCTCAATTGTTAAAAGACTATATGTTGATAAAAGTCCAACAGCAATTCCCGCTACAACATCGCTTGCATTATGAACACCGAGATAAACGCGACTAATCACTATTAGAAAGATAAGCGCATATATAAAATTGACTGTTCTTTTACTGAAAATATATTTTTGATATGGTAAAAGCGAACATAAAAAAGCAGTATGTATACTTGGAAAAGCATATCCGGACGCGAGGAAAAGAGGAGTTTCGTATAAAAGAAGGTAAGGCCTTGGGACCTGAAAAATGATCTTAAGTATAAACGCTGCTTCAAGGGCAATAATCGAACTTAAAAGCATAAAAAGCAGAAATCTGTATTTCTTTTTTACGATTGTTCCCGTAATCAAAAAAACAACAAGAAGGATTACGCCGAAGTCAGTAACAAAATGCATTAGCGAAGTCAAAAAATCCGTTCGGATAAATCTAAAGCCTTCCGTGATCCATTCATCAAAAAAGAATGATAGAACAATAGCTGTAAAAAAAATCAGAGCTGTTTTTTTTATTTTTTTCATTCCCATAATTTAACGGTTTTTACATCTTTAATGCCCAGGCCTAATTCTTTATTGGCAAATTCTTTAAATCTGTCCGGACAATCCGTTGTCACATAACTTCGTGAGCTTCCTTTTGCGAGCTTTGTTTCGATTTCCGGATGACGTTTTAAGTAATCCTCCAAACTCCGCGCTACAATTTTTCCCGAATCAAGAACATTCACCTTTTTCCCCATAATTTTATTGAATTTTTTATATATAAGAGGATAGTGAGTGCATCCCAAAATCATTACATCTGTATTTTTAGATTTAAGCGGACGTAAATATTTTTTAAGAATCATCATCGTTTCAGGTTTATAATGCCAATGCTCTTCTATTAAAGGGACCAATAAAGGACAACTCTTGGAATAAACTTTAATTTCCGAATCCAAGTATTCCATTTCAATTTCATATACTTTAGATTGAATTGTTCCGCGCGTTCCAACAACACTTACGCGTTTTGATTTTGTAGTTTTTGCCGCATATTCAACAAGTGGACGTATGACTCCGAGAATTTTTTTATCTTTTACATTTTGATCACGCAAATATTTTTTCTGCACGTGTCGTAAACCAAGCGCGGAAACGGTATTGCATGCGGTAATAATTAAAGTCGCTCCTCTGGAAAATAAATATTCAACAGCTTGCTCCGTATATCTTTTGACGGTATCTTCGCTACGAGTTCCATAGGGAGTCCTGGCATTGTCGCCCAAATAAATGTAATCGTATTCCGGAAGTTTTTCGAGAAGAGGTTTTAAAACGGTTAATCCACCATAACCCGAATCAAATACACCAATCATAAATAAAATGCGATAAAATTATCTCTTCCTTATTTAACCCTTTCTAGCCCAATTGTGGAAGGGGAATTACAATTTCTTTTTCTTGCCTTCCTTCCATTACTTGCTTGACCCTATCTCTTGTCTGTTTTTGAAAGTTTTTGGCCTCTTCTATTTTTTTTCTTATAGCAATCAATTTATTTTTAATTTCGGTTTCTTTTTCACTTAAGGCTTTAATTCTGGAATTTATTCTTTGAACATCTTCATCATTCTTCGCATTTTCCAATTGCGCATAAAGCTCGATTTGTGCATTTCTGGCAATTGCGACAGGCCCTGTCTCATCGCGCGCATGCAGTTGACAAGCATTTCCGTATTCTTCCAGAAGCACTATTTTTCTATCAAGAACATTCAAGCTTTGCGACAATCGTCTTAATTCGCCCGATGTGGCATTAGAAATATCTATACCTTTACACCCAAAAATAATAGCATCAACAGCGGTGAAAATTTGTTCGACTTCGGCCATGCATTCTTTAAAAGTCATTTCGAGTGTCGGATCCGGAGAGCTCGATACGTTGTTCGTCCCTTTTTGCTCGGCAAAGGATCTTAAACGCTGACCACGCAACGTAGATTTGATATGCTCCCCGGTAATTATTCCGACAGGTCTTTTTGAAGTCATAAAGCGTAAATTTACGCTCCGTTCTTGTTAATTAAATCACACCACTATAATAAGATTACACAAATTTATACTGCGAACAATGCCATAATGGGATTTTTTATAAAAATTTTAGAATTATGTTGCCTGTTCAAGCATCTTTTCGAGCTCCTTAATAACCCTTCTATGTGCCTCTGCATTAACATTTTCAGCTTGCACACCCCTAAGCCTCATTAATTCGATATTGCTTAATTCGGGAAGATTGACCAGCCTCTTTCTTTCTCTATCAACATACTTTTCCGAAGCCTCCAGTTGCTTTCGTAATACTGCAATCCTCATACTTATTTTTCTTTTGGAAGCTCCT
>JAJRYP010000020.1 GCA_024275695.1 Patescibacteria group bacterium | reverse complement strand
CTCACGTGCCTCGGACCGATGTTGATAGCCACCACGCGCGAGAATGTCCATACGACGGACGATCCCCTGCTTCGGTAGCACTCCGCGAAGATGATCTCCGCGTTCCATCGTTTCCTCTTGGAGAAAACCTGGACTCTATCGCGGGAGTCCAGGTACGGTTTCGGCCGAGGCGTTTGCCTCATCCAGTCGACGAGAAGTGCCGCCCTGCGCCGCTTGTTCTTGTCCGGCGGCAGGCGGATGTAGATATCCTCCCGCGCCAAGACGAGTTTTTTCAAAACCGTCTCGGCCTCACGATTGAACCGGATTGGCTCGAGGAAGCCGAAGGTACCTGAATGGCAGCCGGCCACGAAAGTGGCCAAAAGAACGATGAAGAAAGCTGTGAATCTATGCATCATACACCTCCCGGGCACCTTGGCGGGCGCCTGGCGTTTTGTTGAGATTTCAATTAGCAGCCCGTACAATTAGGGCCGCCATTCAAAAACGAAGAAAACCCTACATTGCAAAGGAGTGCATTATGACAAAAAAACTTAAAAATGTCAAGTCCTGACAATTTTCAAGTCTTAACAATTAGAAATTGCAAAATTAAAGATTTTGCGCTGGCAGGGCCATCAGGACTTGAACCCGATCTTTCGGTTTTGGAGACCGACGTGCTACCATTAACACTATGGCCCTATATTTACTTACCGAGTAACCTCGACTTACTCGACAACCATTTCTTCTTCTTCGCTTTTTTCAGCCGCATCTTCCGTGTCGCCTTCGGACTCTTCCAATCTAAAGAACAACAAGCTTTCCATTACATTTTCCATTTTTTTGCTCGCTCCCACAAGGTATTTTATCGGAGCAAAATATGATTTCACTTTTTCGTATGCTTCTTTTTGCTTTTCATCAAAAGGCCCTTCTATTAATTGCATTAATTTTACGAAATTATCAACATAAACCGTCGTCTCATCTATAGAAATGAAAGTTAACTGATAGGGATAACCTTTAATGTATTTTTGTGATTCTGCGACATCATTGTTTGACGAAACTTTTTCAGCATCTTTAAAGTCCGAATCAAGGCCCGTTCTGGTAGAAACAACAAAATAGTCATTACCGGTAATTCCATAATAAAATTCAATCGGTTCGGAAAACAATCCTTCGGGCAAGCCGGCTTCTTCAAGTTGCTCTCCTGTTAAAGATGTGAAATCGATTTGAACTCTGTTTACTTCTTTTCCGGCTAGATTTACGGTGTCTTTCTTAAGAATTTCTTCTATATCTATTTCCGAATTCTCATTTTTTGTTATTCCGTTTTTTGCTTCTTCAAGTCCCTTGCTTACCGCTGCGTCAAGAATATCAATTGTTTTTTGCGCTCCTTCAAGATTTGATTTCGCGTCAATATACAATGTGATTCCCGGAATTATTCCTTCGTTTCGTTGAATAACGAACGCGTAACCGTTATCCATCCAGCTCAAAATATCTTCGTATAAATCGAGTCCGATAAATTTCTTCATCATTCTTACCGAATCTTCAAAGTCTTCCTTATCTTTTTCCTCGATTAACAGCAGTTTGGTTTCGAAATCAAAAAGAGTTTTTAAATCGTTTGATTCCACATACATGATAAGATCGTTTCCCGGAAGATTTTTGTACATATACGGCTCTCTGTAAGAAAAGTCGGCTAAATTGAACTCGCCCTCCGTGTTCGGATTAAAATCGACTTGAGCGATTATTTTTATACCGTCATCTTCGGCGATAAACGCGAAAGCCTCGGCTTTCATCATTTCCGTCACGGCCGGATTTATGCCTTCAAATTGTTTAAACAAGACTTCTATATCAATGTATGCTGTTCCAAGATTCGGATACGTAATCGAATTAATCCTGTCCATGTATTTTTCATTTGATCGAATCGAAGCTTCGTTATTTTTCATTCTCTTAACGGCGGCATGACGTAAATCTCGGGTTGAAGTTACCAAAACGGTATCTTTATAAAGAACCAAATATGAGTCTTCTTTCGCGTTATCAAGAGCAGTGAATCCAAACACTTCCGTCTTTTCCACGTTGTCGTCCGCCGAAGCGACTTTATCAAAAACTTCTTCCGCTTTTTTTGCGTCCGCAACGGTAAACACAACATAAGGTTCCGGCTCCGAGTCTTCGGAGTCAAATTCTCCGCTCATCCCGATTAATACTCTAAAGGAGTCACTCAAAAGCGGCTTAATATCATCTTTGAACGATAAAGTTAAGTTTTCGAGCTTTAGATCAACCTCCTCTATAAAAGCCTTGGTTATGCCCTCAAGATCTTTCTTTGGAAAAAGATCTTTTAGATTGTTTAATTTTTCGCGTTGACTTTTATCTTGAGTATTAATATTAAAAGCTATCACTGTTTCTTGAGGGAGAAAATCTTCCATAATCACTCCCTGCGGACTCTTTTCGGTTTCATGAACATCGGCTTTTTTAGGCGCGAAACATCCGCTTAACGAAAAAGTAAAAATTGCAAAAATGCTCACTAAAGTAAGCGTCTTTAATAAAGAAGTAAGTCTCATGCTATTAATATGTTAAAAAATATAACTGTTTACGACGACTTTTTAGCGTCTTTTCTTTTAGCTATGTTGTGCGAACGACATTTTTTACAATATTTCTTAACTTCTTTAGTTATAGAGTCGTTATTCGTTTTGTTATAAGCGGTTGTTTTTAATACGGTATTACATTTCCCGCATCTCCAAACCGCAAATTGACTTTTTCCGTGAGCCATTATTTAATTTCTAATTACTGATTGCTAATTAATTTATAGTGCCTTGGGATTATATGTGAGGTCAGCGAAAAAATCAAATAGAAAAGAACTCGGCGACCTTTTTATTAATCGTATCTTTTTCGGGACCGATGGTGCAAATATGAATTGATTCTTTTAGCCAAAACAACTCTTTTTGTTCGGACCCGATTTTATTGTAGATCAAATGACCGCTTTCCGGATCAACCAAATCATCTTTCGGGGACTGAATTATTAGAGTCGGACATTTTATTTTTGAGAGACTTTTTTTTGCCAGCTTTTCGATTTTCAACAAATCGCAAATGCTCTTTAATGGGTATTTGTCATATCCGATATTATATTGAAGATCATATTTCGGGGCTTGCTCCGGAAACAAATCCTTAACGGGAATTTTATTTTTGTATTTAATAAAAAATTTGGCTATAGGGGCAAAAACAGCCTTCTTATCCAAAGTAACAAGAGCCGGGGCAATCAAAACCAATTTGTTCGGATTAACATCGGAGGCTAATATCATCGCCAAAAGGCCGCCCATGGAATAACCGGCAATATAAATTTCGGAGCATTTATTTTTCAATTCTTCGTATGCGTTTTTTACATCGTAAATCCAATCTTTCCATGAAAATTTTTCCATGTCTTTAAGAGAAGTTCCGTGCCCGCTTAAAAGCGGCGCTTTAACGCTATAACCATATTGTTTATTTAGATGTTCACCGAGAAAGCGCAGCACGGATGGCGATCCGGTAAAGCCGTGAATTAATAAAACACCCTTTTTTGAACCGGAAAATTCAAACGGTTTCGCAAGCGGATTCGGAAATTTCATAGTACTTTAGTTTAGAACTTTGCGTCGCAACATGTTTATTGTATACCTCAAAAACATTTTAACAAGATTGTTGCAACCACCTATTGACTTTTATATTTTTTGTGTTATTATGTGACTCTTAATCTCTCATAATCAGAAATTTTATGGCGTTAGAAATGCAAGACATCATCGATATAGCGGTTCCGGATCCTCTTAGAAAATTGGGAATTGGGACCGATAATGTTGAGGTTTCCGCGACTTTTACGGACTGCGTTTCGGGATTTTGGGATTTATCAATTAAAGAAAAAGAAGCCTTGTTTCATTTTTTTATTGATCTCCAGAATGTAAAGATAAGAATGATGAGAGAAGAGGAAAAACAATTTATTGTACAAAACGGAAGACGATTAAAAAATGCCGCAAACGAAGAGGAATTTTTATCTATTGTAAAAGAATTGAAAGCCGAATCCAAAAATCTTCACGAAACTTTAATGTTTAGAGAAGGCGATGGAAATTTTAGAATAAATTTTGGTAGAAACACTTACGCAATACAAATTGGCGTTCGTCCAAGAAGATTGGAAAATTTTGCTGATCCGATCGATTATATTTTTATCTGTTTAATAAATTAAGACAGCATTTACAAAATGTTTTATATATACTAATATTATCACTTACTTGGGGGATTAACGGACAAGTTTATATAACTCTTTACATCTTAACCAATTACTTACAAATGACGGAAGAAATAAAAACAATGGCGATTCCCGTAATGTTGCAAGAAGCACGGGAAACCGGATTAATAACCAAAGAAGCTCATGACGCTCTTAAGGCGGAGAAGCTTCAAGCTCAAGAAAAAATTGAAAATTTGAAAAGATTATATAGAGAAAATACTATATCTCTCAGACAGATGGAAGCGGGAATCAGAACAATACAACAAGAAATACAAGATAAGGCAAAGGCCTTGGGTCTTGATATGGATATAGCCTCTTAGTCTTTTTAAAGCTCTATGGAGCCATCGCCGGGATTTGAACCCGGGACCCCACCCTTACCATGGGTGTGCTCTACCACTGAGCTACGATGGCGTGATTTTATAAATCTGTTCCGGACGCGGCTCATTTTATCAAAAGCCGGCGCTCTCGGCAACACTCTCTATTTATACATCTCTTCAGAAATCCTAAAGAAATAATCGTCGGTGAATCCGGCGATATAATCCATTACCGTTGCTATTATGTAGGCGTCGTCGTCCGGCAATTTTCCATAAATATCATCCATTTTTTCCGTATAAACATACCTGTTTCTTCCATCCATATAATCCTGAATTGGAGATTGCGGATGTCGTTCGGGGTGCTTTAAGGCCTCCACAAATCGCTCGAACAAATAGTCGTTAAATTACCAATTTCGGCACGAGTAAGACGATCAGAACCGATATTGTCAGAATCGAGATCGGGTATTCTTGTTTCCATAGATGAAAGGTTAATTGCCTGTCTTACATCTGGAATTTAATTATGTATCTGCTTTTTGTCAAGGATTCTGAACTTTTTTAACAATTTTTTTAGATTCTTTTTACAACACTTCCGTATTCTTGGGAGTGCTTTTGCGCGGAAGCGTTATTCTTAACCCTCTCATTTTGATAATGAAACGACTTTTTGTGACTTTATCACTTTTATCTCTTGTTTTTTATCCTACGGCGACATTTACTGTTCCGCTTGCGCATGCGGCTTCTCCCGGTTCGATTGTTATTAATGAAATTGCCTGGATGGGGTCGGCCGATTCTGCAACGGATGAATGGATTGAGCTTTATAACACAACCGGTAGCGATATTGATCTTACCAACTGGACGATTGATGATGACAACGGAGACGCGATTTATACAATTGCCGGCGGAATCATCTCGGGGAACGGATATTTTTTGATCGAAGATACCGAGGAAGCGGTGTCGGTTAATGCGAATGCGATCATTAATATTTCTTTAGGCAACACCGGTGATTCTCTTGTTTTAAAAGACGAAACAGGTCAGGCAATAGACATCGTAAACAGTACGGGTGGCGCATGGTTTGCGGGAGAGAATACAAATAAATTTACAATGGAACGCCTTGATCCTTTGGCAAGCGGTGACGATATGGCAAACTGGAGCAACAATACTTCAGGTAGCGGCGCTACAGGTAGAAACGGAAGCGTGATCAACGGAACTCCGGGTAGTCAAAATTCCGTCTACTCGGGCGGAGCGATTGGCACAGTTGTAAGTTTTGAAACTCTTACGGTAAACCCTGTCGAAGGTGACATATTCACCATCAATGTTCAAACAGATAATGCAAACGATGTTTTAAGCTACGGCTTTGATGTGCTCTACGACGACACTGTTTTGCAATATGTTTCAGCGCAGGAAGGAACATTCTTAAATGAAAACGGGACAGTCTCGACATCTTTTCAGGAAGGCCTTGAAAACGGAAATCCGGGAAAAATCGTTGTAGGATCATCCAGATTAACAAGTCCTCAATCGGGCACTTCCGGCTTTGGAACACTTTTTGAACTGACTTTTCAGGCACTTACAGCTACAACAACTCAGCTCACTTTCGACTCAACAAGTTTTATCGCGGACATGTCGGGCGACATCGCGGCAACATTTGATCCTGAAACAATCATTATTGATGCCGCATCTGTTGATCCGGCAACTAACCTAAATATAATCGAAGGAACAAACAGATATGAACTCGATCTAACATGGGACGCACCTGCATCCGGCGCCGATTAGTATAAAATTATGCGAAAAGACCGGTCGGGCTCATTCGTGGAAATTGCAAATATTTCAAATACAAACTTTACAGACTCAAACAATTTAATCCCGAATTACACATACCGGTACCAGGTAATAACAGTTAAAGGAACGCTGGAATCAACACCTGTAAACGGACAAGGAGTCGACACACGTGGGATAAAAGGTGACAATACAAGATCGGACAGAGTAGACGGACGTGACCTTGACAACCTTGCGCGTCACTATACGCTCGCGCTTGCAGATCCGAATTTCGACGCACTCATAGACACAACATACGACGGCATAATAGACGGAAGCGACCTAATAGACATTGGCGCGAACTGGGCAACTACATACTAACCTTTAGGGAGGAGGTTGAAAAAGGCCTCCTCCTTTCCCAAATAACCAAAACCATCATGCGACTACAGCCACCACGCACTTGGCATATCATTATACTCACTTTAATTGTTGCTCTTGGAGTATATATTTATACTTTTGCCATTCCGGCCGGTCGAATTTCACTTGCTCGCAAAACCGCCGATAATTTTCATATTGTTTCCGTAAATGCCGATGGTTTGAGGTATCCGTTTTTCGGAACCGCTTTTCATCTTCATTATGATATTGGCGCTCTAACTTACGATCATTTTACGCTCGGCGATTATTTTTCTTTGGACGATTCACCGCTCGTGCTTGTTAACGAGACCGGCGAAAAGGGAACACTCGTGATTGGAATTTCTCTAAAAAGAGGTCAACTGATTGATAAGCCGGACGGGACTTTGGTTAATCTCTATTTTAAAAGCGACCGGGAAGCCGACACTGTGAAGGATTCGACATTTTCGTTTTCAAATACGGTTTTTTCAACATTTGACGAGAAACGGGTAGATGTGGTAGGAATAGTATATCAATAGCGGTTGATATACTATTATGAATAAATGCAAGAAAAACAGTTGTAAATCAAAGAGTTTGAAGAAGCTTGCCGACAATCTTCAAGTTATTGCCGAGCCAAACAGACTAAAGATACTTTGCTTGCTCTCTTCCGGCTCAAAATGTGTTTGTGAAATTGAAAGAGGTCTTGATTTAAGGCAAAATCTTGTTTCGTACCATTTGGAAGTTTTACGAAACAATGGTTTTGTTAAAGTAAAAAAACAAGGTTTATGGAAGCATTATACTCTTAAGAATCAATCAATAATCACCCTTATGACGAGTCTTAACGACCTACTCAATGTTTAACCGGATTGCCGATTTTCTTGTTTACGGAATTTTTAAATTATCTCTTGGAGACAATTTGGCCTTAGCTCTTCATTTCTTTATTTATGACAGTTTAAAGATTCTTGTTCTTATCTTTTTGGTTGTTTCGTTTATAACATTTATACGAACTTTCTTTAAAGATGAGTCTCTAAGGAAGTTTATGCAAAAAGCAAAGTTTGGAACGGGAAATATCGCCGCGGCATTGTTTGGAGTTGTTACTCCTTTTTGCTCATGTTCTTCAATACCAATTTTTATTGGCTTTTTAAAAGCAAAAGTACCCTTGGGAATAGCTTTTTCTTTCATAATTACGTCTCCGCTTGTTAATGAAGTTGCTTTTGTGATTATGGGTGGATTATTTGGATGGAAGTTAGCATTTTTATATGCTTTTTCAGGTCTTGCTCTTGGAGTTGTTTCAGGATTATTTTTAGGTTCTTTAAAACTCGACAAAGAAATAATTTTAAACAATGGTTCCGGTATAAGAAAGATAAGCAAGATGCCTAAAAAATTCGGAAATAAGATTAATTTTGCATTTCAACAAGGCTTGCGAACTTTTAAAAAGTTATTACCTTATGTCTTGGGAGGAGTGGGGCTCGGAGCTGTAATCCATGGATTTGTTCCTCGGGAATTTTTTATGGAATATATTGGCAAGTACAACATTCTATCTGTTCCAATAGCTGCTATTGTCGGGATACCAATTTACGCGGGGTGCTCAACCGTAGTGCCTTTAATTTTTAGCATAACGGCAAATGGTGTGCCTCTCGGGACTTCACTGGCATTTATGATGTCGATTGCGGGACTGTCTCTGCCCGAAGCAATTATTTTAAAGAGAGTTATGACTGTAAAATTACTTGCTATCTTTTTTGGTAGCGTAGCAATTGGAATAATCATTATTGGATATTTCTTTAACTTTATTAGCTAACTTTATTTACTCAACGGCTTCGATACAAAAAAAGCGGTAACCTCTCGGTTGCCGCTTTCCTCTCTCCCTAACTTAAGATCATAATTATTGTTATACCGGACATCTTTGTCCTCTCATTCCACCTCTGAATTTTCCCTTCATTGGCCTTTTAAGACCAAGCTCGTCGGCGATTGTTTTTGCTGTTTCAAAATCACCGTTCTCTCTTGCTTCGTGCATTTCACCTAACAGATGGAAGTTGTCTTCGTTGATAATCTCAAGAATGTCCCCGGCACGTTCGTTTTCAGACATTAGTGCATACCATGCATCGTAGTCTCCATTTTCAACCGCCGTTTTTACATCTTCCCTGTGTTGTTTCATTTCTTCCAGTTTTTCCGGATCCATTGGCGGTTTATGCATTCGGTGCATTCGAGATGCTTCCCATTGATTAACTTCTTCCTCCGCATTGGCCATCGCTACCGATGCGACATTTGTTATAGCTAAAGCTGCAACGATCCCGGTTATTGCCAATATTTTGTTTAAGTTTTTCATGACTATGTTGTTAAAGAATGAATGTTGTAAGCGCTTACATTATCTATTACAACATGCCTTTCCAATTTCTTTCACTTTTTTTATCTTTGCCTTCTTATCGCCCTTTCCAATGGAGGCGGAAGATTTCGATGAGCTCTGATTGCGTCCGCTTTAAATTCAAAGTCGCCTGTTTTTTCTCCTGTAACAAGAACGGGCATATTAACCTTCAATCTGATATTTAAAGGCATTCGTGCGTCTTCAATATCAACTTCCCAGGTTTGGCCGGTTAAGTCATTCAAAATAATTAAAGTTTCCGAACTTCCTTCAATTATTCTTCCCGGAAGCATTCCTTCTTCGGGTGCGTGCCATACTTTTTCACGTATTTTCTGAAGCTCTTTATATGCCGGAACATGTCTTTGCATGGTTTCTTCAACATTTTCCGCCGTATGAGTCGCGTAAAAAATACAACCAATAATAATGGAAGCTAAAATACTAACGCCCGCGATTGTCCAATGACTATACTTATATCCTTTTTTCGTTCTTTCAAATATTTTTGATCCGATAAAAATCATTAAAGCAAGAAGTCCAAACCAAATATAAGGGAGAACGATAAAGAATTTGCTACCAACACGCGGCACAAGCGCCCATTGGGTATTAAACAATTTCAAAATAACGATGCCGGTTGCAATTCCACCAAGCAAAATAGTTGCAACAAAAAGAGTCCACATAGCCACATTCATAAGAACAAACTGCCATTTTGGAATGGGTTTAATGTGTTTTTCATCAATTTTGTCGATAACCGATTTGCTTATTTTGGTCATGAAATCTTAAGTTACGATATTATGTTTAAGAGCAAGTGTTTTAAATTTTGATTTTGCCCGATTAAGCAAGGTTGCAATTGTTCCCATTGGCTTTTTAAGGATATCGCTAATTTCCGAGTACTCTTTTTCTTCAAGATAATACAGAATAATGACATCACGATATTTTTTTGGGAGTTTTTTTATTAATAAACGAACTTTTTTGGCAATTTCTTTTTGAGCGACTTCGGCTTCTATATTTGTATCACTTTCCAGGATGTCGATAAGGTTTGCCAAGTCTTTATTATCAGTTTCGAGAGGTGTCGTATTTCTATTTTTATGCTTTCGGATGTAATTAAGTGTTTCGTTGTGCGTGATTCTATACGCCCAACTGGAAAAGCTTAAAGTCGGATCAAAATTATTAAGATTTTTGTAGATTTTGATAAACGCCTCCTGCAAAATATCTTCAACGGACTGACTATTCAAATTTGTGAGACGCTTGATATAGCGCGAAAGTTTTTGCTCGTAACGCTGCACAAGTTCGGCAAATGTGTTTTTATCCTTAAGGCTGGCCGCAACCAGCTGTTCATCGGTTTTTCGGGTATTCTGATTCATGTAAAAATAGGGAGGGTCTATCAATATATTACTACACTTTTGGTAAAAAATTTCTTTCAAAA
This sequence comes from Patescibacteria group bacterium, assembly GCA_024275695.1. Lineage (GTDB taxonomy): Bacteria > Patescibacteriota > Gracilibacteria > UBA1369 > PNNO01 > JAJRYP01. The sequence goes on along the minus strand of JAJRYP010000020.1, from coordinate 2,181 downwards.
GGTAGGCGCTTGACAAAACTGTTAAAATATTTATAATGACTATCTTGATTTAACTATATAAAAATGTCATCTGAAACAAGACAAAAACAGGATACTTTACCGTTACTTACGACCGGACGAAGCTCGGCGGAAGCATGGCTTAATTGGATTAATCAAATGGGAGATGTGAATATGTTACTTTTGATTGCCAAAGCTTTAAACGAAAGAGAGGACGCCGTTTTGCCACCCGCTGACGGAAGAATTGTAGAAATGGGATATTCCCGTGAAGATCTAATTTCGTATGCTTTAAAAAAAGTTGTTGAAACAAGCATTGATAGCCGTCAAAAACTTTTAAAACGTTTAATACCGTTCGAAGCTTATGATATTAAGACGCATCTTATTGATGAAATTATAAATGAGCCTTTAGATAATAAAGACGACAAAACCGTGAGCAATCTGCTTCAGCTCGGAGAATTTCTTGCTGTGAATCCGGAATATCTACCTGTCGATATTCAAATGAAAAAAATTGAAGAAATATTTCGAAGATTACAAGAAATTGAAGGAATTGTTTCTATTTCGGGAGAAATTAGGGGGAGTGTGGAGAGAGTTACCAAGTAAGTGGCAGTTACCCGGTAACCGGCACTTACCGAGTAACCAAGCATTGGATGAAACTATTCCCACTCAATAGTTCCCGGAGGCTTGTTTGTCAAATCATAGAAAACACCGTCGATTTCAGGCATTTCCCTAAAGCTGTCCGTTAGTTCATCTACCCATTTCCATGGCATTTCATAGAAGCTCGCCGTCATTGCTTCCTGCGAACAAATCGGCCTCAAAACAACACACTCTCCGTCTTTATCATTCAAGCTTAATGGAAGAAGCACAGTTGGGAACTGCCAAATCTCACCGTACATTTTATGATATTTGATGAATTGCGTTACGCGATAGTCCGCTTTTTGAAGTAACTCGATGCGCTGTTTTGTTAAATATCCCGGTTTAATTTTCATCTGAACAATTCCTTTTGGAAAGAGCCTCAAAAGCACTCTGTTTATTTCGCCGAATCTATTTGTGATTTCCGTTGAAATATTAGCCAATTTTTCCCAGTTTCGTTCCTGATCTTTATGAAGCTGCAACAAAAACGGATGTTTGTACGTTCTTGCATCTCCTTGAACGCCTACACTTTTAATCGGCAAAATTCGTCCGTTCAAATCAAATTTTGAAAGGAATTCATTAATCTTTTGTTCAGCTTCTTCGTGATTTTCCGGATAATCATCCTCTTGCGCACAAAGGCAGCGAACCGCGAGACCCGGCCCCGGAAACGGATGTCTCCATACAATTTCCCGAGAGACATCAAGTTGTCTTCCAACTTCTCTAACTTCGTCTTTATAAAGCTGAGTTAGCGGCTCAATTATTTTCCCTTCTTCAATTAATTGTTGAATTTGTTCAACACGATTGTGATGCGTCTTTATTTTATCAGCATGTTTTGTGCCGCCGGTTTCAATTGTATCAGGATATATTGTTCCTTGTCCGAGCAGCCATTCTTCCGGATTAATCCCAAGATCTCTAACTGCTTTTCTTTGTATATCAATAAAAGTATCTCCAATAATCCGGCGCTTCTTTTCCGGTTCGTAAACTTCTTTAAGACGTTCGAAAAAAGTATCGGCTCCATAATAGAAATGAACATTTTCAATACCGGCCTTTTTGTATGCTTCCTCGACTTCTTCGCGTTCGTGTAGTCGAACAAAGCCCGTATCAACAAAAAGTCCGTAAGTTCTTTCCGGTCCGATCGCTTTTTGAATTAACGCGTAAGCAACTGTTGAATCCACACCTCCGCTAATCAACATAAATACACTTTTGTCACCAACTTGTTCACGAATTGCGATTATTTGCCGATCAATAAAATGGGCAAGCGACCAATTACGTTTCGCGTCGCAAACATCAAGAAAGTTTTCCAGAATTTTTGTTCCGTTTTTTGTGTGTGTAACTTCTGCGTGAAACTGAATTCCAAATAAATTTTTTGTAAAATCCGCAACCGCGGCGTATTTACAGGAGTCTGTTGATCCGATTATTTCCGTGCCTTCCGGAAGCTCTGTGACTTCATCTCCGTGACTCATCCAAACAACTTGATTATCATCAAGATTTTTAAAAATTCCTTCTTTTTTTTGAATATGTAGAGTTGCTTTTCCGTATTCTTTAATTTTCCCT
>JAJRYP010000019.1 GCA_024275695.1 Patescibacteria group bacterium | reverse complement strand
CATTGATTGGTACGACGATCACTACAAGAATGTGGAACGGGAATTTGTCGTGTTCCGTCGCCGTTATCCTCCTCCCGATGCCATCTTTCAAGCCTCACTATTTTCTAACCCCTTAAAAAAGGGTGAATGATCAGAAATGTCTTGCTTTCCCATGCCTAAAAATTACAAATCTTTACCGGACAGCAGTGTGTGAAAAAGTTCGACTTGTACAGCTCACGAAAATTCCTCAATTAATATTATTCGTTATCATCAAATAATGAATAGATTGAAATTTCAAACACTAATTATTGACTTTTACCATTGACTACATATAATACCTCTGGCGCTTTTCTAAAAACGCTTATTTTTTATTAATTTAGATAAACAGACTAGTATGACTGAAGATCTTACAAAGCTCCGAAATATCGGAATTATCGCTCATATTGACGCGGGAAAAACAACTGTTACCGAACGTATTCTTTACTACACCGGAAAGAAGCACAAAATTGGGGAAACTCACGAAGGTGCCGCCGACATGGACTGGATGGAACAGGAAAAAGAACGTGGAATTACAATTACTTCCGCTGCTACAACATGTTTCTGGAAAGATGTTCGAATTAATATTATTGATACTCCGGGACACGTTGATTTTACCGCGGAAGTGGAACGCTCGCTTCGTGTACTTGATGGTGGTGTTGTTGTGTTTGACGGATCTCAAGGCGTGGAACCTCAATCTGAAACGGTATGGAGACAAGCTGACAAATATCAAGTTCCGAGGATGGCTTTCATCAACAAGATGGATAAAACAGGTGCGGATTTTTATATGAGTCTTAATTCGATTCATCAAAGATTAAACGATAAAGCGATTGCTATCCAACTTCCGATTGGCGCGGAAAACACATTTGAAGGTGTTATCGATTTAATTGAACAAAAGGCCTATAAATTTGAAGGTAATTTTGGTGAGAATGTTGTTGAAATTGATATTCCCGAGGATATGAAATCAAAAGTTGAGGAATACAGGAACATCATGATCGAAAAAGCGGCCGAATGTGATGATGAATTAATGGAAAAATATCTTGAAGGACAAGAATTTACCGTCGAAGATATTAAACGTGGAATAAGAAAAGGGACTATTTCCAACGAAATGTATCCCGTGCTTTGCGGAACGGCTCTGCAAAACAAAGGCGTGCAACTGGTTCTTGATGCTGTTCAGGAGTATCTTCCGTCACCTCTTGATATTCCACCTATCAAAGGAATCAATCCAAAAACCGACCAAGAAGAAGTACGTGAAGCGGATGAAAGCAAACCCTTTGCCGCGCTTGCGTTTAAAATTGCAACGGATCCTTACGTAGGTAAATTATGCTTCTTCCGTGTTTACAGCGGAAAACTTTCAGCGGGCAGCTACGTTTACAACACAACAACAAATCAAAAAGAACGTATCGGTCGTATTCTGCAAATGCACGCGAACAGCCGTGAAGAAATCAAGGAAGTGAAAGCCGGTGATATTGCCGCGACAGTCGGTTTGAAAAACACAATGACGGGAAACACTTTATGTGACGACGGTCATCCGATTATTTTGGAATCAATCGAATTTCCCGAACCGGTTATTTCTATCGCCATTGAACCAAAAACCAAAGCAGACCAGGAAAAACTGGGGCTTTCTCTTCAGAAACTTGCGGAAGAAGATCCTACTTTCCAGACTTATACCGATGAAGAAACCGCTCAAACTATCATTTCCGGAATGGGGGAACTTCATCTTGAAATTATTGTTGATCGTCTAAAAAGAGAATTTAAGGTTGAAGCTAATGTTGGTAAACCGCAGGTTGCCTATAGAGAAACAATTCAAAAGGAAGTTGAAATGGAAGAAAAATACGCGAAACAATCCGGTGGTCGCGGTCAATACGGTCATGTGCTTATGCGCATTAGTCCGCAAGAACCGGGTGCCGGATATGAATTTAAAGACAGCATAGTCGGAGGAAAAATTCCAAAAGAATATATTCCCGCCGTTAATAAAGGTGTTCAGGAAGCAATGACACGCGGTGTAATTGCCGGCTATCCAATGGTCGACATAAAAGCTGAACTTTACGACGGATCGTATCATGACGTGGATTCTTCGGAAATGGCGTTTAAGATCGCCGGATCCATTTGTTTCCAAAATGCCGCCAAGGCCGCCAATCCGGTATTGCTTGAACCTATTATGAATGTTGAAGTTGTAACTCCGGAAGAATACTTTGGAGATGTTATGGGGAATTTAAGTTCGCGAAGAGGACAAATCATCGAAAGCGGAGATCGTGGAAACGCAAAGTTTATTAAATGTGAAGTCCCGCTTTCCGAAATGTTCGGATACACCACCGATTTACGTTCAATGACTCAAGGAAGAGCGACTTCGACCATGGAATTCGGACATTACGCGAAAGTTCCCAAGAATGTTGAAGAAAAAGTTGTTGCCGAAAGAGCCGGAATGAATAAACGTGCATAAAATAACCTTGCATTTAAAAATCAATTTCGCTAGAATCACTTAGCGCCGGGATTTAAGTCCGGCATATATGTAACCATTAATAACCCTATAAAATGGCTGATCAAGAAAAATTTGACCGCAGTAAGCCACACGTTAATGTTGGTACCATTGGGCACGTAGACCATGGTAAAACAACACTTACAGCTGCTATTACAGCTGTAGCTGCTGCTAAATTTTCAGGAAGCAACTCTGCTGTAGCTTTCGATCAAATCGACAATGCTCCTGAAGAACGCGAGAGAGGTATTACTATCGCAACCTCTCACCAGGAATACACAACTGACAAGAGACATTATGCTCATGTTGACTGTCCCGGACATGCGGACTACGTAAAAAACATGATTACCGGAGCGGCTCAAATGGATGGAGCAATCTTGGTTGTATCCGCTGCTGACGGACCTATGCCGCAGACACGAGAACACATCCTTCTTGCTCGTCAGGTAAACGTACCTTACATTATTGTATTCTTAAATAAAATGGATCAAGCTGATCCTGAGGTCGCGGAACTCGCAGAAATGGAAGTACGTGAACTTTTGACCAAATATGAATTCCCCGGTGACGAAGTACCGGTTATCAGAGGATCTGCCCTTAAAGCTCTTGAGAATCCGACAGGGCCGGATGCGGAACCTATCGTAAAGCTTCTTGAAACTCTTGATGAATATATTCCGGAACCAAAACGTGAAATCGATAAAGATTTCCTAATGCCGGTTGAAGACGTATTCTCAATTAAAGGTCGCGGAACTGTTGCTACCGGTCGTATAGACACAGGTATTGTTAGAATAAACGACGAAGTTGAAATCGTTGGTATTAAAGAGACACGAAAAGTGGTGGTTACGGGAGTTGAGATGTTCAAAAAACTTCTTGATGAAGGTCGTGCCGGTGATAATGTTGGTATCCTTCTACGTGGTATTGAAAGAGATGAAATTGAACGAGGACAAGTACTCGCAAAACCGGGAACAATTAAACCGCACACTAAATTCGAAGCCGAGGTTTACATTCTGACTAAAGAAGAAGGTGGAAGACACACTCCGTTCTTCAAAGGATACAAACCGCAATTTTATATCCGAACAACTGATGTGACCGGTTCAATTGAACTTCCTCCTGAAGTTGAAATGGTAATGCCGGGAGATAAAGTAAACATGAAAGTTGAACTTGGAACGCCAATCGCTATGGATGAAGGTCAAAGATTTGCGATTCGTGAAGGTGGACGAACTGTTGGAGCCGGAGTTGTAGCTAAAATTATGGATTAACCGGTTGCGAGCGTTAGCGAGCAATTTTTCAAAGTCCCAGTCGAAGCCCTGCCATTATGGTGGGGCTTCTTTT
>JAJRYP010000018.1 GCA_024275695.1 Patescibacteria group bacterium | reverse complement strand
ATCAAGTTGAGAAAGCACAGCAATCCGAGGGAGCAAGAGGCGCGTTAATGGAAACTCTTTTTACGCAAGAAACTACAGAAGGCGGAACGAAGGTGGTCTTGATGAATCCGCCGCAAGACGAAGAAGGGAAAGCACAGCCCGGAAAAGAACAGGGAAGTAACTTGCTTGGCATGATTAAGTCGATTTGGGAAAGTCTTTTTAGAAAAATACGTGAGGGATTCAAAGAGGCTAAATTGGACATTACAGGAAAGGTCTCGATCGATTCGGCAGGAGTTGTTAAGTTTTATGTGACAAAAGGAAGAACAAAACTGCTGGTTGAATTTAGTGCTGCTAAGCCGATTGGACCTGATGGACGAAACTATAAATTCACTTTTGTTGATCGGCCGACAAAGAGTTTTTGGGTAAATGATAAAGACATAAAGGACTACTTTGTTAAGCAAAATCTTTCACCGAAACAAGTACATCAGATTAAAATTGGCGGCGAACCTAAAAGTGCGGGAGGCGCGCCTCCGACAGGCGCGCCTCTTCCTACAGGGGGACGTATGCGGCAGCCGAGCATTCCGGGACGAAGAGTTGAAGGTCTTCCACGCACGGCTTCGGAACCAAAAATGCCAACAAAGACGGTTTTGCCGGCGGTTACTCCACCGGAAGCGAGAATCAGAACAGGAGTTGAAGCATCGGGCGTTATGACTGCAAAAGGCGGGAATGTTATAAAAAGAGGAAAGGCGACTGTTAGAAGAAAAGCCGGTGTGATGGGAGCAAAAAGAGCTTACCGGGAAGGCCGAAGAGGGAGTGAAGGTGCGGAAACAAAAGAGAGAGGAAGAGGAGAAACTCGGCCACAGCAACCAAAAGTGGCGGCTGCGAGGAGAAGGCAAGGGAGAAAGCAGATTAATCCTTTAAAACGCGTTGCTCTGATCACGGGAGCTGCAGGGGCAGCCGCCTTGGGAGGATCATTCTTTACACTATTTTTTACTTAAAATATCTCCATGAGAAAAATAAAAATAAATAAAAAATTAATAATTATACTTGTGCTGATACTCGTACTCGTTCCTGCAACAGCTCACGCGCAGAGTATAGATATATCAGATGCTTTAACAACCTTTCTTCGGAATCTTGCAGCCTTCTTGCAAACAACTCTACTTTTGTTACAGAAGCTTTTATGGCCTGTTTTATTAATGATTGGAGGTTTGTTGGGAAATGATCTCTTGTTCAGTTCGGGAATGGAAGATCGTTTATTAAGTATTTGGGTGCAAGTAAGAAATATTGTAAACATAGGTTTTGTAGTGATTCTGGTTGGACTGGCTCTTATAAATGTACTTGGAATAGAAGATGAAAAATTCTCATTAAAGTCGATACTGCCTAAGTTTATTATTGGGCTTATAGCAGTAAATTTTTCGTTTATTGCCATGAAGATAGTACTGGATGTTACTAATGTTCTTACTGTTGCTGTTTTTGCCATGCCGGCCTCTATTGAAACTAAGCTTGGATATACGGGTTTAATACCCGATATTGGGGACAATTTTCATGTAGATGAATACTTGAGTGAAATGGATAAGGACCAAAAGAAAAAAATGCTATCAATATGTAGAAACTTATTTGGTGAAGCTAAGGATTATAAACCTCCTAAACAAGATCCCAAAAAACCTACTGCAGAAGTAATTTGTACGGTTAATGAAAATAAACAATGGCAATATACCCAAAGAGGGATAGATTATTTTAACAAATTCAATTCTAGAAATGCAGCTATGATTCTTGCAATACAGATGATGAATATTAACCAACTCGATGAAGTGAGTAATATATTTGTAGAAGAAAAAGATACAAAAGGCAACGTTACAAAAGTAACATTTGACATAAATAAGCTTACATTTAACCTGTTATTCAATGTTATTTTGTATGTTGTTTATGGGTCGGCATATGTTGCGCTACTTGCGGTGCTGCTGACAAGATTGGTCGTTTTATGGGTTCTTATTGCTGTCTCACCAGTATTTGCAATTCAGCTTGTTTTGCCTAATCTAATTGGAAGCGGTGGAGATATGAAGGAAAAATTTATAAACAATACTTTTGCTCCGATAATGATTGCCATACCGCTTACAATTGGGTACATGATGCTTGATGCTTATAAAAATGTAGCTACGGATAAAGGTGCAGTACAAGTATTAGGAAACTCGGCAAAAGTACTTCAAATAGACGCATCGGGCATTGGCGATTTGCAGCGACTTGTAATGGCTATTGGGACCGTTGCTGTCGTGTGGATGGGAGTATTTATATATGCCGGCAAATCAATGGCAGGTCCGCTGACAGACTTTATAAAACAGAAAGTTCAGGGTTTTGGAGGACGTGTTGTTGGCCTTGCAAAATACGTACCTCTTATTCCCGGTAAACGTGGTGAAGAAAAAATGTCGATTGCCGAAACAATGGCATTGGCGGAAAAACCACTTCTAGAAATGGAAAGAGCTGGAAGGAATAAAGTTGCCGCTATTACAGGAGAATGGCGAAATCCACGCGCATTAAGAGGAATTACGAGTTTTCAGGGTGCAAAGGATATTCTTGTGAAACATAGGGAAACGCTCCATGAAAAGGCACAATCTTCAGCCTTTGCAGAAGCTTTGGAAAGATTGAGAAAGCAGGGGAAAACAGCTGAACTTGAAAAGTTTTTCCCAACAGCTGTAAGGCGGCAAGTTTTTGGAACGTCTGATATTGACGAAATTATTAAGACATTTAAAAAAGGTGGATATAATCGGTCAACTATTCAACAATGGCTTGGAAGAATTAACATTAGTAGTGCCGGATTTGCAGGCGGAGCAGCTGCCAAAACTACAGCTCCTCGTGCAACAGCCGCTCCGTTGTCGACGATGAATAAAGGCTTGGCATCAACACACGGACTTGGAGCGCGTAATGGTAGTAAAACGACTGGTATGACTAATGAGGAGTTAAAAATTGCTGTTGATGGAAATGGAACAGAATTAAACGCAATTAGCACTGCTGTTAGAAATTACGACGAAACCAAACCCGCAACCGTAGCGGCTCTTAAAACTGCATTAGCAGCTTACTCAAGAAAACTTAAAGGGAAGAAAACAGCTGATGGGAAAGCATTTAAAAGAGTCAAAGATTGTGTGGATGATGTATTAAAAAAAGCCGCAAGTAAACATGTCAAGGATTATGGAAAGATGAGTAAACATATTCCTACGTAAAATTGCCTCTTGACAAATTCCTTAAATTTTATATGATTAAAAAAATACCAAAATTCGGACAACCTGTGAAACTTTAATATTTATTGCTTTAGCGCTTCAAAAACACATATCCAAACAAAAACAAAAACTAAAATAAAAATATGTTCGACTCGCTTTATTCACAAATAGCCAGGCTACTCCTACAAACTTCTTCATACAAAGAGGCATCGCTTTTTGGTGAAAAACGTATGATTTATTTTGCAAACGGATCGGAAGGCGAAGGAAGAGATGATGAAGATGGCACTACCGAAGACGATTCGTCCGAAGAAGAAGAAGCTAAGGAAGCCGATGCACCGCAAGAATCGCAAGTTCCGCAAAAGTCGGAAAGTCAAACTGAAACCGCAAAAGAAGAAGAACCTTCGGAACCTGCTCCGGAAGTAGTACATGTTTCGAAAGGAACAGCAGATCGTGTTGAGGGCACTCTAAGAATTATCGACGAACTTGGCTACCATCCGCCTCCCGGCATTACGGAAGAGCATATTAAAGAAGCAAGAACAAAGGTTAGCACTCTTATTGAAGAGCTGAATCCTTTAAACAATCAAATAGAAAATCTTGTTCTTGATTTTGTTGAAAAAGAGTTGGGAGAACCGCGTGATAAAGAATCTGAAATATTTAAAGGAATGCGCTCGGTAGTTGAGGATATTATCTCGGAATACAGTTACGCCAAAGATTTGGCTGCAAGAAGAAAAAAGCAGGGTCCTCTAAGCAAATATAGGCCAAAAGTGCCGAATGTTGCATGGACATTACGCAATACGTCATACAATTTAACAAATAAAACTAAACATATAAGCATTGCGAAAGCTAATCAATACGGAAAACTCGTAATGGCCCTTGCTGAGAAAATCGCGGAAAAAGAATGGGAAATGCTTAGAACTATCAACGATGTGAAAGAAGTGATGTGGGATTTTAAAGAAAAAGTGTCAAAAAAACACTTGGATGAGCGAGCTATTAAAGAATCGGAAAGATATGTCGGAATTCCGCTTAAAGAAAAACAGGTTCTTACGGGCGATACACTTAGATTATCTCAGGATGAATCAACCGGAAGAGAATTCGTGAAAGCAAAAACTCAAAGATGGATAATTAAAAAAATATATGTGAACGATCAAACCGATCCGGATGATGAAAAATCCGTTAGGCAAGGTGTTTGGATAGAATTACAAAAAGAGGGTTCCGCCAAGTGGCAGACCATGTCTCCGAAGATGCTTAAAGATTTCGTGAATGTACATGATTTAAAGCCTGATATTGAAAGGAAAGAACAATTGCCCGAAGTCGTACGTCATATGAAGGAAATGCAGCTTGAATTTGGAGATCCTCCTTTCACCCTTGAATACAAAGGTTTCGACTATGATGAAAAAGGACATCCAAACCCGGTAACCAAAAAAGTGGAAATCACTCAAATGGATGCCTCGGGTGTAACCTTCGGTGAAGCTGTAATTTACAGAAGCAGATTTCAAACAGTTGATCTTGCTGAGGATGAGGAGAAAAATCATATGACATATGCTGAATTTGCGAAATGGTTGAATTTAACTTACGCGATACCGGAAATGTCACAGCAAGATTTGCAGAGTAAACTTGATGAATACTCAAAACAATTAAACGCGATCTATCAAGTTAAAGATACAAAAACCGGAAAATTTTTATCCAGTGATCCGGAATGTCACGGTCCAATTAAACTCCGGCGCGGAGAAATTATTTATTCTGAAGCTCCGGGAAGTCCTCTTTATAGAATCGATCTAGTTGATCAATCTAAGGGAGAGATTCGTTTAAATGTGGGAGGAAACATGGAAAAAACTTTTACATTCAGCGAATTTCTCAGATGGGTATATCAATATGAACTTGAAAGATACGATCCTGAATATGAGGTAAACAAATGCGTGAAGTACGGGAATGTAGATCCAAATGATGAAGAAACAAAACAAAAGATAAGAGAGCGTGCCGAAAGTGCGAAAGAACGCTTGGAAGATCCCGCAAAATGGCGTGAAGATATTGAAAAAATTAATATTCGCGAAGGACAGGGGCCTGTGCATATCCCCGGTAAAGAAGAAGGAGAATTGCCGGAGATCGTCTTTAAAGACAGACCTCCGCTTCAGGCTCAGCAACCGAGCTATAATTTCTTGCGCAAATTTTGGAATGAAACACAATTTTTAACTTTAGATGATCTTGGACAACTTCTTAAATCGGGATATGAGTATTATGTCCGTAACTGGGAGAGAAGACGTAAAAAACGATATTCGGCTATCGGTCAGGGAATTCCGTGGTTTGGCACCGAGTTTGAACGTGTTAATCAACAAGCGGAAAACGAAGAAGTTGGTCAGTTCAAAGATGCTATGGATCAGTGGGGAGTTTGGCAAATTGAAGATACTTTATATGCGACAGGAAATCAGGACCAGGCGAAAGCATGTTTGAACGCGCTTGCCGAAAAAGGAATGATCAGATTCGATAATCCGAAATTATGGATGACAATAAATAAATTCGCGGATGAATATCACCAAATTCCATGGCCGCTTCATTATACAAGCGATCCTACTCAACCTTATGCAAAGGGCATCGGTACGTTTGCGGGTAGAGATGTGGAGGGAAAGACAGGTATGGATTTATTACCCGAAGCTATTGATAGCATTTGGGGCGAAGGAAGTCATATTGGTTGGAAGCGTCAAAACGATAGCGTGATTGAAGATAATATCCAGAAATCATATAACAAGGCGGAAGAGCTTGAAAACGATCCGAAGAATACCGGCGGTATTGCAGGTGAGCTTGCTTTTTTACTTGAAAAACATATGAACGGAGAATTTGTGGATCCGTCCGAATTTGAGGGAATGTTGCGTTTTATTATAGAAGCGGGGAAGGCTAATCCGGATGACAAAGTGTACTATCTACTCATGGGCGCTACTTTGGAAAGCAACGGGAGGACACTTATGGGATGGGAAAGGATCGGTAGATTTATTAGTAAATATTGTAATAACTTTCCGGCAATCGATTATTTTACAGATAAAACACCGAGAAGACACCCGACAGATCCGGGAAAATTTGTAACGGGGCCATGGGTCAAAGCTGATTTTGAAGCGTTTACGAAAAGATGGAGAGAAACGGCCGCCGCGGATAATTACAGGCCTCCGAAGACAGCCGTTAAGTTTCTATGGGATGAAGTATTAACATCGGACGCGCTTCAAATAAGGCTTGAAAAAGGTATTCGTAATGCAGAGAAAATGGATCATGACGATACCCCGCTTTATATTCCGGCATTAAAAGAATCAGCAATTGATGATATATGTTCAAACTCATCCGGATCTTCAAAGAAGTTTACAATTCAGGGTTACAAAAACGCATATTTGGGATTCGGTATTCGTTTGAACAGTCTTGCAAACAAGTATGATCAGGAAAAAATGCTTGGGGAAGCCGGATTCGATTTATCCGGACAATATAAAGAAAAAATTATTAACGCATTTAACGCTTTTATGAGGTATGACGCAATTTTAGATGATCGTTATGAAAGGAGTAATAGATCGTTTCAACGCTTTAAAGATGCCGATTTTAGATCCGGATGTGTATGGGACAGTCGTCCTTTAATGCATTTTCAGAGAGAGATGCAAGAAACAATTAGAGAAGTAATTGAAGCGTACGGGTATCAGGATGATGCCAGATTTAAACTTTTGTTTGATAAAAATCCTCCTCCGCCTTATGTTGAAGATCCGAAAGAACGTGATCGTCTGCAAAGTGAATATGAGAAAAAACAAAAACAGATTAATAACTCCATTAGGGAATTTGGCAAACATTTTGCTGAAATGATCGACTCTGATCCAAATAAAGAGGCAAAGCTTTTAGATATCATAAGAAAGAAAGAATTCCTGGCTCAAAAAACAATTGAAGATCCTCTTGATCCGGAAGAAAGGTTGCGCAATAAACTATTACTTGAAGTATCAAGCTCCGGCAGCTCTTCATCTACTGCTGTTGACTAATTTCTTTCTCCAGTTGCTTTAAGAATTTAGCGGCAGGGTATGAATTCTGTTTTTTAGTCTTGTAATCACGTATTGCAAGGCTTTTCCCTTCAACTTCTTTATCTCCGATTACAGCCATATAAGGAATCTTTTTCATTTCAGCGGCGCGAATTCTTTTTCCCAAAGTATCCGTTGCCGGATACATTTCGGCGCGAATTCCTTCTTTTTTAAATTTTTCCATTATTTCTTCCGCATATTTTTCGTGAGTTTGCGCAACCGGAATAAAGACAATCGGGGTTGGAGCAAGCCACGCGGGGAATGCGCCACCGTAATGTTCAATTAGAACTCCCATAAATCGCTCAAGAGAACCAAGAAGTGCGCGATGAATCATATAAGGGACATGGTCGTTTCCATCTTCTCCCACATATGTCATGCCAAATCGTTCAGGAAGATTGAAGTCGAACTGAATTGTTGAAAGTTGCCACATTCGTCCAATTGAATCCGCAACCTTAACATCGATTTTCGGACCATAGAATACAGCGCCTCCTATATCGTAAACATAATCTTTAAATCCGGATTCTTCCAAAACTTCTTTAAGAGTATCTTCCGCTTGCTCCCATCGTTTGTCATCACCAATGAATTTTTCCTTATTTTCGGGATCACGAACACTAACATTCATTTCAATATCTTCAAACCCGAAAGTTTTTAAGATAAATAAAGTAAGATCAAGCGCTTTTCTAAGCTCTTCTTTAAGTTGATCGGGTCTGCAAATAATATGCGCGTCATCTTGAGTAAAGCCACGTACACGAGTTAGTCCGTGAAGCGTTCCGCTTCTTTCATAGCGGTAAACAGTTCCCATTTCAGTCCATCTGAAAGGAAGTTCGCGATAACTTCGAGTAGTATTGTTGTACATTTTTACATGAAACGGACAGTTCATCGGTTTTAATCTGTATTCTTCTTCGTCGATTGTGAGTGATCCGTACATACTGTCTCCGTAAAAATCCAAATGTCCCGAATGGCTCCATAATGCCACATTCGCAATATGCGGAGTGCAAACCGGATCGTATCCGTTTGCGAGGTAAGTGTTAAACGCAAATTCCATTATCTTATGCCTAATGTATGCTCCTTTTGGTAGCCATAAAGGAAGACCCGCGCCAACTTCTTCATCGAAAGTGAATAATTCAAGTTCTGTTCCGAGCTTTCTATGATCTCTTTTTTTCGCTTCCTCCAGCTTTTTTAAATGTTCATCGAGTTCTTTTTGAGTAGCGAAACAAACACCGTAAATGCGTTGAAGCATTGGACGTTTTTCATCCCCTTTCCAATAAGCGCCGGCAGTATGAGTTAATTTGTACGCACCCAGTTTACCTGTGCTTTCCAAATGCGGCCCTTCACACATATCAACAAAAGTTCCTTGCCCTTTTTGATCCACATTTTCGAAAAATTTAATAGTGTCGTGCCCTTCTTTCGCAAGATCATTGGCAGCTTCCACTTTATAATCCTGATTTATTTTATCCAAAAAAGTAATAGATTCTTTAATGGGTTTTTCATATTTTTTAAACTTTTGATTCTGCTTTACAATATGTTTCATTTTCTTTTCTATGAGCGGTAAATCTTCTGGGATAAGCGTTCTTGGAAGTTCAAAATCATAATAAAAACCGTTTTCAATTGCAGGTCCAAATCCAAGTTTTGCTTCCGGAAACATTTGCAAAACAGCTTGTGCAAGCACATGTGCGCATGAGTGTCTCATTTTCTCCATTTCCGGAGATGCTGAAGTTTTTTTAGCCATATAACAAGGTACTTAATAACTATATTTCTTTTTAGAAGATAGCCGTTATTGAGCATATTGTCAAAATATCATGGTGGCTGTATGATTTCTCTGCGACAGATGAAATTAATTAAAATATGCGGCTAAAAAGCATCAAACTTGAAAATTATCGCAATTACGGGAATGTAGATCTCATTTTTGATGATACAAAAAACATAAACCTTTTTATAGGCGATAACGCGCAGGGCAAAACAAATTTTCTTGAAGCCATCGCACTTCTTTCGCTTGCGAAATCATTCAGAACAAAACAGCATACTTCTTTAATTCAGTGGGAGAAGGATTTTACGAGGATAGTCGGTATCGCATCACATGAAAATAACGAAATTAGTTTAGAGTTTTTTGCGAGCGTTGCTCCGATGGAAAAGAAAAATCTTCGTAAAGATAACGTTGATGTTTCAATAAAAGATTTTATCGGACAACTGAATATTGTTCTTTTTCATCCGGAGGATTTGAATATGCTTTATCTTTCGCCATCGCTTAGAAGAAAATATTTGAATACGATTTTATCGCAAGCAGATCCGCTTTATTTTGACGCACTTGTTCAATATAATCGTATTGTTAAACAAATAAACAAAGCTCTCTTTTTGATTGACCTGGGAAAATCTTTGCTTGAGGAGTTGGATGTTTGGGATCAACAACTTGCGAAATATGGAACATACATATTAAAAAAACGGCTTGAACTTGTTGATTTTTTTAATGAAGTTATTGAAAAAAACTATAATAACGTGTCGCAAACAAAGGACAAGTTAAATCTTACTTATAAGGCCACTGTCGAAAATGATTATCTTGATGTTTTAAAAGAACAGAGGCAAAACGATTTAAGATATGCACAGACAACAAAAGGAATCCATAGAGATGATTTGATTTATAATTTTAATGAACATAGTATTAGTGAATTTGGATCCAGAGGTGAGATGAGAACACTTTTGATCGCACTTAAATTTACGGAAATTGCTTATATAGAAAAACAAACCGGCAGAAAGCCAATTTTACTTTTGGATGATGTGTTTTCCGAGCTTGATAAGAAACGTCAGCAGTTTTTAATGGATGCGATTCAAGAATTTCAGTCATTTATTACCACAACCCATCATGATTTCCCCCTCCGTGGCTCCTCGGTATTTGAAATTGAGAACGGAAAGCTAAAATAAACTTATACGGAAAAGTTGCAGTAACGAATTCTAAAACCCGGGTGAAATCTAAAAACTTGATAAAAAATTTAGATCCCGGGATTTATCAACCAACGCATTGTTTAACAAATTCCGTACTAGTACGGAACCGGGCTTCCCGGGAAGCTCATCTGTTTTTTCTTTTGACCACAATCAAGCCGTCCTATGCTAGCCAATTGCCGCAAAACATGGTATAATCATATGATGTAATAATTGAATCCATGGAACAATCGGCAGTAATAGGAATATGTGTGTTTTTAGCTTTTCTCCCTATAATTATGTGGGGATATATATTTCTTAAAAAGCATCCCGAAGCCAAAAAGTTGGTGCTTGTCACATTTGTTGCCGGAATGATTTCCGTGACACCGCTGCTTTTATATAAATATTTATGGCAGTTTTTTCCATGGATAAATGCTTTTATTTGGACCAGAAATCTAAATGCCGATATTTTAGGATTTTCTTCTTTTATGCTTATTCCGCTACCAATTTTAGTTACATTTATGTTTGTTGGTATAATAGAAGAGGTGTCAAAAATTGTTCCGGTAAGGATAGTTGGTAATAGGGGAATTCGCAGTATAGATGATGCCATAGAACTCTGTATTGTGGCTGCGCTCGGTTTTGCATTTATTGAAAACATCATTTACTTTAATAATATTGTCGCGATGCGCGGAATGGATCAATTGTTTTTTCCTTTTATATTCAGATCCTTCTTCTCGACGTTCGCGCATGTGATGTTTTCCGGAATTTTTGGCTATTTCTACGGTGTCGCTCGTTTTGCGGAGCCGATTTGGAAAGAAGAGATACGCAAAAAACGGCATCCGATAATGAAGCTGTTTCATAAAATTTTTCATATACGGCGGCCTGTAATGTTTCGTAATGAAAAAATCGTTGAAGGATTGGTTGTCGCGTCGCTCCTTCATGCATTTTTCAACATTTTTCTGGAAATGGAGTGGGCATTCATGATAATCCCTTTTCTGGCCGGCGGATACGCGACGCTCGTTTATCTCTTAAAAAGAAAAGAGAACTTGAAGAAATATGGGAAATTGGCACCTCAACGTACAAGTGAGTATTAAGTACTCCGGCCCAATTCTCAGCATTAGACAATCCGGCTACGTTTTTATTGCCAAGTCGCCAAAAGCATGATATTTTGATAGCTGCACTTTTTTCGTGGTGCACTTTAAATTTATTAAGGGCTTTTCGAATGGGATCCGATAAAATCGTTGTAAAGGGTGCAAAAATCCACAATCTAAAGAATATTGATGTTGAAATTCCACGCAATAAACTTGTGGTTATTACCGGTTTAAGCGGTTCGGGGAAGTCATCTCTGGCTTTTGATACCATCTATGCGGAAGGTCAACGCAGGTACGTTGAAAGTTTGTCTACATATGCCAGACAATTCCTTCAATTAATGGAAAAACCGGAAGTTGAGTCCATTGATGGTCTTTCACCCGCTATTTCGATTGATCAAAAGTCCGCGCCTCGAAACCCTCGTTCAACAGTAGGAACAGTAACTGAAATATATGACTATCTAAGGCTGTTATTCGCGAAAGTCGGAAAGCCTCACTGTCCGGAATGCGGAAATGCGATTACCAGGCAGTCTTTATCTCAAATTGTCGAGACAATTGCGGAAATGCCCGAAGGAAAGAAAATTTTACTACTTGCACCGGTTATCCGTGACAAAAAAGGGGTCCATCAAAAAGTATTCGAAAAAATCAAAAAAGATGGCTTTGTTCGCGTGAGAGTGGATGGCGAAGTAGTGAATGTTTTAAACATTCCAGATCTTGACGAGAACAAGAAGCATAACATCGAAATAGTTGTTGATCGTCTTGTTGTAAAGAATTTTAAGAGAATTATTAAAAAATTATCTTCCGGTGAAAAAATTGAAATGCCAAATCCGGACAGAAGTCGTTTGGCTGATTCTGTAGAGCTTTGTTTGAAGAACGGAAATGGGATTATGATGGTTATGGATCATGACTCGGGAAAAATTGACACTTATAGCGAGCTTTTCGCGTGTCCGAGCTGTAATATTAATATTCCGGAGATTTCTCCAAGGACTTTTTCGTTTAACAGTCCTCACGGAGCTTGTCCAACGTGTCACGGGCTTGGAACAAAACTCGAAATAGATTATGATCTGATTATTCCAAATAAGAATTTAACGCTTGCGGAAGGAGCGATAGTGCCGTGGTCAGCTACAACGTCTCATTTGACCTGGTATAACAGGATTTTGGAAGCAGTGGCAAAGGATAATGGATTCTCTATGAATGATAAAGTTAAAAAGCTTACAAATGAGCAATTGAAGCTTGTTCTATACGGTACGAGTGACAAAAAATATAAAGTGAATATTAAGCGAAATGAAGGGTCTGCCTTTAGTGGAGACTATAATACGACTTTTGAAGGAGTTATTCCAAATCTGGAACGACGTTATCGTGAAACGGATTCCGACTATACAAGAAAGAAAATAGAACAATTTATGCGGATTTTAAAGTGTCCGACTTGTAAAGGGCATAGATTGCGACCGGAAGCTTTGGCTGTAACAATAGGGGATGCGTCTATCATTGATGCAACAAAAATGTCTGTTAAAGAAGCGTCCGATCATTTCCAGCATATCAAGTTCACAAAAGTGGAAGAACAAATATCAAAACCGATTTTAAAGGAGATTTTAAGTAGATTATCGTTTCTATCTAACGTGGGATTAAACTATTTAACGTTGGACAGGTCCGCAAATACGCTTTCCGGCGGGGAAGCGCAACGAATTCGTCTTGCGACACAAATTGGATCTAAATTATCGGGCGTTTTGTACGTTTTAGACGAACCTTCTATAGGATTACATCAAAATGACAACGATAAGCTCATAAAGACCATGGAATCTCTTCGCGAACTGGGAAATACCGTAATTGTTGTTGAGCACGACATAGATACAATGCTGGCCGCAGATTATATATTGGATATCGGTCCGGGAGCGGGAAAACACGGTGGTGAAGTTATAGCTGCGGGTTCTCCCGATGAAATCATGAAAAATCCCAATTCGGTTACGGGACAATATCTTGCAAAGAAAAAAGAAATTCCCGTTCCTGCTAAACGTCGAAAAGGAAATGGAGAAAAAATTATTATAAAAGGTGCGCGTCAGCATAATTTAAAAAGTCTGGATGTTGAAATTCCGCTCGGAACATTTATCGGAGTTACCGGAGTATCGGGTTCGGGAAAATCGACACTCATAAACGATATACTTGTGAAAGAGCTCGCCAGAGAAATAAATGGCGCAAAAGCACTGCCCGGAGAGCACGATTCCATTAAGAATATCAAGCAAATTGATAAAATTATTAACATAGATCAGTCTCCAATTGGACGAACTCCTCGTTCAAACCCGGCAACATACACAGGCGTTTTTACTGATATTAGAGACCTTTTCGCCAATACCCCCGAAGCACGCATGCGAGGATATAAAGCAGGGCGCTTCAGTTTTAATGTGAAGGGTGGGCGTTGTGAGGCGTGCAGCGGAGACGGACTTAAAAAAATCGAAATGCACTTCCTTCCGGATATATATGTTCAGTGTGATGTATGTAAAGGGCGAAGGTACAATGACGAGGCGCTCGAAATAAATTATCGTTCAAAAAACATTGCGGATGTTCTCGCTATGACCGTGAATGATGCGCTCGAATTTTTTAACGCCATTCCGTCTATTAAAACCAAGCTCTCGACTTTGCAGAAGGTTGGACTCGGGTACATCCATCTCGGTCAACCGGCAACAACACTTTCGGGAGGTGAGGCTCAACGTATAAAATTAGCCTCTGAATTATCGAAAAGATCAACCGGAAAGACATTTTACGTTCTGGACGAGCCAACAACAGGCCTCCACTTCGATGATGTAAAGAAATTACTCGACGTTTTGGTGCAATTAGTTGAAAAGGGCAATACGGTTCTTACAATTGAGCACAATCTGGACGTAATTAAGTCCGTGGATTACATAATCGATCTTGGCCCTAACGGAGGTGACGAAGGCGGTGAAATCGTAGCTGTTGGAACGCCGGAAGAAGTCGCCAAGGTAAAAAAGTCTTATACGGGGCAGTGGCTTAAGAAGAGTCTGGAGAGGTAGTAAGTGCCGGCAAAAATCTCCCCAAAGACGGGTTTATATGGTTTGTTTAATAAATTCCGTATTCGTTTTATAACCTGTTTTGCGTTTTGGCTTCTCGGGAACCGGCGATTTGCCAAAAAATTTAGATTCCGGGATCGGTAAACCTGTGAGACCATAAGAGTCGGTCTTTAGCAATATTTTTAATAAAAATTTTAATCCCCGGGGACGGTAAACCTGTTACGCAACGAAAATCTACTTTCGACAATAATCGAAAAGCTAAATTGTGTGAAACCACTGTCAACTAAATTTTATACAATATAACGCAAAAGCCACAAAAAGCATATAAGTAGTCAAAAAAAACCTTGAAACGCCTGTAAGTGTCTAAATTTGATGAAATTTGCCAAAATTTAACGACCTTTAATCAGATTTAATAAAATTGTATCAAATATATATCAAATTTAATTAAATTAAATTAAACTTGCCAAAACTATTGAAAAGTTATTTAAATTGTGATATATATAATAACGCTTTTTGAAATTTAGGTTGTTTATATAGAACTTGCTCAGATTGCCTAGAAATGGTACAATTTATTAGAGTTAAACTAAATTGTATAAAATTACTCTAATTTATATCGAATGGCGGAAAAATTACTCACGTCAGAGCAAGTATCGCAGATTCTCCAAGTGCACCCCTTTACGGTCCTTAAATATATAAAAGAAGGAAAATTAAGAGGAATCAAGTTGGGGCGAGTGTGGAGGATCCGAGAAAGCGATGTTGAGAAATTTCTCGAAGAAAGATTCATGGCTTCTCCTTCGGATAAAAAAGATACATCTCAAGAAACGCAACAAGAAGCAACCACTGAAGAAGATATTAAAGTAGAAGATACACTCTCAAACGGAGAAAAAGACGACCATTACATCCTGGAATAAATTATTTATGATTTTTAATTGCATTAGTTGCGGTAAGGCTATCTCTAGTATGAAAGATATATGCCCTTACTGCAAGAGTGACATCTCGGAAATTAACGAAAAATTGAATAGACCGCATACAAGTAATCTGATTAAAGGAAAGTTGAAAGGAACAATTATGGCACTCGTGCATCGTTAGACCCCTCCCCGTATTATTCGACCCTTACAATACAAGCCCTAGAAAAGCCTTAGCAAGAAACTCCCCCATATTTACCCCGGGAGTTTTTTGCAGTATGTAAGCTGAATGCTTAAGGCTAGTTCTTGCATTGTTTATTCTTAGCCTTTTTCGAACAATTAATAAGTGCGTCGAATGCAGGATATGTACCTTTAATTATTGAATCTAATTGCTTTAATTTTTCTTCGAAATCTTTGGCCGTTCTATCGGTTCCGTTCTTATAAAGTGCTTCGTATTCCGCCAATAAGGATGCTTGTTCAACTTTAGCGGCATATTCATCTTCTTCTTTTGCTATAGCATTTTGAACAGACTCAAGTGTTGGCTGCGTGTCCGGCGGTAGATTTTTTTGTACTTCTTTGTAGATTGTATCGATTGCCATTTTTGTTGGAAGTCCCGTGATTCTGGCATCCAAAATTCCACCAAGAAAATTGCCTGTTCGTTTTATTGGAGTATTTAGACTTTTGTTCCAATACTCTTTTAATGAAGTTTCTGTTTTGCCGCCGGCCATATTTTGAAAACTTGCCTTCAAATCCTTGAATTTCTTTGTAAGCGCATCGAGCCCGGGATCGCTACATTCTTTATATGTAGTTGCTACGCGTTTCCCGTATTTTTGTTTGAATTGTTCAAATAATTCAGTTGATCTTTCTTCCGTGAAATATGATTTGCCTATCACAAAATTACCGCGAAGCGCTTCATGGATTTTTTTATCGGGAATTGTCTTGATTTCACTTTTTGAAATATCAACAAAATTGCGCAGAAAGAATAATTCCGCTTCCAGTTCATAATATCTTGTTTTAAGTTGCACTGCACGCTGTGCGTCGCATGTATAAAAAGCGTTTCTTATTTGTTCTTGCGCCTTTTCGATTTGCTTTCGAACATTGTCGATGTCAAAGTAGTAACAAATGTTTTTGTTATATCTGTAGAACATATCTCGCCAATATTCGGTGAAACTGTCGTATGAGATAACTGATGATATAAACGATGCCCAATCACGCTGACAGAACAGTTCTTTACCTGTATTTTGTGCATTTGCAATTGGTGCGACGATTGAGATTACGCTTACAAGTACAAATGTTACGACTGTTTTTTTAACTGTTTGCATCATTGGCATTTGGCTTTATTGGCTAATTCGCTACATGGGGTTTTCATTTTTTCGAAAGATTCCTTCATGCTTTGGAAATAAAGATTCATTGTAGTTATTTCGCGTAAAATATTTGAATAATGACGATTTTGTTTTTCCGAAGTTTCCTGCTGTTTCGCAAGTTTTGTTTCTCTATCCGCTTGTTTCTTTGCGCCGGTTACAATATCTTGTGTGCGTTTTTGAACGTCGACAAGTGTCGCATCGGGACCTGCGTCAGAGATAGCTTTCCTTGCAGCTCGATCTTCCTGCGACGGATCTTCCTTCTTAAGGTCTTCTTCGGCGGCTTTATCCGTTTTTTGATACCATAACGGGTTTGTTCTTTCATTAAACTTTTTCCATTCTTCCGCAATACTTGAAGTTGAGAAAAGATTGTTAGATTGAGGAACCGGTACAGCAACCGTTGTAATCTTCATATTTGCCGGAAGTACGGTAAGACTTTTTTTACATTTAGGTATTTCAAGTATGTTCCCGGTAAGCTTATTGGCGGAAAGCGGTTTTGAAAGTGTGTCATCGAACGCTTTGTTGATTTTTTGAACCGTACACTCGATACAATCGCTTTTAGATCCTTTAAACGGACCAAGTGAAGATTGTTTCATAATAAATTCAATATCTATACAGAAAGGAGCACCATCCGGACATAAATCATCCAAAGACCATTTATCTTAAGGTGCTTTGGGAAATTCTTCTTCGTTTTTGTCGTTATCTGAAGAATCTTCTCCATTTGCGCCGTTTTCTGTAAGTTCAGCTTGCGCAGCCTGTTCTTCTTCAAAGTTTTGTAGAGAATTTGTAAGCGTGTTGTCTTCTTCAAGACATTCCAGAGGCTTAAGACTTTCATCTTTTTCCTTTGGAACTTCGGCTTCATCTTCTTTTTCTTCAGTTAGAAGGCTTGGATCATCAAATAGATCTGCAAGTTCGGAAAGTTCATCAGCATCCGTCGTGTCGACAAGTGGAGAATTAAAAGTTCCGCCAAATTCGCTTTTTGACCTTTCATTAAACAAAATTTCTTCTATGATAGACAAGTCGTGAATTAAGTCAAAGTCTGAGTTTGACGTGTCACCATCCGCGAAGATTTCGCTTGGCTTAACGGCTTGTTCAAGTTCGGTACGGAGATTCTCCGTTGCAAGCGCTTTGTTGTATGAGTCCAGGATTTTAATGTATTGTTGGTGCGTTTTGTCCAGTGTCTTTGATCCGTCATATAGAGAAGATAAATCTCCGTTTTTAGCGATACTGCTTATTTGTTCTTCGCTCATTCCGAATTTGTCGGCAACAGTTTTTGTAGCTGCCTTTTCCGGTTTGTCGTTTATTTCAACATAGATGTTTAAATACATGTCGTGAGCCAAAAATTTGCTCTTTTTTGCTTTTGCCTCCTCAATAACCTCATCAATAGCTCTTTTATCCGAATCCGCCGCTTGACTAATATTTATTGTTCCGGCAAACGGCGCCATCCATAGAATGGCTAAAATAAAGGGAATTGTCGAAATGTTTAGGAGTGTTTTTTTCATATTATAAGCATGATAGTGAAGTTGCGTCGACAAACTTGTTTGGATAGGTTCCAACTTGTTCGTAATACTGCGAAAGTTTGTTTTTGTATTTAGTTAAACTTTTGATTACTTCTTTATATTGTAAGTGTATTGTGTACGCAATGCTTAATTCATTGTATGTTTTTATGGATGTGTCGAGTGCTCTTTTTGCCGCTATAAGCTCATTATCGATTTCCGCCGCCTGACTTATTGCTGTTGTTGTAGCTTTCTCGAGCGTTATTGAAATATTTTCCCCTGTAAATTCTATGTTACCTTTACGTTCTTCAAGTTCTTTTTTATAGTTTTCATATTCTTTTGCGGCTGTAATTGCCAAACAGAAAGTGCTGTAGTTTTTTTCTTCACATTCGTCTCCTTGCGGAATAGCATTTGTTCCGGGTCCTTTTTCACCTTTTTCAAGTAATTTTGTTTTTGAATTGAACAAGTCATTGATTCGAGTATGATATAGCTTTTGAAGTTCATAGAACGTCAATTTATCATTGTTGTATGGGTTGCTTGTACTTTCCGCATAAAGATTTTCTATAGATATCGTGTTAAAAACGATAAAAAAGACGATAATGAGAGCCAACCAGATTTTTGATTTTTTTACGTATATCATATTTTAGTTATTAACCTGAAATACATTTGCTCGTGAAACAAGGAATACGATCTTTAAGTGTTTCCCATTTCCCGAGCATTTCTATTACCTCTCTGTTAAGTGCATCCAGTTTTTTATTTATTTCTTCAAGTTTTGTCATAAGTGTTGATGTTGTTTTGATATCCGATGTTTCCAAAAAATACTGTTTAAGCAATTGTTCGGACAGATTAATATCATTCTTTACCAGTTGTATGCACTTAAGCGCATCTGTTGATTCGGAAAGAACCGGAAGTCCCGCTTGCGGATAGTAATCTTGAACCTTTTTCCAGAGGGTTTGTTTGTAAATCTCAAATCGTTTTAAAGCTAAATCAAGAAGACTGGAATTTTTATTCTTATTTTTAAAATGTGCTTGCAGATATGATCTGAACTTTTCACCTTCGGTTTTTATTAACGGCTTCATTTCAAGAGTACATTTGATGTCTTTTTCGCTTTGAGTCGGATCGGCCGCCTGCAAAGATGTCGCGAAGATAAGCCCCAGAGCCGTTATTAGAAGAGCAATTGTCCCGAATTTTATAATCGATTTTTTGTGTGTGAGAATATTCATAATATGTTATTTAAGTCCTTTAAAGATAAGCTGATTGCTTTTTGCGAATATGGTAGAAAGGTCGGCTGTACTAATGATTGAAAAGAAAAGATCGCTTGGTATTAAATCCGCTTTATGATCAATCGCGGATACACATGGGCACGAATTACATACCTCTTCAACAATATAAATACCTTCTTCAAGTCCGCTTCTGGGATCTCTTGCAATGGAGAGTAAGTCGTCAGAAGGATCCAGAGGATCTGTTCCACGAGAAACTTCAAGTCCGTCCATAACGCTTCCGCCGTCAGTATCGGGGTTATACGGATCGGTTCCATAAATATTTATTTCATCTTGGGTTGTAAGTCCGTCATTATCGTCATCAAAAGGATCGTCGGCAGGGAAGTTTACAGGGTTTGTTCCATGGTCAACTTCATCTTTGTCGTTTGTTCCACCGGCATCGGTATCGGGATTAAACGGATCCGTTCCAAAGCGATATTCATCCAGATTAATGAGTCCTTCTTTATCCGGGTCCTGATTCGCGTCTGAAGGATCAAAGGGATCAAGACCGTACTGAAGTTCCCATACGCTTGGCATTCCATCTTTGTCGTCATCAATTTCATAGCAGTCAAATGCTTGGAGTACACGATCCGCAAGTGCAACAAATTCTGCGCGAGTTATTGGCGCATTTGGATCTGCCGCTTCTTCCGGGGTTAGGATGTATGTTTGTTTCACTGCGCTTTCTTCAAGAAGTGTTGGTGTTATGTCCGTTGCAAGTTTCATGTAAGGCTCATACCACGCTTCATCTTTAGCTTGTTGTACGTTTCTAAGGGTTATAATTTTTTGATGTTCAAGTGCTTCCAGTACAATCTTTGTCGCTTCAGCGCGCGAAATTGTGTTTAAAGGTTTAAACGGAGCGAGGCCGGTTTCTTGGTCTATTTCGCCTATGTAACCGGTGATGAAGCCCCGGAGGACTGCTTCTTTGACTACCGGGTAGTAGTAGTCTTGGCCGAGCTCGGTCGATTCTGTGAATGGCATGTCTGAGAACAAAGGCGGCTGTTTATAGCTTTCCGATCTTGGTACGATACAAAGCATTTTTAGAATAACATCCGCAAAGTCCCGCCTTGTTATAAATGAATCCGGATTGAAATACAGATCGCCTTCTTGCAATGTTCCTCTTAAAATATTTCTTTGTGATAAATTTAGAATACTTTCGTAATAAGGATGCCGGGCGGATACATCAACAAACGGCGATGAAGCTTTTTGTGTCGGGTCTTTTCCATATGCGACTTCTTCGCTATCGGTAAAGCCGTCACCATCGCTGTCAGAATCAAGCGGATTTGTTCCAAGCCGCGATTCTTCAAGATTAGAGAGTCCATCCTCATCTGCATCTTCTATTGCGTCACCGGGATTTTGCGCGTCGAATCCATATTTGAATTCGAACCAGTCCGGCATTCCATCTTTATCCTGATCGGAGACAAGGTTGCTTTCAGGAGGCATGTTAAGAGTTTGTCTATTTGTGACTTCCGCGAACCTACCGTTATTTATCGCTATATAGATTTCGGCTATAACGTCAGTATCATAAAGCATTTCTATAAGAATCGGCTCATCGGCGGCTTTAGCCTGTTTAAGCCTTAGATCCAGATGCTCGTTAAAGAAATAGATATTTCCTCCCGAATCGATAATTGAGATTCTTGAATCAGTTGAAGTTTCACGAATTTCCGCTGCGCCTGTAAAGTTTGGATCGGATGCCGGCAGAGGTGTTATTTCAAAGGTATCTGTTGTATTTACATCTTTTATGTGGACACCTTCGTAGTTCGCGATTGCTTCTTCGGTGTAGAAAATGTCTGTCCGGTCAATGCTTACATCTGTGTTTAAATCGGGAATCATTAGAAGTGTCAACATTATTGTTTCCGTTTCTTTTTCTTTGACCACTACTCTTGTTGGTAGATTTGGCGGCGTTGCCTCAAGGACATCAATATAGTATCTGTCGTCGACAATTATGATGCGTCCCGTTGTATTATCAATTTCTGCAATAACGTCACCATCTGAATTTCGTAATAGAATTGTGTCTTCGTATTCAAGGTCGGTAATTACAAATTCACCATCTTTGTCTGTAAAGTATTGTCCAAACTCATCCGCGGAATCAGTTATAATCTGTTTTATTACTCCATCTCTGTTTCTCACAAGATGAATCGGGATGTTGTTGGCAGGTGGATCAATTGATCCTGTAACTCTATCTTCATGACCTGAAGATTTATTTAGAGTTATTGCAGGAACAATGATTTCAATATCTATAATCTGTTTACCAATATTTCTTGATTCGTCAACAACATTTAGTACAACCTGCTTTGTTCCCGTCTCTTCAAAAGGTCCAAGTTTAAATACCGGATCAAGAGGATTTTCGTTTACAATATCAATATCGTTTTCAGGGTCATCGTCGCCATCCGAGTCATCTGATGGATTTGTATCCAAATAGTATTTGATTATTTTACCCGAGGTATCGAATGATTTCGATGCGTCTATTTCAAGTTCCTGAAATATGACTACTTGTTTTGATGATGGACCTGCTTCCGCAAAAGGTACATCTTTGTCCGAACAAAGCTGTGGAGCGAATAGTTCAACTTGAGAAGGATTGCTTCTATATCCGCTATTATTGAATGTATATATTTGCGAATAGTAGTTTTCAATATCCGTATCTAATGTGAAGAACGGGTTGTCAGGATCAATCAATTCCTTAAAAGTTAATGTGTCTCCTGTATTTAGATATGTCTGAGGTCCGAACGAGTATTTGACTATAACTTGTCCGTTAGACACGGAAATTGTGTCTCCAAATTGTACAAACATGCCTTTCTCAAGCGGTATATTCTCGATGCGTTCAGTGTCAGGTGTCATTATTTCCACTTTTCCCGACATGACATTTAGCTGCAAGCTTGATGCATAACTCTGAGGAATCGGCAGTATTGTGTTTGCGCTTAATTCGAGAACTTGCCTACTGTCTTCTTCAGGCCTAATAATAAGGGTTGAATCCTCCATTGTATGGATTATTTGTCCTGTCCGGACAAGTTGCGTTGACGAGAACGGATCGACAATTGTTCTGGGGATTGCTGTAATTACTGCATCTCCCTCTGCCTGCTCAATGTATGCATATCCTTCTTCCGTGAATGAGCCAAAGAATACTGTGTTTGGTTGTACGGTGATTTTGTCACCGTTTTTATATTCAAGAGTAGCCTCTCCATCTTCAGTAACTACACTGGATCCTTCTTGTAAGAAAATGTTTGTGAAAAAGTTACTTCTAAATACCGGATTCCCTTTGTGGACTGTTACTGTTAAATTGCCGGGAATATATTCGGGCAATGTTATTGAAGTATTTGCAAAAAGAACGATTTGACTACTATCCGAGAATGTAATAATCACTTCAGTATTTGAATCGTTACCTGTTTCTATTGTGTCACCAAACGTATATAGTGAAGTTGTTTCTCCGTTTACCGTGAATGTTCCTTGAATTGCCGTTATTTCAATGTCTTCGCGTACTCGTCCGATTGTTGTGAATGTTTCGGGTTTTTCAAATATGTTAATCTTATGGGACGGTGTTAGATATGGCTTATCAAAATCCTGTAAGCTATCTTTATAGACAATTTCATAACCGGCTGTTTGAGACGAATAATCTGCTGTCCAATTAAAGTCTGTTTCTGTTCCGGATTCATAATTAGTTTCATATCCGTTGACAGCCGGACTGAATGGTATAAATTCCGACAGATTATATACACTTGGACTCTTGGCACTGTATTTTAAGTATTTGCTTGATTTTGGGTTCATATAATTTTCTTTCAGATAGACATTGCCGCCATAGGAATAAATTATATCTTCGTCGTTGTCTTCGTCTATGTCCATGAATGCTCCATTGTGCTGTAACCCTTGCTCTCCCTTGTACATTAATATTTTTTCGTTTATTGAAGAATTCGCATTGTAGACAAACAATCCTTCTACAAATTGTCCAATGGATGGATTCATTGCGGCATTGGAATCAACAAGATTAGATGATACTGCATCAGTATTAATTGCAATTAATCTGGCTATTTCTTCTATTTCGCCGAATCCTTGCGGATTTTCACTGTCTCTGGAAGGAAGAGGAGTTGGATCCGTACTTGCTATAAGAACTTCTTTGTTAATGTAGTCAGTTAGGGATGGGTAATTGTCTGTCAGATATACAATGTCGTCGTAGCTTTCGTTGTCGTCAACAAATGCAATCATTGCGTTTCGAAGTGCCGTTAAATCGTTTTGTTGAACCGATTTCGGTAAGTTTTCATTTGCGATACGAGCTTTAATTTCATCGATATTTTGATTAAGATTCGAGTGATTCGGATCTATATATGACTGCTTGGCGACAAGCTGATATGAGTCCGGAAGAGAATCGGTATATTCTTGTTGCTTCCGGGATTGTTCAATAAGCATAGCATAAGTGTTGTCTATTTCTTCTTGAAGATAAGTTGATAAATCAAGGTTAATGCTTCCTTGGGGGATATTTGGATTCGCAAGCGAACCGGACGCATCCTCAACAATATCTGTTCCTTTATTTGCGGCTTCCACAAGATCTGTGGCTATGCTGTTCCAAACCTTTGCAACATCATTTGCAACATTGTAAATTTGTTCAGTCTCCAGACTGAAGTCAATTTTGGTGGTTACTTTAATTTTTTCAACAAACGGCAGACTTATGTTTGGAGATTGAAATTTGAATAAGAAATCCAATGGCAGAGTTGCTTTAAGAGGACGTGAAGTTAATGATTCAATGTGAGTTTTTAAATATGATTCATTAACCGGAAGTAGTCCTTTTTTAAGTAAACAAAGTATTTTAACAACCTTGGACATTGCGCCAAGTGTTAGCTTAAGCGGCGGAAGAATATTCGGAATCTCCGGTGGTTTAGGTATGTCCGGTAGGGTTGGTAGAGGTAACGGAGGTAAGTCCGGCAATTCCGGCAACTGGGGAAGTGCCGGTAATTCAGGTATTTCAAGATCATCCAGATTTACGTTGATTGTTGGTACGTCCGGAATTGTAAGCGTTGGCAGACTGGGGAAGATTATCTGTTCCGCTTTAAACTTCACATCAGGCCAAATGATTTTTAATCCGAGCTTAATTTGTGAAAAGTCAAAATAAAAGTCGGGCCATTTTGGCATTGGTATGACCGGCAATTCCGGTATCACAACCATAAAGTTCATTAGAAGTGATATGAGTGTGTTTCTTTCGGTTTTGCATGAATCACATTTCATGTAGTCGACCATAAGATTAGCAGCCATACTCCACGACTTAAGCGTTTCCCTAATTTGTTTAACCAGATTAATCCATTCTTTTATTCGAACTTCTTGTTTTTTGATGTATCCGCCCATGTATTGAATTATCGTATCAAGATAACAGATGACTTGATAAATGTACTTCATATGTACATTTCTCCATTCAACAATCTTGCGTGGCAGTTTCTTGTATTCTTCAAGTCTTTTGATATTCTTTTCTACTTTTTGAATTACTGCTCCGGTGTCTACAATGAGTTTGTCACAAATTGTCTGTTGTCCCGATTTTTTATCACATCCCCATACCGCTTTAGCTCGTTTAAGTTCAGCCTTTGCCGCGACTACCCATTGCTTTAGTTCATTTTGCATTTTAATGATTTCTTTTTGACTGATTGCCGGAATTTTAATAAGTATCGATCGAGATTCAAGATCTACAAGTGGTAATTTATTAACGTATGTAAGGACATCGGTGAAGTTTTTGAATTCAGGTTCCGGCGGCATGGGATTAACAATCGACTGCGGATTTGGATATATAACATATAAATCCGGAAGATCTGCAAGCTTTGTAACAACTTCTTCCTGCTGCTTTGCAAACCAGGATGTGATTGTATTTACGAATCCGGGTATCTTTACATTTGTACTCGCTGATATATTAACGCTGTAATTGTTGAGAGCCGAGCTGCCTGTGAGTCCGGCATTCTCAGGTCTTAAGGAATGAGCAATATCACTATCCTGAGGAATATTTGTTGACGTAAGGCCCTGTCCGTTAATCAAAACGCTGCTCGTATTTGGCGAACTTGTAAAATCAGCCGCTTTGATCATAGAGCTTGCTGATGACTCTGTAATAACCTCACAATAGCTTTTTGTGTCAACAACACCCGAGCCGCCTCCGGACGAAGGAGGGAATCCCGGAATATCCGGAATAACAAAACTCCAACAAGATCCGCCCATGTAAGGGCCAAGACACACTGCTGTTGCAAGTTTACCGGTTAATGTGGGAACTATGTAAAGCCTTCCTCCGGTTGTTGATTGATACGGTGTTGGCGGCCATATAGGAATTGTAGAAGGCGCGCCCCACCCGAATACGGGAAGTCCGGGGTCGGTTCCACCGGGAATCCCCATTATATTTATTGGTCCCGGAGCAAAAAAAGCAAAATTTATTGGAATGGGAAGACCACCGCTGCCACCACCACATGACATTTCTCCAAGCGAATTAATTACTTTGTCCGTGACTTTATCAATTGCTCCGCTAACTTCATCCCAAGTGTTCGGAATACCGTCATTATCTTCATCTTCTTTTGTAAGATTATCATAAACGTTTTTTAGATCGTTCGGTGCGTCGTCGGGGAAACCATCGTCGTTATTGTCAGGCGGGATTTCTATGTCGGGTCCCTGTAAAGGTTCTCCGTTGTCGACTTCAGCAATGTGTGTTGCATAAGACATCCTTCCGGTTTCAGGGTCCTGTCCTACCGAATAGAAGAAAATAAGTTTGCCCGAATTATTGCCTTCCGGGTTTGCGCTTATATCAAGATACGCATCTTTAATAAACGGCTCGTCATAGTTTTTATTTAATTCAATTGAAACTTTTGGAACAGAGACAGTTTCAATCTCATATGTGACAGTTCTTGATTCACCGGCAGGTATATTAATTCCGCTAATCACAAACGGTCTTAGACTTAATCCGGTCTCTATTACTTTTATTTCATCATCTCCGCAATTTAGACAGCTTATACTTTCCGGATCTAATTCAAACATATCCGGCATGATATCGTTAATCATTACATCTTCGATATCGTTTGTTGTTGAATTGAATAAAGTAATTGTATAAACAACTTTATCTTTAATTGTTAGTGTTGATCCGTTTACATCCACGGCTTTCTTGCTTGAATCCGCAGTTCCGAATATCGGATCCGAGTCCATGTATATGAACATTAGCTTTTCGGGAGTAGCGAAATCTTTTTTATTTGCTCCGAGCGTTTCAAGTTTTGTCCGATCTTCCGTACCTATATGAGGATTAACTTCAGGCGCTCCCATGCGAAGTTCAAGTTCTTTGTAATCAAAGTCATCTTCATAAGAGAGAGGATCTTCCTCGGGCATACCCGCATATCTAATTAAAACTTCTTGTTTGAGATCTGTGTTTTTATTTATCCGTATTCCCAGATTATCCAGAATTTGTCCTTTTGGATCTATTTCACCAAAGTTGTTGTAATAAATTTTTATGTTTCCGGAAAAATCCGCAATCACAATGTCTGCAAAGTTGTCATTGTTCATGTCGCCAACTTTCAGGTCGGATATTTTATCGTCCAGATCCAAATCAAGATTAATACGATCAAACTGTCCACCATTATTCACATATAGATCTATACAAACCTCTTGACCTATGCAGCTTTCTTTTGTTGCCACGACTATATCGTCATAGCCGTCGTTATTAAAATCGCCACTTCCGGCACTGTAAATTCCATTCGCAATGTCGAGAACCAGACCTTTATTGTTGAATTGATCTGCCGAAAGCTGGTTCTGTAGAAGTCTTATTTCGCCATTTTCATACGCCAATAAAATGTCTTTTAACGTATCATTATTGTAATCTACAAGCATAATTTCTTGCACCGGCTCGTCACCGTAATAAAGTGGTTGTCCAATGTCCTTGGTGTATCCGGAAGCTCCCGCCAGATCTTCATTTTGAATTCGAACTGTCGGGTCTCCAAGATTGATTCCAATTTAAGACGAGTACGGTTCATTTGACACACCAACACTATTTCCTGCTGCGAAGAATAGTCCGTGCTTGTTATCTCCGTCAAATCCAACTCCTTGTTCATCAAGCGCCCTGGCAAAAGATGAGTAAGAAAAACCGGGAGCCTGCTCTTGAGGTATTTCAAGGTCGGTATTAACAATTTGGGCTCCTTTCGACATATGAGTCGAATAACCTGAATACGCCGGCTCCACTTCATAATTTGGAAGCGTTGTTAGAGGTTTAACATATATCCCCGGCTGATATGGATATCCGACTTGGAATTCAAAATCCGCGTCAACTATTTGTACGTTCGTATTAAGGTTTTGAGCAAATACAACATCCGCGATTATTTCTTCTCCGCGTTTAATTGATAAAGCTAAGAAAGGAGAGTCAGCATCATTAATCGAAATATCAATCAAGTTGTCATACAGCTGTAGATTTCCATTGTTGTTAATAGTCACCGCTTCAATTCCATTACGAGTAATACTGATTGTATCTTGACGCAAAGTAATATCATATTGTTCTTGTTCGGTTATTTGTTTAACAAAAATTCCTTCTCGAAGTATCTCGCTATACGAATTCTTTCGATGAACAATAGACATATCTTGCGGATAGACAAAATAAATTTCCGCAATGTTTTCCCGGAAGTCCGGATCCTGAACAAGTACTCTGTTAGGAATGAAATTCCCATTTGCCGCAATAAACTTTGTAGACATTTGGGCTTCATCCAAAATGTCTATACCTCCATTGGGATCTATATGTATTAGCGGTCTGGGCGGTTTTGGATGTGTTGTCGTAGATGTCACAGCTTGTGTCTTTCCGGCAAACAGCAATTCTCCTCCAATATACTTGTCCTTCTGAGTGTCTCCGAACGGTCCTCCAAGCATTGTCGCATAAATGACCTCCGGATAATTTCCAACAAGGTCGGTACCTGTAACCTTGCTGACTGTTTCAAGTTGTAATGTTCCCGAGATTAGCCCTTCCGCGGAAGCAATTAAATTAACCGGTCCGGAAATTTTCTTTCCGGACAGATATACTTCGGCTTTTCCATTTTCGGTAACCACGATTTCGTCGCTAATGATTTTCGCGTATTTTTCGGTAGCTTCTGTAATTCTGAAGCTGATTGGAATATCATTTTCATAGTTGATAAAGTTTCCGTACTTATCATAAACGCTTGCTTCAACTTTCACATTGTTTTCCGGTGATGCGTCAAAAGTAGTTTCATCCGAAATTAGACGAATTTCGTATGCGTCACCGGCAAGCATTGGAATTACAATAGAGCCGGGATCAACTCCGGGAGCTGTCGCCGTTATTTCAAGCGGTCCAACTTTCACTCCGGACATAAATCTGATTTGCGAATCTCCATCAATAAGATTCTGAACTGCATCATCAATAAACTCACCGGCAGAATCATTAGAAGTTTTGAACACTATTTGCTGATTAAATCCTGCGATAGGATTTCCGCTATTGTCAACCGCCCGAGCTCGAAGAATTATAATATCCTCTCCGTCCGCTACAAGGAAATCTTTATCGGATGTGAAGATAATGGCAACATCTTCCTTTGTCGAGACGGTTGTCTGCGCTGTTAACGACAAAGGTGAAACATTTGTAAGGCTTGCGGTAACATTAACCTCTCCTTCAACATCCGTGGAATAAAGGTCTACATTGAATACTCCTTCATAGGACTGTAATTGAATTCCTTCTTGATCCGGATTTGTGTCTACTGACACATCAAGTTCTCCGGGCCCTTGGGCCTTAACTGTAATTTCAAAGAAGTCATTGTTAGTTATATTTCCATGTTCGTCATAAAGAGTGATTGTAAGAGGAGTTTTGGAAAGTCCGCCTGTCTTAATTACGGGAGAAGCTGCAACAATCTCCATTGAAACAGGCTCCAAAGGCTCAATAAAAAGATTATGCGTTTTAACGGGATGTTCATTATTGAGAATTCTTGCGTCAATATCTACAAGTCCCGCCTTGATGTTTGAAGTAACTTGCGTAATAGCAACCCCTTCGTTCACACGTACCTTTTTTTGTTCAATTTCCGTATTAGTTGTTGACGTGGATCGAATAATAAATTCAACTACGCTACTATTGTCACTAGTTATAATGTCTCCATTTCCATCGACTATCTCTGCTGTAAGGAATAAAGTAGATTCTCCATCTGCCGGCATATTGTCGATGTAGACAGGAACCTCTTCTTCTTCGCCCGCTACGATAGTCTGATAGACAACGTCTCTTTCTATATTTGCTCCGACCGCATAGACACCGGCTTCAAGGAGCTCATTATCGGTGTCATCGGATTCATCCAAAGGATCGGATGATTGTAGCCATACTTCATCGCCATCCGGAATTCCTCCATCATCGGTATCCGGATCACGCGGATTTGTCTTGTGCTCATATTCATTTAGATTAATTAACCCGTCTATGTCGCTGTCGAAATAAGCATCAGCCGGATTAAGCGGATCAAGCTCGTAAGTCTCTTCCCATTCATCTGTCATGCCGTCTTTGTCGCTATCGTAAATTAAATCGTCATCCGGATTAAACGGGTCTTTCCCTTCAAGAATTTCAGATAGATCGTCAAGACCTCCATTGTCAGTATCAGGATTGTTGGCATCCGTGTTATATTGGAATAATTCGAGATTATCCGGAAGCCCGTCTCCATCTTTATCTTCGTTGTAGCAATCAAATGATTT
>JAJRYP010000130.1 GCA_024275695.1 Patescibacteria group bacterium | reverse complement strand
TCAAAATGAGGAGTCATTTGACCGGGATCGAAAAAATACGAGATTCCGGCATCTACTAACTTACGTCCAAGTCTGACAGTCCTTTCACATATATCCGGGGATAAAATTGCAAGCCTTATGTTTTCCAAGTCGTCATTAGCAAGATTTTTTTCACATGAAACACTTCCAATGGCGCTTGGAGAGAAAATTGTTAACTGATTTTCATTTTTATCTGTTAAAACATAAGCGGTGGCAGTTAATTTTTCTTTATCTATTCCAACAAAATTAATATTTATTCCGTTTTTAACCAGCCATTTTTTATATTCATCAAAATCCGAACCTGCAACTCCATATAAAAGAGGTTCTTCACCCAATAAACTTAAACTATATGCAATATTTCCTCCGCATCCGCCAAATTCGCGAACTCTGTTTTTTGCTGTAAATGCGACATTAAGATGATCCAGATGCTCCGGAAGAATTGCATCTTTAAAAACGCCTTCATACTGCATAATATAATCATAAGCAATAGAGCCGCTTACTAAAATTTTTCCATTCATAAAATTATTTTTTGAAAGTGTTTAAATCTCTTGCGATTCTGTTAGCACGATAGAGGCTCTCAAATGTCCCGGCATCGGTCCAGCGTTTCTGTAAAACACTTGCCGTTAAATTCCCTTTTTTAATATATGCGTTGTTTACATCCGTGATTTCATATTCTCCACGCCTTGAAGGATTTAGACCCGCAATAACATCAAATACGTCGGAATCATAAAGATATAGTCCCGTTACAGCATAATTTGACTTTGGATGTTTTGGTTTTTCTTCTATTCCAAGCACTTTGTCTCCGTCAAGCTCCGCAACGCCGAAACGGTTTGCATCATCAAGTTCTTTTAAAAAAATATGCGCACCTTCTTTCCCGTCAAAATCATGAATTTCCTTACTTAGATCGTCTTCATAAATATTATCTCCAAGTATTACTGCACAATTTTCATTTCCGACAAAATTGCGTGTCAGGCTTAATGCATGCGCAATTCCGGCTGCATGTTCCTGTACCCGATAATGTATGGTACATCCAAATTTATCGCCTTCTCCAAGTAGTTGTAGAAACATTCCGGCATGTTTTGATCCGGAAACAACCAAAATATCATTGACTCCGGCTTTAAGTAGCGTTTGAAGCGGATAATAAATCATTGGTTGATTGTATATTGGAAGTAGATGCTTATTAGTTACCTCTGTAAGAGGTTTTAAACGATTTCCTTCTCCTCCCGCAAGTATTATTCCTTTCATAATAGGTGATTAAGATAATCCTGTAGTGCCTCATGATGATGCCTTAAATGAGGCAGTTTGTTATTATTTAGAATTGATATGTATGGTCTTTTTGCCGGTCTGTTCAATTCTTTTGTCGAAACAGGTGATAATTGTACATCAATTTTTGTAATCTCAAAAATTTTTTTCGCAAAATCGTACCACGAAGTTATTCCCTCATTTGTTAGATGATAAATTCCCGAATTTCCGATATTGTTTTGTACAAAATTATATACTCCCTCTGCCAGATCTATTGTGTATGTCGGTTTTCCGATTTGATCATCGACAACTGTTATCAACTCCTTCTTTTGGGCTGTATCAATCATTGTTTTTACAAAATTCGCTCCGTTCATACCAAAAAGCCAGGAGGTTCTTATAATGTAAAATTTATCAGTATTTTGTTGTATTAATTGTTCTCCGCGCAGCTTTGATTCTCCATAAACATTAATAGGGGAGACAGCATCATTTTCGTTATATCCTTCTTCTTTTGTGCCATCAAACACGTAATCCGTACTAAAATACATTAAATGCGCACCGATCATGTTACATGCTCTAGCCAAATTTCCGTTTGCATCACCGTTCACGGCCATAACGAATTGCTTTTTCGTTTCACATTCGTCCACATAGGTAAAAGCTGCCGAATTTATTACCAAATTCGGTTTTAAATCCTTAAGCAGCCGAAAGACCGTCTCTTGATCGGTGATATCTATATCTTCATGCCCAAGAGCCATAAAATCATGAGTTTGCGCATTTTGAAATGTTTTCACGATTTCATGACCGAGTAGCCCCTTTTTACCTATTAGAAGTATTTTCATAAAAATGCTTGAATTTCCTTTACGACATTATCTATTTTAACATTTTTTGCTTCTTCCTTCGCTCTCTCTTTCCATTCGACGCTGTTTTTTTCCAGGGTACGTTTGCTAACTACAATTCGTAGTGGAATTCCAATAAGATCGGCATCGTTAAATTTTTCTCCGGCGCGCACGTTTCTATCATCAAAAAGCACTTCAATATTTTTTCCAAGAAGATTTTCATATAGTTTTTCGGCGATTACATTTGACTTGTCATCATCTCCGAGTTGAATAAGATGCACATTGAAAGGAGTAACAGATTTTGGCCATATAATACCTTTTTCATCATGCATTGCCTCCACGATTGTTCCAAGTAGACGTGTGTTACCTATTCCGTAACAACCCATTATTACGGGTTTCTTTTTTCCCTCTTGATCAGTGTAACTTAAATCGAAATCCTCACTATATTTAGTTCCAAGTTTGAATATATTTCCTGCTTCAATCGCAGTGGCTTCCGAAAGTTGTTCTCCACATTTAGGACACATAAAATCACCTTTGACTTCAACAAAATCCGCAAAATCTTTAACTTCGAAATCACGTCCGATATTAACGTTTTTCCAGTCGGTATTTACTTTGTTAGCTCCGGTTTCGAAGTTCTTCATATTTTTAATGGATTGATCCGCAATAAATTCGATTTTTGTGAAAGGTTTTCCGTTTTCATCTACGGGTGAAATGAATCCTTCGATTAGTCCGGCTTTTTTTAATTCTTCCGATGTTGCCGGCCTAATCCTCTTTTTGAAGTATTTCTCAACTTTATGAGGATTTATATTAAAATCGCCTCTAATTAGAATTGCAATAAGTCCTTCATCTTCAATTGTATAAACAACACTTTTTAGAATTCTCCATTCGTCTATTTCCAGTAGTTTTGCTGTTTCCGCAATACTTTTCGGTCTTTCAATTTCCAAAAGCTCAAGCTCTTTTTCTTCTTCGTCAGATGATGGATTTGCGTATTTCCCTTCCGCGATTTCCAGATTTTGTGCAAATTTGCAGCTTTCACATAAAATCATAGTATCTTCACCGGCTTCGGTTTTAATAGCGAATTCATGAGAAATTTTATTTGTAAAAGCACCTCCGGACGCTTCTATAATGTACGCATCAAGACCACATCTCGAATAAACGTTTAAATATGCTTCAATTGTTTTTTTATAATACTCTTCGAGATCTTCTTCGGATGCATGAAAACTGTACATATCTTTCATCCCAAATTCCCGGCCCCTGAGAAGTCCTGATTTTGCTCG
>JAJRYP010000129.1 GCA_024275695.1 Patescibacteria group bacterium | reverse complement strand
TTTTCTAATTTTTGCCGGAATGATTGCCTTTATTGCGGTCTTCAAAAACAAAATACTGCTATTCGGCGCTACAGAATGCCCATTAATGAAATTGTTGATGCGGCTGACGAGGCTGTTAATAAAAAAGGCTACAAACTGCTTGTACTTCAGTCGGGTGAAGATCCGTATTACACAAAAGAAATTCTCGTTGAGCTTATTAAAAAAATCAAAGAAAAATGTAAAGTTTTCATTTTTATGAGTATTGGGAAGCGCGACTTTGAAACATATAAAGCGATGAAAGAGGCGGGAGCAAGCGGCGTTCTTTTTAGATTCGAATCGTCTAATCCCGAACTGTTTAGAAAAATTCATCCAAGTGGCAAAAATCTTGAAAAACGGTTTGAACATTTGAAATTCATGAAAGATTTGAAATATTTTATAGCTTCCGGAGGCATTATTGGCATTCCCGGTCAAACTGTTTCAGATCTTGCCGACGACATTATCACTATCCGCGACAACGATTACGATATGGTTTCGATGGGACCTTTTGTGCCTTGCGCTAATACTCCTTTCGCGAATGAAAAACCGGGCGACATCGAAACAAATCTTAAAATGATTTCTATTTTGAGACTTGAATTAAATGACAAACGAATTCCGGTTGTTACGGCTCTGGAAACGCTCGATCCTGAAAAAGGTCGAAAAAGAGCCATTCAGGCAGGTGCAAATGCATTAATGCTTAATGTTACTCCGAAAGAATATGCTCCACATTACGAGATCTATAAACGAAAACAAGCACTCGACAATGAAATGTGGGAAAAATACGGGTTGTATAATTCCGACGAAAGTTACAAAATGCTTGAGGAAAAACTAACCATCGACTAATGCTTAAAATTTCACATATATTTGACGCGGATCAAATCACGCGTCTCCTCGATTCAACACGAGACTCCTCAAGAGAGAAAATTGAAAAAATTCTTCAAAAGACAAAAAAAATGAAAGGCCTTAATTTGGAAGAAGCCGCGACTTTGATAAACGCAGACGACTCTTATACTGATGCGATGTTTAAAACTGCCGGTTATATTAAAAGTGAAATTTACGGAGAACGACTGGTTTTGTTCGCTCCGCTTTATGTTTCCAATTATTGCGTTAACGATTGTGATTATTGTGGATTTCATGCGAGAAATAAAGAAAAACGAATCAAACTTTCTTTAAAAGAGGTTGAAGAACAAACACGGATTTTAATTAATATGGGCCATAAAAGGTTACTTCTTGAATTCGGAGAACATCCGAAAAAATGTCCTATTGAATATGTAATTGATGTTATCAAAACGATTTACAATGTTAAAGAAGGACGCGGAGAAATTCGTCGTGTTAATGTTAATATTGCCGCAACTTCCGCAGAGGATTATAAAAAATTGAAAGCGGCCGAGATTGGAACATATCAACTTTTTCAGGAAACGTATCACAGGAAGACTTATGAGGAAATTCACAAAGGACCTAAAGCGAATTTTGAAAGACAGCTTTTTGCGCATGACAGAGCGTTTGAAGCCGGCATTGACGATGTCGGACTTGGAGTATTATACGGCTTATATGATTGGAAATTCGATACACTTGCTTTACTTTCACATGCTTTTTATTTGGACAATAAATATGGAGTAGGTCCTCATACTTTTTCCGTACCAAGGCTTCAATCCGCTCCCACTGTTGATAAAGAGTGGATGTATGCAGTTTCCGAAGAGGAACTTTTGAAAATAATCGCTATTCTACGAATGGCGGTACCTTATACCGGTATGATTATTTCAACGCGTGAAAGACCTGAAATCAGGGAAAAGGCGTTTGAACTCGGAATATCTCAAACGAGTGCCGCCTCGCAAACATCCCCCGGCGGATACGGAAAAGAAAAAGCATTAAATCAATTTATGACATCCGATGAAAGAAGTGTTGATGAAGTGATTGAGAAAATTCTCGATGACGGTTTTCTACCGAGTTTTTGTACGGCCTGTTATCGTCTTGGACGAACCGGACAAGATTTTATGGATATCGCGAAACCCGGAGAGATTCACAATTTTTGCAGGCCGAATGCGATCCTCACATTAAAAGAATATTTGGAGGATTACGCCTCCAAGCGCTCAAAAGCAAAAGGACTCGAAATAATAGATAAATATGTTAAACAGATTCCTTCCGAATCTATTAGAAATAGAACTATAAATAGGTTAAAGTTAATAGAAAAAGGTGAACGAGATCTATACTTTTAATTGACGAACGAAAGGTTTTATGTTTAAAATTCACTCCTTGCAATTTATCAATTAAAATGAAAGATAGACCTAAAGGCTCAGGGAGTGATAAGCCCGATGAACAAATTGGCCCGATAAACGACCGCGACCCCGAACTTCTCGAATTTGCAAAAGAATTTCGTCAACACGGATTTGGTGAAAGAAGTGTAAATATCTTCGCAGAAGAAATTGGCGACAATGTAGAAGAGGTTATACGAACAACCTACGGCATTCCAAATGGAGATTTTGATAAACCGTTAAACTCGCTCAACGTTATTCCGGAAGGAATGTACGCGGCCGGTTGTGATGAAGAC
Organism: Patescibacteria group bacterium; assembly: GCA_024275695.1. GTDB lineage: Bacteria > Patescibacteriota > Gracilibacteria > UBA1369 > PNNO01 > JAJRYP01. The sequence continues at coordinate 688 of JAJRYP010000129.1, read as the reverse complement.
AGAAGTCTGCGTGATGATCTTCCGGATGGCTTGCTTGAACATGAAGGAGTAGTCTTTTATGCTGTAACCGATCACGGAATACAGAAAAGTCGTAATATGCGGAAACCGCATAATGACGATGCTTATTTTGTTATACCGAAACAAAAAACAATTGGCGCGCTGGATGGTGTGAGCGGAAGAACTTCCAGAGGGGATAAAGGACGTGTTGCAGCTTCAATTGCCGCACTTACCGCTTTAAAAGAGGCGCGCCCGGATCTAAAATTAATCGATTTATTAATCACACAGCACGAAGCCGTTTTAAAACATCAAACGGATTTGGAAGATAGCTGGAAAAAAGCGGATGCCCCCCCGAAAAATTTAACTACATCCGCCATAGCTCGCCTTAATGACGACAATGTTATCGAATGTGCGAATATCGGAGATACGCGATCAATACTAATTCGTGGAAACAAGACTCATCGTTTAAGTTACGATCATACGGAGTTAAACGGTTTAACCGAAAGAATGAAAATACCCCGAGAGGAAGCTATTAATTTATTCGGACATCATGCGCTTGTGTTGACGAATACTCTTACACAAGCACTTGGCAGTACCGAAAATAAACATCCGGGTGATTTATCCGATTCCAATGAAAGACATATGAATATCAAACCTTTTTATAAAGCTGTTCAGGCTCATGCCGGAGATG
>JAJRYP010000128.1 GCA_024275695.1 Patescibacteria group bacterium | reverse complement strand
TCCTTGAACCATTCAATATATTCTTTTGCCGTATCAAGATTGCGGCTTGAATCGACTGCAAAAGCCTCTCTCTTATTATTCATTACTTGTTGCGTATACCCTTCAATTAGTCCTTGTATTTTCGATTGTTCGCTTTCGAGTTGTCTTTCCAGTGTTGTCATTTCACGGGATGACAATGAATCGCCGCTTACAAGCCTGTCGAGCCTGCTCTGCCACGCCTTTTGTTCCTGCTTGGTTAAAAGGCCGCCCTTTGCGAGTCTTTTACGAAAGTCTTCGCTACGTTGCATAATATCTTTTGCTTCGGCGAGATCAATCTTTTTATTTTTTAAAGCACCTGCAGCGCTTTCAAGATCATCTCCTTTATCCCTTGCTTCATAGAACACCAATCGTCTTTCGACAAAAAAATCGTGCATGGTTGAAATAGTTTAAAGTGACTTTATTGTATCATGACGCGTGACTTGATTACACACTACAAGCGGAGAATCCACATGAAAGACAAAGCATGCAGCCTTCCGCGATCTGAAGCTCCGTTTTGCATTCGGGGCAAGTTTTGGCATCCATAATTTCATGTTTTGTGAGGACGGCTGTTTGAGTCTGCATAGCAGGCTCCATTGCAACACTTACACCGCCGCCGACAGGTTTATGTTCTCTTTGAGGCTTTATTGGAGGAAGCGTGAATTCTTCAGCCGTTGCGCCAGCGGTTTCCATACTGTTTATACCTTTAGGTTCGTTATCATCAAGCGGAATCTGGTGTTGCCTTTCTGTTGTTTGTGGAATTTCAGGCAAAGTAACTTCTTGTGCTTTTGGGGCTTCCGGCTCTGATTTTGCAGGTGTGGGAGCAGGGGTACTCGCTTTTTCCGGCACAGGTGCGGATGTCCGGTTTTTTTCAGCTTTCGCTTTTTTATTAACTTTTCCAATATTTAAAACTTGTCCTTCACGACTCTTATCTCTGTAAATTGTCACACCTTTGCATTTTAACTTGTAAGCAAGCATGTACGACTCTGCAATGTCTTTAATTGTAGCCTCGGTAGGAAAGTTGATTGTTTTTGATACTGACGAATCAACATGTTTCTGGAACGCCCCCTGCATTCTTAGATGCCACTCGGGCGCAATGTCTTGTGCAGTCACAAATACATCTCTTATTTCTTGCGGAATTTCATCAAAATCCTGAATTGATCCGACTTTTGCGATTTCTCTCATAAGATCTTTTGAATAGAAGCCAGCATCAATCGCCACTTCTTCAAAATATTTATTAGTGTAAACGAGTTCTGTTCCGTCCATGACATTTTTAATGAATGAAATTGCGAAGTTTGGCTCAAGTCCTCCCGAAGCTTCGGCAAGCATTCCGATCGTCCCTGTCGGAGCAACTGTTGTAACACATGTATTTCTCATTTTAACGCCATTTTTTTCATGTACAGATCCTTCATAAGCCGGGAAGACACCTCTATCTTCAGCAAGCATTTTTGATTTGTTGCATGCTTCGTCATTAATAAATCCCATAACTTTTTCACCGAAGGCAATTCCTTCTTCACTATCGTATTTGATACCAAGTTGATATAAAACATCCGCGAATCCCATTAATCCAAGTCCGATTTTTCTTGTTGCTCTGCTTCGCTCGGCGATTTTCTCTATGGGATCATGATTTACATCAATAACATTATCCAAGAATTGGGTCGCAAGGTGAACGATTTCCTTTAAAGCTTCCCAATCAAGGTCGGATTTATCTTCTTTTACGAATTTATTTAGATTGATTGATCCAAGATTACAGCTTTCGTAAGCAAGTAAAGGCTGCTCGCCGCATGGGTTCGTAGCTTCAATTTCTCCGAGTTTCGGAGTTTTGTTGCATCTGTTTATTTCATCGATAAAAATAAGTCCCGGATCACCGTTTTTCCAAGCATTTGAAACAATGATATCAAATACCATACTAGCTTTTAGCTTTTGTACCGGTGTTCCGTCACGTGGATTAACGAGATCGTATTCTTCGTCTTTTTTAAGCGCTTCCATAAATTTATCCGTAACCGCAACGGAAATATTGAAATTTTGAAGCGTTTTCATATCGGATTTCATGTTAATGAAGTCCAAAATATCCGGATGATCGATTCGCAGGATTCCCATATTTGCTCCGCGTCTCTTTCCTCCTTGTTTAATTACATCGGTTGCCGCGTCAAAAACTTTCATGAATGAGATAGGTCCCGATGAAACACCTGTTGTTGAATGAACTATGTCATTTGCAGGTCTTAGTTTACTAAACGAGAAACCTGTTCCTCCTCCGCTTTTGTGGATTAAAGCAGCATCTTTAAGTGAATCAAAAATGCCTTCCATAGAATCCCGAACGGGAAGAACGAAGCATGCGGATAATTGTCCAAGTTCCGTTCCGGCGTTCATTAAAGTTGGAGAATTTGGCATAAATTTAAGATCTTTCATCATCTCATAGAATTTTTCTTCCGTTTCTTTAACGTCTCCTCCATAATTTTCCTCGGCTGCCGCGATTCCTCTTGCCACTCTGTGCAGAAGATCTTCCGGAGTTTCAATTATGTTGCCTTCGTCATCTTTTAACAGATATCTTTTTTCCAATACTTTTAATGCGTTTGTTGAGAAATTAAGCGAGGCATCACTTTTTCCTTTTCCCAAGATGGCTTCTTTTTCCGCTCTTTCTTCCGCTCTTTTTTGTCTGTATATAATGTATGCTTTTGCCGTCCTTGCGTGTCCGCCTTCAATAAGAATTTTTTCTACCAAATCCTGGATTTGTTCAACACTCGGGATCTGGCTATCGTCCTTAAAAAATACTTCCAAAACCGCCGAAACCTGATTGGAAATTTTTTCAGCTTCGGCTCTATCGTTACCACCAACGGATTGTGCGGCTTTCCATATTGCTTCTGTTATTCGTTCCTGGTCAAAATCTACAATTCGACCGTCTCTTTTTTGAATTTTTTTAATGGGGGACATGATAATAAATAAAGTTAGGAAACTAAAGAGGGGGCAAAAACAAAGATACCAACAAGGATCTTTAATTTTTATCCTGTCCTAGAAAGCCTAAAATCTAGGTGTGAGCGCTGACTGAATATTGCAATCCGACTATAGTCCCATCCGGGTTCGGAGTGCAATATAAAAAAAGAAAGTTTAGTTGCGAAATTTCCATATATGTAGTGTCCTTATTTTAAGGGTATACTATATATAGGGGGAGGTTATTGAAAATTTATGAAGAAATCAGGATAAATCGGGGTCAAAAAACACATATAGTGAACGGATGATTTTCGAACAAAAAAGTTGTACAAAAAGAGGGTAAAAAGTGAATTTGGGGGCTTGAGTCAAAAGAATTTTAACACTTGCGTTTGACTTGAGCGAGAAATGACGTAATTGTCAGAGCAATTCGTGAGTTTGATATAAAGTGCGTAAGTTAAAGAAAAGAACGGTTAAAGCGCTTTCGCCACTTTCTTTCCAAATTTGTATGAAGATTGCGGCCCGCGTGCCGTGATGAGCTTCCCGTCAACGCAGACGTCTTTTCCGGTGTAGTCGGCTCCGAATCCAAGGAGATCTTCACGCGCACCTTCCCAAGAAGTTACTTTTTTATCATGCAGAATTCCGGCATATCCCAAAATGACGGGAGCTATGCAAATTGCTGCGACTATTTTCCCTCCTTCATAAAATGTTCGAATAAGGTTAAGGGCTTTTTCGTTGTTGAAGTAGATTTTTGCCCCACTCCCTCCAACAAAAACAATTCCGTCGTAATCGTCGGTTGCTTCATCGATCAAAAGATCAGTATCGATAACCGTTTTATCAATGCCACTTACAGCCTTAATCTTTGTACTTGCAACACTAACTTCCACGCCTTTTTTTTCAAGACTTTCTCGTGTATGAAAATATTCCTCATCACGAAAATTTTCAGGCGCAATGATCATTAATATTTTTTTCATTTTAATAAAATTTATGAATTATTTATATTTTATATGAATGAAGTCCTATCCTCAATAACTAAATTTTGTTATAATAATATATAGCGTTTAAGCAAAAATATGGGAACAAAAAAATCAAACACGCACGAAGCAAAGCGGAGTGCGCCGGGAAGGGGCGCGAGCGGAGCGAGTTCCTTAAAGGAGCACAAACAAAAATTCGAAATAGCTTTTCCTAAAGACTTTATGTGGGGCACTTCCATGTCGGCACATCAAGTTGAAGGTGGAAATATGTATAACGATTGGTGGGCATGGGAACAGAAAGGGAAAATTTTAAACAGACAGCTTTCCGGTGACGCATGCGATCATTACCATTTGTATAAAAAGGATTTTGATTTAATGCAAAAAATGCATCACAACGCGCATCGTCTTTCAATTGAATGGAGCCGTATCGAGCAAAAAGAGGGAGAATTTAATAAGTACGAGATTCAACATTATAGAAAGGTTTTGCAGGATTTACGATCAAAAGGAATTACGCCGATTGTTACTTTGTTTCATTTTACTTTACCCTATTGGTTCGTAAAGAACGGAGGCTTTTTGCAGCCCGGTGCGCGCAAGATTTTCAATAGATATGTTAAGAGGGTTGTGAATGAACTCGGGGATCTTGTTGATTATTGGGTGACTATTAACGAGCCTTATGTTTACGCAAATTTCAGTTATTGGGAAGGTGCCTGGCCTCCGGGAAAAAAAAGTATTTTCAAGATGTTGAAAGTATTAAAGATACTGATCCATGTTCATATTGATTCATATCAATCGATTAATGAACTTTACAGGAAACAAAATTGGAAAAAGCCGCAAATTGGATTTGCAAAGAATTTCATCTGGTTTGCTCCATACAAACGCAAGAGCTTCTTAAGCAGACTACTTGCCAGTTTTTATCATTACAATTACAACAAAGTTTATTTCAGACCGTTTTATAGTGGTCGTTTTCCGCTTGTTTTAGGGTTTGGCAGAATTCCGGAAGCAAAAGAAAGTTTGGATTTTGTTGGAATGAATTATTATTTCCAATGCAGTTGTACTTATACTTCAATAAAGTCTCCGTTTCATTTACGTGAACATTTTTCTCCGGATCAGGAAAGAACGCTTTTTAACTGGGAAGTTAATGCCGAAGGCTTATATCGTATTTTGAAGCTTATTTATTTAAAGATTAAAAAACCTGTTTTGATTACGGAAAACGGAATTTCGACCCTGGACGATAATCAGCGAATTTCATATATTATTCGCCATCTTGACGCAATTAACAGGGCAATACGTGATGGTGTCGATATTAAAGGGTATTTGTATTGGTCATTTATTGATAATTTTGAATGGGCCGAAGGATTTAGTCAGTTTTTTGGATTAAATGCCATGAACAGGCGTACTTTTGAGCGTACACCTAAACCGAGCGCGCAAGTTTATGCGGAGATTTGCAAAACAGGCAAAATCACGGACAATATGATCAAGAAGTATGCAAGAAACCTTCATGACAGGGATTTGAAATGATTATTTCATAATTGCTCCGGTGTGCGCGCTGGTTACCAGTCTGGCATATCTGTTCAAGTATCCCTTGGTAATTTTAGGTTCAAACTCGGGAAGGCCGTTTAGGCGCTGCGTAAGTTCTTTCTCAGATAATTTGACTTCTATAATATGATTCGGAATATCGATATGAATAATGTCTCCGTTT
>JAJRYP010000127.1 GCA_024275695.1 Patescibacteria group bacterium | reverse complement strand
CACTCTGTATAATATTTTTATACAATTTTTCTGTTTTTGAGTCCCAAGGACGAATTGAGAAAACAAAATACCCGTTTTGGCCATTTTGACTACATTTTTTGTTCAACCTTTCGGCTACGCTATTTTTCATAATTTTTTCATAAAAATCGAGTCCAAAAACTGCATCGGTTGAGACTGAAATTTCTTTCCGAATTCCAATTTTTTTAAGTAGATTTTTCGACTCATTATCTCGCACATCTATATACATTGCTTTTGAAAATATTTTCTTTGTTAGCCACTTCCCTATTCCGGAATCAAGCGGGCCAACGCTCTGACCAAGCATCAATACAGGTTTCTTGTATAAATAAGCCCAAAAAGCATGGATTCCCCATAAAAACACTGCAAACAGTTTTTCATCGGTAAAAAGGCCTCCACCGCCAAGTACAAACTTGTCACAAGTTCGAATTTCCCTTAATGTACGCCATAACTCACCTTTAACTACTCCGCGAATAAACGACCGAAATCCTAAAGGAAGCAGATAAGCGCTCGAAATGTCTAATTCCGGAGCATGTTTTTCATAAAACTTCCTTGTTCGAGCAGGATCATAACTTAGCATAACAATTTCGGCTTCCGGCTTAAGTTTTCGCAAATTTTGAGCCAAACCAAGACCGATCGCCTCATCACCGATATTTGTAGCACCATAATGTCCACACAGAACGATTTTTTCTTTATTTGGAGCCATGAATCAGATTTTTAATTGGCGCGAAACTTTGTCTATGTAGACAGCACGTTCCATATTGTAGCAGATTTTGACTGTGCTTTCTTGTACCGTATCCTTTATGCTTATCAAAGCCATATTCCGGATATTTAAGTGCACATGCATCCATAATAGTATCTCTAACAACTTTTGCCACTATAGAGGCCGCCGCGATACATCTAACCTTAGTATCCCCTTTCTTTACAGTTTTATAAGGGGTAGGTAGACAATATTTCCCAATTCCGTCTACCAGTGCATATTTAGGCGCTACAGTAAGCCCTTTAACAGCTTTTTGATAGGCCAAATTCAAACAAAATGATAATCCTTTTAAGTCGATAAGGGTATTTTCAACTATTCCAACTCCAACAGTAGCTTTTTTAAGTATTTCTCCAAAAAGGCGTTCTCTTTGAATTGAATTTAACTTTTTAGAGTCATTTAAGCCCGGGATTCGCGCTTTTGGTTTAAGAATAACAGCGGCAGCAACCAAAGGCCCCGCCCACGGTCCTCTTCCGGCTTCATCAATGCCCGCTAAAAGCAAAAATCCCTCCTTTCTCAGCCGTACTTCCAAAGGATGGGATCGCATTATCACATACGTTTAATGACTATTTTTTCTCTTCTTCTTGAGCTTCGGTTGATTCTTCCCCTGCCGCTTCTTCGGTTTGTTCCGATTCTTCTTGCGCAGGTTCTTTTGCTTCCGTTTGTTCAGGTGCCTCTGCCGGCTTTTCAGATTCTGCGGGAGCAGTTTCAGGCTTTTCCGCTTGACCGGCCTCCGATTCAATCTCCGGAGTGTTACTTTCT
>JAJRYP010000126.1 GCA_024275695.1 Patescibacteria group bacterium | reverse complement strand
GGAAAGTTTTTAGTAAATGATTTCTCCCGGACTATATTTGTCGAGATTCTCTTCTCCGATCTTATTTATCAATTCATCGATAACTTGATCGAATTTTACTATTTCCTGACTCCCTTTTTCCATATCTCTAATAATAATTGTTCCTTCACGAACTTCGGTAATTCCAAGGATTAAAGTATATGGTACATTAAATTTATCGGCAAGCTTGAGCTGCTTCTTCATTGATCCTTTGCCAAGCGCTCCAATTGTTTTAAGTCCCGTTTCACGCATTTCATCGATAAGCTTTAAGCATTTCTTTTTTGCTTCTTTTCCGAGTTGTGCGACAAATACATGGATATTGTCTTTGGAAGGAACTCGAATTTTTTCACGTTTCATGTGAGCTATAATTCGTTCAATTCCCGCAGCGTAACCTACGGCGGGAGTGGCTTGTCCCCCCATTATTTCAACAAGTCCGTCATACCGACCGCCACCGCCGATTGCGTTTTGAGCGCCATCTTTTGCATCCCAGAATTCAAATACGGTATTTGTATAGTAATCAAGTCCGCGAACAAGCTTTGGATTTTCTACATATTCGATCTCAAGCTCCGCCAAGTATTCTTTTACGTCCCGGTAGTATTCCGTGCTCTCTTTTGACAGATAATCGGTCATTTTGGGAGCAAGTTCCGCCAGGATCGTGCAGTCTTCGTTTTTGCAGTCCAGAAGCCGCAACGGATTTTTTTCCAAACGATCTTTACAGTGCTCGCAAAGCGATCTTTCTTTCCCGTAATAGTAATCCTTTAATGCCCGGATGTAATTCTTTCTATCTTCAAGAGACCCAATTGTATTAAGTTGAATCTTAAACAATTTTTCTATTCCGAGGTCTTCATTGATTTTGTTGGCCAAAAAAATTATTTGCGCATCAAGCGCCGGATCAAGTTCACCGATTATCTCAAATCCGAATTGCCAAAATTGCCTGTACCGACCTCTTTGAGGGCGATCATATCTGAAAAAAGGCTCAATATAATAAAGTTCGACAGGTTGTGCCAGCTGCTGCATACTATGTTGGATATATGAACGTACTACGCCGGCGGTATTTTCAGGTCGCAAGGTTAAACTTCGACCTTTTTTGTCAAGGAACGTGTACATTTCTTTCTCTACAATATCGGTGGCATCACCGATACTTCGAGCAAAAACATCCGTATACTCAAATATCGGAGTGGAAATACGTTTAAATCCCGCTTGTCTTAGTCTGTGTCTTACAACTTTCTTAATATAAGTGTGGTATTCATGATCCTGCGGAAGAATGTCGTGTACACCTTTAGGTGTTCTGTATGGTGGAGAAAGAGAGAATTTAGAGGCTTGCGCTTGGGTTGTATCTGTCATTGTAGTTTAGCGCGTTATAAAATAATTCATACAAGTACATGAACGTAGCTTTCATAGTACCCTGTTTTTTGAATAAATCAAGTCTTGCCGTTTTTGAAACTTTTAATAATCATGCCGATTCCATGTCCGGATGCATGCGCCAGTCCGATTAAAATAAACACAAGATCACGCAGACGCATTATTAAAACGAAAACAAACACATTAATACTAACGCCCAAAAGCGCGAAAATTCCGGCGTGACTCGTCTCAAGCGCGCCAAGAGCACCCGGAATGGGAAGCATATAAGAAATTCCGGGAATTGTCGCTGACAGAAACGATTGGAAAAAAGTTAGCTTAACACCCATGAAAAATGCAATGATATAATGTTCGAAAACCATGAAAAACACCATCAGAAAGGACAAAAACATCATGAATATGAAACTTGGAATATGGTTTATATAAAAATGTGCTATTTTTTTTTCAATTTTAATGATGCCTTCTTCAAATCTTTTTAATCTTTTAATTTTATTTAGATGAAAAAATCTGAATACGGAACTGAAAAAACCAATATGTTTAATTGTTGAATAATAAAACCAGAAAATAAGACTCCCAAAGAGGATTAGTCCTCCGCCAAGCATTATTTCCACTTTCCCGGAAAAAATTGATCCTTCAATAATCGCGACCAGTACACCCGAAAAGATAAACAAAATAAGTGCCGTATATTCAAAAACCTTATCTATTACTATTGTTGAAACAGCGGTTTTTGTGTCGATTTTATCTTCCTGAAGAAAGAATATGCGAACAGGTTCGCCTCCGCTTGTTGCCGTCGGAGTTAAGTAACTTACGGCATACGCAGACATCCTGTGCAGGAAAAGCCTGAAGAATGACGGACCTTTTACATTTTCTTTTTTTAGATGAAGTTTGATAATCATTCCCCATCTCCACGTAAAAAGTCCGAAATTTACCAACGAAACAAGTAGTAGAAAAATAAAATTCACCAAAGAGAATTTTATTAATGAATCAGCTATCGCTTCAAAACCGGTTTCTACAAGAATGGATACGAAAAGGGCAATTCCAATTGCAAGAAAAACCAGAAATACGAATGTTTTTTTGATCATCAGAGACGAGCGTTAGTGAGTCTCCCGCGAGCGAAAACTTATCGCGAGCGTTAGCGTGAGCCCGCCCAGGGCGAACTCCATAGAAAATGCCTTAACTCTACGTGATGTAAATTCTACTTAAAAAACCGGGGAAGTCAAAAATTAAAATCCGCGTTTGGCTGAATATTCTCCCATTTTAAATATTTTTCCGGATCCTTTTGATACATAAAATAACCGCACGATGCAACCATTGCGGCATTATCCGTGCAGTAAGTGATATTTCTCGGGTACTTTAAAGGGAGGTCAAATTTAAAAAGTTCACTTTTCGCATATTCTCGCAAATATGAATTAGCCGAAACACCACCCGCGATATGAATCTCTTTTGGTTGATATTTTTTAACTGCTATAACAATTTTTTGAACCAGTGTTTTTGCGACTGTTTTTTGGAAAGAGGCGGCAACGTTAGCAACAAAAACAGGATCAAGAGTCGAGGGAGTAAATTCTCTTCCATATCCTTTTTGGATCTCATATAAAACCGCTGTTTTAAGTCCGGAAAAGCTAAAGTCCAAACTGTTTTTTTCAAGATTTGCTATAGGAAAATCAAACGCGTCGGGATTTCCTTTTTCGGCGGTTTTTTGAATAACGGGACCGCCCGGATATCCGAGTCCGAGAAGTTTGGCAACTTTATCGAATGCTTCGCCTGCCGCATCATCTCGTGTCGCGCCAAGAAGTTCAAAGTCACCATGATCCTTCATTAAAACAAGATCGTTATGACCTCCGGAAACGGTTAAAACGAGGATCGGGAACTTGGTTGAATTATTTCGATCGAGCCAGTTTCCATAAATATGCGCAAGGATATGATGAACCGGAATAAGAGGTTTGTCCTTTATCAAAGCCAATGTTGAAGCCGTGAGCGTTCCCGTAATTAAAGCGCTGATTAAACCGGGGCCGGGGACAGCGGCAATCGCATTGATTTCATCCCATTTTAAATTTGCCTCTTTTAATGCTTTTTCTATAACGGGAATAATTTTTAAAATATGCTCGCGCGCGGCGACCTCCGGAACAACGCCGCCGGTTTCTTTATGTAGATCTGTTTGTGAAGCAATAACACTGGAAAGCATTGTTGTTCCGCTTTGAACAACAGCTGCCGCAGTTTCATCGCACGAAGTTTCTATTCCAAGGATATTCATACCTGTAGTATAATTAACAAAGTCCTTTATTAGCAATTAGTAATTAGTAATCAATGTGAAGCCCACATCCGTTCGCATAATTGAAAAATTAAAAAAAGCCGGCTATGACGCTTATTGGGCCGGTGGTTGTGTTAGAGATATCCTTTTGGGACATAAACCAAAAGATTACGATATCGTCACGAGTGCCAAGCCCGATGAAGTTGAGAAATTGCTCGATAACACCAAACCCGTTGGAAAAGAATTCGGGGTAATTTTGGTAATTGAAGCCGGGCACGCTTTTGAAGTTGCGACTTTCAGGGCCGATCAAAATTACACGGACGGTCGTCGTCCCGATAAAATTTGTTTTACAGATGCCGGTGAAGACGCAAAACGTCGTGATTTTACAATTAACGGAATGTTTTACGATCCGCTCAAAGATGAAATAATTGATTGTGTTGACGGACAAAAAGATTTGGACGCGAGGCTTATTCGTTTTATTGGTGATCCTCATAAACGTATTTTGGAAGATCATTTAAGAATTTTGAGAGCTGTTCGTTTTAAGAATCAATTTGATTTCCAATATCATCCGGATACATATGAAGCTTTGGAGAAACATGCTCGTCTTGCAAGTAAAGTGAGCGCGGAAAGAATCGGCGATGAATTAAACAAAATGATAGAATGTCCGAATCCCGCTCAAGCTTTTGAAGATTTAAGTGAAATTGGAATTTTGGAGTATATCATTCCGGAAATGGAAGCAATGAGAGGGGTTCCTCAGCCCAGAGAATTTCATCAAGAAGGCGATGTTTGGGATCATAGCTTGAAAGCTTTGAAAAAATGTGATGCGCATGCGTCTCGTGATGTTAAATGGGCGGTTCTTTTACATGATATCGGCAAACCCGATACATTCCAGCTCAAAGAGCGAATTCGATATAATGGACATGTGGAGCGTGGCGCGGAAATTGTTCATGATATATTTACACGATTGAAATTTCCAAAGAAAGACAGAGAAGAAATTAAGTGGCTTGTCAAACATCACATGATGGTTGTTCCTTTGCTTGAAATGACAGATGGTCAGGCAAGGAAATGGTTTTTAAAAGAGAATTTTTTGAATTTGATGCAGGCATTTGAAGCCGATGCAAAAGGGATTATTCCAACCGATCTGTCCGCTTATAATCAGATAATGAGTCGTTATAGAAAGCTAATGAAAGAAATGCCTCGTAAGCCAAAGCCTCTCTTGGATGGAGATGAAATTATGAAGATTTTGAATTTGCCACCTGGAGAAGAGGTCGGTAAAGTCGTCGAAGAACTGGAAGAAAAACAGCTTTCCGGAGAATTAAAAACAAAGAAAGATGCGCGTGAATGGATTAAGAATCGCAAATCTTAAAGCTTTTGCAATCCCAACTTATCGTAAAGCTCTTTTTTGTGTGTCCAAAGTGCGCCGAACGCAATAAATAGAACAACTACGGAAGCAAGCCATCCTATAAACGGAACTATATCAATCACCAAAAGAATAAACAGTCCGAGTGCGGTTATTCCGAACAGTTTCCATTTAGTCATCTTCTTAGGTTTGATAAGAAGACTTCCAATAAATGTTCCGGCAAAAACTTTTGCGACGTACATCGAAATAACAAGAATAGCAACAACCATCGCGGCAATTGGAATACCAATCATAGTCATCATTAGAATGATAGTTGCGGCGACTGCGCAAATTGCTATTACAAAACCAAGTCCAAGGCTTCTCCATGGATGCTCCGTTGCGATTTTAGATCCTCGCATAAGGCATGCCGGAGAAAGTGAAACAATAATTATAGTAAGCAGAAGAATAGATAAATATTTTAAGAAAAGAAAGATAAGATGCCACTTAGTAAAAAAATCACCAATCTGTTTTCCAAAACTTTTATCTTCAACAGCCTGTTTGTTGAATTCGATATAACCTGCAACCTGATCGTTATCAAGTTTAGCTTCGCGCAAACCGGTATAAACAAGATTTCCGTTAATTTTTGCCGTAGACGTTAGCATTAATGTTTCTTGAATCTCAAGTAAAACATCTCTGTAAACAACTCCTCCAAGCGTAATTCGTCCACCACCACCTCGGATATCTTCATTAATTGTTCCCATAATATTCGCGTAACCGTTTCCAACAATTAAACTTCCTCCAATAAGGGTGCTAGATCCAACATCCAGCCTACCCCCGGTTGCAATTAAATCATCTCCAATATTTCCGGTAATGGAAATTGTCCCTCCCAAAGCACGCAAGTCGTCGCTTACATCTCCATTAACGGTGATTTCTTCACCAACAACAACAAGATCTCCTTCAATATTTCCATTTATTGTGATTGTTTTGCCACCGATATAAAGATCCCCCGTTATGTCTTCATCAATTGTAATTATTCCGCCGGCAATATATGTGTCATCTAAGAGAGGTTCCGAAATGAAAACTTCTCCGTCCGCTTTGAATTCGACAGCAAATGCGGATGGAACCAACAGGCTTGCAAAAATAGCGCATGTCATTAATGCGATAAGAAATGATATTTTCTTTTTCATGTTTAAACGGTTAGTTAATAAACCTCAGTGATTATAAACGAGCTTACACACGCTTTCAATATGATAAGTATGCGGAAACATATCTACAGGTTGCACTGTTTCCAATGTGTAGGCTTCTTTACATAATTGTTTGAGATCTCTGGCAAGTGTTGTTGGGTTACATGAAACGTAAACCATTCGCGGAGCTTTAATTTTCAGTAAATATTCGCAAAGCTTTTCTCCAAGCCCGGCGCGGGGGGGATCTACAATAACAATGTCCGGTTTTTCAGCTCTTCCGGAAACTGTTTTAAGCGTATCGCCGACAGCAAATTCAATATTCTTAATATTGTTCGTTTTAGCATTGTTTCGTGCGTTTTCGATAGCGTTTTTGTTAAGATCTACTCCAAAAACCCGTTTTGCTTTATGCGCGCAAAAAAGTCCGATTGTCCCTGTCCCGCAAAAGAGATCAAATACAATATCTTTTTTTGAAATATCTCCAAGTTGCAAAGCCGTCTCATATAAAATTTCCGCCTGAAGCGTGTTTGGTTGGAAAAATGCCATTGGCAAGATTTCAAAATCCAGTTTCGATCCATCCTCAAGAATCATTGTTTCCAAAAGCGGTTTTTCTCCATGTAGCAATGTTTGTTTAAATTCGGTTCGCCTGCCTTTTCGAGCAACTTGTTGAGTTAAATAAACGGAAGTTGCCTTTTTAAAACCATTTTGTTCAGCTTCCTCGGTTAACATTTTTACGAACTTGGAAGCATGTTCGAACGGCTCGCCCTAAGTCAAAAGATTCACTAAACGTTTTCCGGTTCTTTTCCCTTCGCGAACAGTTATCGATCTAAGTAAGCCTGTATTTGATTTGAAATGATAAGGTGTTAAGTTGTGCTCTCGACAGAATTTCTGAACGGCGGTCATTAAATTTCCAATATCATTGGTTTCAAGAAAACAGGTTTTAACTTGAAAAACATCATACCGTCTATGTTTCGGATGGAGGCCGACGGTAACCAGGTCATCATCAATATTTTTGGTTCCGAAACTGAATTCCATTTTATTCCTGTAAAACCACGGATCCTTACACCCGATAATTTTTTCAATATGAGGATTAACAAATCCTCCGATATGCTCAAGTGATTCTTTAACTTGAAGTTCTTTAGAGAGTAATTGCTCTTCATATGGAAGAGTTTGCAAAGAACATCCGCCACATACGTCAAAATGAGGACAGCGCGGTTTTACCCTTAACGGAGACTTTTTTGTAACTTTTTCAAGTTCAGCTTCAATATAATTCGGCTTAATTTTTCTGAGTTTGGCAGTAACTTCATCTTGCGGAAGCGCGCCTTCAACAAAAACAACAAGTTTTTTGTCATCAATTTGGAGATATCCGACGCCTGCTCCTCCGTACGCCAATTTTTCTATGGAAAGCGAAATTTCTTCTCCCTTTTTAAGCTGCATAAATTTAAGCTACAATAGACACGAAGCAAAGCGGAGTGTCTCGCTAAGCTAAGGCGAAGCGCAATCGTGAGCGAAGCGAACACCATCATAAAGTTTAGGCGCAATATGCGCAAATAAATATTACACCAAATTAAAACAATGCTCCACATAAACATTATTCAGGTCGGGAAAACTAAAGATTTCTATTTTAAAGAAGCGGAAAAGGAGTATTTAAAGCGCTTATCTCGTTACGCGAAAATTAATGTTGAAACCATTGAGGAAGATAAAAAAGGCGACGATAGAAAGAAAGCAATGGAGAGAGAGGGCGAATCAATAATGAAAAAAATACGCGACGATTCCTTTGTTGTTGCACTCGAAATCGTAGGGAAATCCTACAGTTCCGAGGAATTTGCCTCTTTTTTAAAAGAATCGGAAAAGATGATTTTTATAATTGGCGGCCCTTACGGATTGAGTGATAAAGTGCTTAAACGTGCCAACTTAAAGCTTTCATTTTCCAGGATGACATTCACGCATCAAATGATAAGAGTGATATTGCTTGAACAAATTTATAGAGGATGCACGATTTTGGAGGGGAAAAAGTATCATTATTAATCTAAATTCACGTAAAATGTAGCTTGCAGATGTGTGATTTTTGTTTTATTAAACAACACTGCCCCTTTCCAAATGTCACTTTTTTGGTAAAATTACCGTACTGGAAATAACATTTTTAATATGAATATTTATAGATTAACGGGATCTATGGTGATCTTTTTTGTATTTACGGCTTCCGCATACGCAGCTTCGAATCTTGCGATTTCGGTGAAAACGGATAAAGCTTTGTATGAATACGGTGATACGATTCAAGTAATTTTGGAAGCGGAAAACACAACGGGTTTCGATATTCCGCTCTATTTTGATACAGGCTGCCAGATGAGCTTTACAATACATGCGTACAGCGCCGATACGGCAAGCTATACATTGCCTGTTTATAATCGTTTGTTAAATCCCAGAAATTGCGATCCGGCATCAACCGAGATAACAATCCCCGATTCAAGAAAAGCAATTTGGACCAGGACTTTTGACCCGAATGAAGATCAATATCCGATTCTGCCTCCCGGAGAATATTTGTTGCACGGATATATTAACGATTACGAAAATGAATTGTGGTCGTATCAGCCGGCTTCATATGTTTACTTAACTGTCACAGGTCCGGCTGACAAAAGAGAAATCCCGAAATACGACGTAAATTATTGGAATGAAAAGCTTTGTACCGGTACGGGCGGAATTTTAAATGAAAGTTGCTCATGTCCGGTTGGCGCTGAATGGAGCAACACGGTTGGATGTACGGAGGATAAAATTTTGGATGAACTTTGCATAGAAACAGGTGGAGTACTTGTGGATAGTGATAGTTTAAGCTGTTTTTGCGGTGAAGGATTATATTGGAACGAAACGGTCGGATGTAACGACGATCCCGATTTAGCTCCGAAAGACGAACCGAAGGAGATCTTTAACGACATAGCCGGCCATTGGGCGGAAACTTATATTATTGATCTTTTTAAGGCCGGGGTTGTAAAAGGATATGACGATGGTGGATTTCACCCGGATGATAATATTAACCGAGCTGAATTGACAAAAATGTCGCTATCGGCTGCGGGAATCGCTTCGATGACACCGAACGATCAAAACTTTCTGTTTAACGATTTGGACGGATGGCAAATAGATTGGGTATATGCGGCATGGAAACAGGGAATAGTTGATGGATATGATGAAACTACTTTTGCACCGGCTCAAAATGTTACAAGGGCCGAAGCATTAAAAATCGCAATGCTTGCGTTTGGGGTGGAAATACCGGATACCGGCGATGAATGGGCGTTTGAGGATACGATAGGGCACTGGGCGATTTCGTATATAAATCAGGCGTATTTGGATTTCATTGTCTCAGGTCGTGAAGATGGAAATTTTTATCCTGACGATCCCATTACCAGGGCTGAGGCATCCAAGATTATAAATTTGTTGCGTCAGTGATATTGTTGTGGATGTGAATTATTGCGTCCACGATCTCATGATCCACTAAAATGCAAACGGATAGTAAAAAACATTTATGAAAAGGTTTGATCTGAAATATGGAATCTATGCCCTCGCCATAGTTTTGCTGATTATTCTTTTTGGATTTGGTTCGTATATGAACGATATGAAGGTTGATGTTTTGCGTACTTCCCAAGCGGCTCCCATAAACCAAAAAGTCATTGGAGGAATAGTCCCGAATTCACCTGATCGTCAAAGTGACATAATTGATTATTTTGAAAAGATAAAACAGATTGAGAAACCGGAAACGTTTGTAATTCTTGCTCAAACAGACGTATCTTCGGAGTCGACACCGCTTGTTGTTCAAAACGGCCGGCTTGATTACGATAATAAGTTTATTGATACAATTACGGAGGCCAAGTACGTATCTGTAAATAACGATTTATTTGATGATCACGATGAAATTTGCTCTCTTGTTGATCGTATCAAATACAGTTTCCCTGATGCGCGGATAGTATCTGTATTTTTTACCAAAGAGGCCGGATCGATTGACGCATACAGATTTTCAAGGCTCCTTAAAGGAGCAGTTGCGGATTCATCGAGGAAAGTTTTTGTGCTGGGATTAACTGAATTTTCGAATGTCAAAGATCCATATTTAAAAGAATTGCAAGACGTGACTACGGAAAGGGCGTTTTATAATTTTGATATTTCCGCGCTCAAAAAACTTAAAATTTCGAGTCCGCTCGCGATAAAATCAGCGCTTTATTACTTCCATTTCAGTCAAGCAAAGAGACCGTATATGAACGATTTATACACTTTTTATACTAAGGAAGATGCGCCCGAGAAGATGGAACGCGTAACCATTCTTGGCTTTGGCGACGTAATGCTGGGCCGTGCGGTACGTTCGTTAATGGATAAGCACGGGTTAAATTATCCTTTTGAAAAAATTGCTGCTGACATTGGGGGAACCGATTATGTGTTTGCCAATTTTGAAGGTCCGATTAAAGAATTTCCGGTTGTAACAAGTAAATCGATTTCATTCAGATTCAAGCCCGATGTTGTTCGGGTAATAAAGGATGCCGGAATTACGATTGTGAGCATTGCTAATAATCACGCGCTTGATCAAGGTTGGGGAGGGCGTGACGATACTAAGAAATTTCTCGATGCGGGAGGTGTTTCGTATTTTGGTCATCCAAAAAACACTCATGAGGAAAACGTTCATATTTCGGAAATTTCAGGATCGAAAGTGGCTTTCCTCGGCTATGATGATACAATTTTTAAAATAGACGCGGACTCGGCGGCTTCATATATTCGGCAGTTAAAAGCGGAAAACGATTACGTTATTATTTCAATTCATTGGGGGATTGAATATAAGCACACGCCAACAAGTCGAAAAGTCGAGCTTGCGCATACGTTTGTTGATGCCGGTGCTGATTTAATAATCGGTCACCATCCGCACGTTGTTCAGACAATGGAAATTTATAAGGATGTTCCTGTTTTTTACTCCCTTGGGAATTTTGTATTCGATCAATATTTCTCGCAAGATACACAAGAAGGCCTTGCAATAGGAGCTGTTTTGGAAAAAGAACGGACGGTGATTTATTTGTATCCGTATGCAATTCCAAACAGCCGGCCAATTTTAATGAACGTGCAAGAAAAGGCAGCATTTTTTGATAAATTTGTAGCATGGGGAAATTATAATGAGGCGCTAACAAATGCTATAAAATCAGGTAAAATCATTATCGAGAAATCTCAGCCCAGGTTGTAGTTGTCGAAACAAATTATTATTGTACGGTAGGTTTACCATCCCCGGGGATTAAAAGCTTCGACTTACTGTGTGGTTATCAGGTGTATTTACTAACCACCAATGTACATCTTATGTTAGATATGGTAAAATAAATAAAAGTTGTAGCGGAGCACGACGACAAGGGGACTTATCTAAAATATAAATTTCTTTACATATGAAACTTGAATTTGTCGGAGCCGCCCAAGAAGTAACCGGATCAAAACATCTTCTTCACGTTAACGGAAAGAAGATTCTTTTGGATTGCGGGATGTTTCAGGGTCGACGTAAAATCTCAAAAGAGAAAAATATGAATTTTCCTTTTAATCCCGAAGAAATAGACGCGGTTATTCTTTCTCACGCACATATTGATCACAGTGGGCTTTTGCCGCTTCTGGTGAAACGTGGTTTCAAAGGACCTGTTTATTCTACTCACGCGACTCGTGATCTTTGCAATCACATGCTTGCCGATAGTGCATACATTCAGGAAAAGGATGCCGAATATTATAATAGGAAGAAACTTAAAAAAGGAGAAGAGCCGATTGAACCTCTTTATACTTTGGAAGATGCGCAACAGGCGCTAAATCAATTTCATGGGGTTGGATACGATCGAACTTTTGTGGTTGAAAACGCTCTTGCGGCATGTTTTTACGACGCAGGTCATATCCTGGGTTCCGCTTTGATTCATCTTGTAATTCATGACAAAGAACTCGACAAAAGATTTACCATTGGTTTTACCGGAGATCTTGGACGAAAAAATATTCCGCTTTTAAGAGATCCGCGAATTATTCCGAAAACAGAATACTTTATTACAGAATGCACGTATGGTGACAGGCTTCATGAATCAATTACAGACGCAGATAATCAGCTCATTGAATTCACGAATAAAACATATAAAAAAGGCGGAAAGTTAATAATTCCGGCTTTTTCGGTCGGACGAACACAGGAAATTATTTACAGACTAAACCTTGCGGTAAAAAATGAAAAAATTCCGGATCTACCGATTTTCGTTGATAGTCCGCTTTCTGGAAATGTAACCGAAGTATTTGCGAATCATCCTGAATGTTTTGATAAAGCAACTTATAAAGAATTTATAGACAACCGTTTAAATCCGTTCGGTTTTGGACGGTTGAAATATATAACCGACGTTGCGGATTCAAAGGCGCTTAATCATTATCAGGGGCCTTGCATTATTATCTCGGCTTCGGGAATGTGTGAATTTGGACGAATTTTGCATCATCTGAAGAATAATATAGAAGACCCTAAAAACAGTATTCTTATTGTTGGATATCAGGCGCAGCACACCCTTGGTCGCAGAATTGTCGATAAAAATAAAATCGTTAAAATATTTGGAGAAGAATATAGGCTGCGAGCGGAAGTAAATCGTATTAACGCGTTTTCAGCACACGCGGACAGAAGTGACTTGCTTGATTACATCAGTCGCGTTGATGGATTAAAGAAGATATTCCTTGTGCATGGAGAAAAAGATCAAGGTTTTAAATTTAAAGATGTGCTTGCGGAAAATGGCTATAAAAATGTTGAAATGCCTGCTCCGGGAGATATTTTTGAATTGCCGGAGTAAAAATTTTATACCGGTACAACATTTGTAAAAATTGATTTGAAATTTTTCACGGATTCGTTATAATTCTCTTTGCCTTTTAAATACGAATTCATTTTCGAGCGCGCGGGCATGGTATAATGGCTATTACCTCAGCCTTCCAAGCTGATGATACGGGTTCGATCCCCGTTGCCCGCTCCAAACGGAAAAATCTTGTTTTTTGGCCGCCCAAACCCACGGAAAACCCAACTCCACTGCGGCTTTTTGGTCGATGATATGGAAGTTCGCCGCGCGGAGCGCGGAATAAACCACAATGGTAAAATAAGTAGTATACCATTGTGGTTTATAGCCGATTTTTTGCAAGAAGCTTCGCTTCTCTTCTAAATTTTCAGTATCCGCTACGCGGCCGGACAGTTTTACTTTCTTGTCCGCCGTTATTGCACGGCCGCACTCACTACATGTAAAGATTTCACGAAAAGCAAAAGCCAAAATTTCTTTTGCCTTTCGTGGCTTACCTCTACGCTCTACTATCCGCTGCACCTTATCAAAGAGCTTATTAGAGATAATTGGCTCATGGCTTCCCCGGTAAAGCTCTCCTTTATGATTGAAAACTCCGTAATAGAACGGATTGCGTATCATGTGATCTGTTCTTGCCAAAACATTGCATACAAGAGATGTAAGACGGCTAATGGATTTTCAGACGTATTCCGTTATGCGTAATACCCATTGTTTCATAACTCTTCTTTCAACGGGGTATCCTTCGCACTCCGAAACACTATCTAGTACTTCCTCATTTGCCAAAACAGTACCAAGTTGTGGACACCAGTTGACTTCTATATCATCCATGTAAGCCAATCCTCTCTTGTACGATCGTGCAAATATCCATTGAGTCCATTTATAATATTACGGATCGGTGGTATTCTGTCTCTCGAGTCCAATCATATGATAGACCTGGATTTTACAATGCTTTTCTGCTGATTTAGCATTAGCATCGTATTGAGGGCGTTCCATATTAGACTTGTTGATTTAACAGTAAAAAATTGAATACAAAACCAAAATCCACTTGCCAAGACTACTAAATTGATTTAGCTTCTTGTCAAGAATTGTAAGTTTACTATATGAGTAAAAGAAAAGTGGAACAAGTAGCTACTATTCAACCCTCAAGTGAAATAGTTAAAACCCTTATTGCCGAATTGTCTTCCGATGAGGTTATGGGCAACCGTGCAGCGATTTT
>JAJRYP010000125.1 GCA_024275695.1 Patescibacteria group bacterium | reverse complement strand
TTAATACATTCACCATGGCTGAAAGTGAAAAATCAATTCCGGATACGGAAGGCGTTCCGAAAGATGTCATGACGTTACTGGAAGAGTCATCCGGGCAATTGGCCGCGGCTGAAGATATTAAAGATAGTGTAGAAAAAGTTGAGAAAGATGTTCGATATTTATTGAGGCAAACTTCTTAAAATAAATTGACAAAAGATATTCAACTTGATTACATATTGAAACTGATAATCCGTAATTTTATTAGGTATGGTTAGCGCAGATGGAGCTCTGCAAGAAACCGCGGAAACTTCCACGAGAGAAAATCTTGAATTGGTATTAAAAAAAGCTGTCATCGAAATTTCAGAGCACGTTGATCCTTCCGTGATTGATATTGATGCCATAAGAGGCAGAGCACTGCATGATGTTGAACAAATGCAAAACTTTTTTGAATTGCCTCGTGAAGATCAATTACATTTGCTTGCAAAAATGAGCGCCGAACGTGCGGCATTGGCGGAAACCAATATTATGCTTAACGCTGTCATTGATAGTTTGCAAGAAAGAATCGGCGCACTGGAAGAAAGGGTTAACACATATATTGAAGATCAAGTAACGGGTCTCTCCGTAAGGAGGTATTTTATATTGGAAGCTTTTCCTCAAGTGATGGATTTATTAAGAAGAGCGCCAAATACGGAGCCAAAATGGCTGTCTGTCATTCTTGTGGATTTGGACAAATTCAAACATGTTAATGACACTTACGGGCATGATGCGGGGGATGAAGTATTAAGAAGTGTTTCCTTGGCTTTTCGTTCAAAGTTTAAACGTAAACACGCGGACAAGTTAACTCGATATGGTGGAGATGAATTGGCCGGAGCGATTGTGTTCACTTCAAATGAAGAAGTGGCAAGACTATGTAATGAATTGGTCGATGATGTTAGAAGCCTGGAGTTTAACGATTATCCCGCCATAAAGCAAACAATCAGTATAGGGGTGGTAACTGTTAAGGTAACAAAAGATAAGTGCGGGG
Source organism: Patescibacteria group bacterium (assembly GCA_024275695.1). GTDB lineage: Bacteria > Patescibacteriota > Gracilibacteria > UBA1369 > PNNO01 > JAJRYP01. Next base: position 1,000 of record JAJRYP010000125.1, on the reverse strand, counting down.
ATCCATTGGAATTATTAAAAGGAATGACCAAAATAGCTGATGAAGCTTTGTATGATTGTAAAGATAACGGTCGAGATCAAATTGAGAATATGGGTGTTGTTGATTTGCAAACAATTTTGGAAAAAGCTTCAACAGTTGAGAATTTCCAAGTTGAAATGAATCCCGTTGAAGGGGCGTCGGTCTAAAAAAATATTAATAATTTTTTGAATATGTCGGAATCGGGAAGATATGGAAAGGACGTGGAAACAACGGAGCCATATCCAATAGGCGGGCCTCCTGTATTAAAATTGGAAGCTGTTACAGGCGAATATGCTCTCGGGGAAAAAGAGAGCTTAATCGCGGAAATGCAAACCGCTGTTCCCGTAGAACCGATGGGAGAGGAAGGGAGATGTGTTAACAATATCGGTGATCGTGACAGCGGCGGGCAAGAAGGCATCCCTGTTGATAAACGAATTCACGAATTGACTACGGAACAATTGGCAAACGCGGTTTTCAAAGATACCGCAATTCCCGATAAACCTTTCTGCGATCAAACTACCGAAATACTTCCGTCGAGCCAAAATGAAACTGCAATTTTGAGAAATGAATTGCAAGAAAAGATTAAAGCTGCCTTTGATTGTGAAGTTAGTGCTTATCTTGGTGAATTTAATGACGTTATATTGTTGCTTCTTAAAGATGTTAGAGATAAAGTATGTGGAAGATTTGAAGGAGTAATTGTTGAAGAGCCGGATGTTTTGGTTGAAGCGCTTAATATCCGACTCGTTGTTGAAGCTATTATGACTCGGCAGTTTAATAAACTGATTAACCGTGGATACATTCAAGCGTGGAAGCCTGAATAAACTTGAATGAAAGTGCGATTTTGCATATAATCGTCTTTAGTACTTAATAATCAACTTCCATATGTATAAATGTGCAAGTTGCGGGCATACGTCCGGGGAAGCGGGCGAACATTGCGGTGCCCCGATGCAAAAAGTGTGTGCTTGCGGTTCCGGTAAATACG
>JAJRYP010000017.1 GCA_024275695.1 Patescibacteria group bacterium | reverse complement strand
GGCCAAATTCTCTATATTGAAATTCCGGATCTCGTTCCCTTCCAAATTTATATCAGCATTAAAAGAAAAATAAGAATTTGTGTTATCCCACTTTAAATACTTATTCAAAGTTGTACCAAATTGTAAAATAATGTCGGAACCGGAATCGTCAGCATCAAGAATCAAATTATTTTCCTGAAAATCTATATCGGTATTAACGATAATTTCTTGTGCATAAACAGGGACAGCCTGCAATATAGTAAAAATCACAAGCATTGATACTTTCAAAAAACTATGATGTGCTCCGTTATTTTTGGCCATTTATTTTATTTTATTTCAGATTATTATAGCATAAAAGCGCTTTTTATGGAAGACCTACAATCAAAAGCTGTAAAAGGAAGTGCTTTTTTGTCAATTTTTTGATATAATATTTAGATATAAAAACAAAAAAATGGGTTTTATCGGTGAAATTATCGAATTTGTAAAAAAAGTTCCACTTTTAAAAAAGACTGTGGATCACACAACTCGGGCTACCAGAAAAAAGGGGGCAGAGGCTGTTACAAAAGCACGAATGAAACTCCATCGTAAAAGACTAAAAGGTGAAATCAGTCATCCGTCAGGTACAAAAGAAAACGATTGGGAATATCGATTCACCGATCTCGAAAGAGAAAAATTCAAAAAAGCATTCGGAATCTCAATAAAAGAAAATGCCACAGATAAATCCATCAAGAGAATAATAAATGAATTATCTGCCGAACAATTAATTCGGGCATTAAAAAAGCAACCCGGAGTATTAACTAAATTATTCGGTAAATCAATATTCAGAAAAGACAAGCTGGACATTTACAGGGATATGAAGTTCGGAAGTAAACTTGAACTTGGCAAACCGACCGAGATAAATTTGCATTTATGTGAAGCGGCTTATAAAAGACTTGGACTTAAGGCGTTAACGGCGAGGCAACCCGGAATAACAAAAATATACGTAAAAAATCTTGAAAAAGGCAAAGGCAGAAGCGGATATGCCATAAGAGGCGCTGACGGACATTTCTATTGGGAAGATTCAAAAAAGTACGCCGCAATCTATTGGGCGATAATCACTCCTGTAAAAATTTTAACAAAAGCGGAACTTAAAGAAAAAGGGCTTCCAACGGAAACTGATTGGGACAATATGTTAAATACAACTCGAAAAGGATTTTCAAACAAATCTAATGTAAGAACTTTAAAAAGACTAACAAGGAAAGGCGGCATTAGAAGTATACGCACAAGAGGGTATGTAAAAGCACCAAGAAGAGAACTTGCTTTAGACAATTCACCTGTAAAAAAACCCAAACTCCCATCCACGGGAGAATATGCCGATAAGCCGATGATAAAAGCGGAGTTCCTTAGACGATGGAATGAAATCAAAAAAATAAACAGTATGGCAAAACTTATTGCAATGAGAAAAAGGCTAAAACGCCATCCACACGATTCTTTGGTTGAATTCCCCGGAAGCGAAGGACAAAAATTAAGAGCACCGGTAGCTTTATGTCACGGTATGTATAAAAGATATTTACAACTACTTTCGAAAAAAACCGGAATCAAATATACATTTTATCTCGGATCCGGATACAGAGATGCGGCCAAACAAGCAAGATTGTGGAATATTGGCTACGGAAGAAGATTCACGGCTTTTCAAAAAAAACATCCAACATGGTCATATGAAAGACTTCACAAAGTTACGGCTGCTGAAAACAGCAAATGGGTTGCCAAAGGAGGAACATCGCCTCACAACACAGGAGGCGCTCAAGACATAATCATAACTGAAAACGGACGCAAGCTTACAGGTTTTAAATTTAAATTCAGGGGTAGATGGATAAAATATGATAAAAGAAGATTTTATATAAGACCACGCACAGTATATGATTTGGCTTTACTTGATGAAGACAAACGAAAAGCAGAATTGGAACAAATGAATAAATATCAATTTAAATTACTTGCCGAAATAATTAAACAAACTGCTGAAAAAAAATTAACCTCTCGTTCTATCAATAAAAAAATGAGACGCTCAAAAATAAATTTATGGCTGCGCGCGAGTCATATTCGTCAAATAGCAAGATTGAGTCCGGAATTAAGAGAAGAAAAACTAAAAGAATATTTAAGAGTAATGAAATCGTACTACATCTTGACAATAGAAAATTTGAGTCGAAATGATCGTAAAGCAATCGGTATGAGAAGATATCTCGACGAAAAACTGCTAACCAGCTTCTTCCTGGGACAAACCTACTATCGCGAAGGATGGCACCACAATTTATATCGAGACAACAGAGGAAAACGAATTTACGCAAACGTTTAAATATGCGATTATTTGATCAACTTATTATTGATCATTTTTAAATATGCGTTCCGATGAAATCAAAAAAGGATTCGAACGAACTCCTCATAGAAGTCTTTTGCGTGCATGTGGTTTAAAAAACGGCGACTTTGACAAACCTTTTATCGGTATTGCGAATTCCTATATCGATATTGTTCCCGGTCATATTCATCTAAACAAAATAGGAGAAATAGTAAAAAAAGCAATTCGACAAGCGGGCGGAGTCCCTTTTGAGTTCAATACAATTGGTGTTGATGATGGAATTGCGATGGGACATCTCGGAATGCGTTACTCTCTTCCGTCACGCGAGCTTATTTGCGACTCGGTTGAAACTGTAGTTGAAGCGCACAGATTGGATGGAATGGTTTGTATAGCAAGCTGCGACAAAATTGTTCCCGGAATGATAATGGCCGCAGTTCGTACAAACATCCCAACTATTATGCTTTCCGGCGGCCCAATGAAGGCCGGTAAACTTAACGAAAAATCTATTGATCTTGTAACCGCGTTTGAGAGCGTGGGAAAATACAAAGCAAACAAAATGTCAGATGAAGAATTAAAAAAAGTCGAAAAAAGTGCATGCCCCGGATGCGGTTCTTGCGCGGGGATGTTTACGGCAAATTCAATGAATTGCCTAACGGAAGCGCTTGGATTAGGGCTTCCGGGCAACGGGACTTATCTTGCGATAAGCGAAAAACGAAAAAAACTTGCAAGAAAAGCGGGCACACAAATCGTTAAACTTGTTAAAGAAAATTTAAAACCTCGCGACATTGTAACTCATGACGCAATCGACAATGCGTTTATTCTTGATATGGCAATGGGCGGTTCAACAAATACCGTACTTCATACGCTGGCCATTGCGAACGAAGCCGGTTTAGATTACGATATCAAACGTATAAACGAACTTGCCGATAAAACTCCGTATATATGTAAAGTTAGCCCTTCCGCCCCTGACATTCATATTGAAGACGTGCTCAATGCCGGAGGTATTTCAGCCATCTTAAAAGAGTTATCAAAAAAAGGACTTCTAAATCTTGATAGAAAAACTGTTACATCCAAGACGCTTGGTGAAAACATCCGGGATTCGGAAATAAAAAACACCGAAATAATCCGCACATTGGATAACCCTTATAGCAAAACGGGAGGCTTGGCATTTTTATTTGGAAATCTCGCACCTCTCGGATCTGTCGTCAAAAGCGGAGGAGTAGATCCGGAAATGATGAAATTTGAGGGACCTGCGGTGATCTTCAATTCACAAGAAGAAGCCTGCCGGGGGATTTTAAACGGTGAAGTCAAAGAAGGCTTCGTTGTTGTTGTTAGATACGAAGGACCAAAAGGTGGCCCGGGAATGCCGGAAATGCTGGCACCAACCGCAAATATCGTAGGAATGGGCCTTGGTAAAAAAGTAGCGTTAATAACAGACTGACGTTTCTCGGGAGGTACACGCGGAGCCTATATCGGGCATGTAAGTCCGGAAGCGGCTGAAAACGGACCAATTGCAGCACTTCTAAACGGAGACATTATTCATATCGATATTCCGAATCATATTATAGAAGTCAAATTATCTGAGAAAGAACTTACGCAGCGCCTAAACGGCCTTCCCGAGTTTGAACCTAAAATTACCAAGGGATACTTGAACAGATATGCCAG
>JAJRYP010000124.1 GCA_024275695.1 Patescibacteria group bacterium | reverse complement strand
TGAAAGGTTTAAATGCGAGTTTTCGGCCTGAATCAAAGCAATTTTCTTACGTTCGTCCTCCCGGGAGGAGGCTGTTTTAGTAAAAGTTCGTCTATAACACGTCTCGCGTGTGAAAAAACATAAAAACCTCCCCTAAAGCGAATTACGCCGCTTTTCCGGGCATCGCCCGGAAAAACAGGGGTCTTTTTAATTAGGTCGGTAAAAAGTAGACTGGAGCAGTTTGACTTTTTTATTATCAAATAGATAAAATATTATAGCAAAACTGTCCGGGCAGAGGTTTCTCCTCCTTATACCTCTACGGACGGTTTTGCTTTAACGAATTTGTTGACATTGAAAACTTAGCTTAATGTTCTAGTGTCGAGATTTCCCATGGCGCCAATCCGTCACGGGGCAAATTTGTCATAGACGAACTTTGGTCAATATATCTTCATCCCGGGATTAGATAATAGAGAGACCCCTTTAATTTAAGCCAAGAATTCGCATTTAAACTTTTCAGTTTTTTAAATATGTCAAGGGCGCCTAAATGTGAATTGCAAAACTAGTTTTTAGCTTCTTGTTAAGACAATTTTGGGACATTAAGTCAAATCCGCCCTGGGGCGGAATATATATACAACAATTTTTACGAAACCGGGCACCCGGGAAGCCCATCTATTTTTCCTTTTGATAAATAATCGATTTTGACCTGTTTTAATACAATTTCTTAAAAAACCTCCCCAAAAACAGTGGTCTTTTTAGAAGTTCCGACCTTCACAAGCAGGTCAAAATATTGTATAATAACACTAAATAAACAAATGTAAACTGTCGATCGTGCCGACTAAAACAAAAACAAAAAAAGATGGAGGATTCATTGGGATTATCCTTAATAAAGTCATGAATATATCTCGTGACGAATGGTCCCGAATTTCAATTTCCTGGCTTTTGCAGTTTTTTTATAGAATGGCATTTGTTATATCATGGACAGTTCTAATTTCCATGTATGTGTCACGTTTCGGGATCCTCGCACTCCCCTATTTCTTTATTATTCATGCCGTTTTCAGAATTATCGGGTCTTTTATATATGCGAATTTAATCAATAGATTCAGAAAGGAAAATATAATCCTGGTAACGGCTCTTGCTGCCGCTATATTGCTATTTGGAGCCATGCTGATAAACAAAATAAGTGAAGCGGGATTTATTTTTGTCACGTTGCCGATAGTGTCAATCTTCTTTTCTCAATTATATATATTGAATTCCGCCTTTATCGAAGATATGTTTTCACCGCTTGAAAGTGAGAGAACATTTCCAATTATAGAATCTTCGGAAACAATCGGCGGTGTGACGGGAGGTATATTTATTGCGTTATTTGCATCTTCAATTGCTCCGATCTATTTAATGCATATGGTAATTTTAAATATCGTAATGATTGTTCCGATAATTCTTTTTCACAGACAGATTCTTAAAAAACTTCCGTTTATTCATTTTAGAAAGAAGAAAAAAATCGGAAAGATAACTTTAAAGAATTTAAAAAAGAATTTTAACTATATGAGCAAAATACCATTTTTAAAGCTTCTTTTTTTGGTAGTTTTGACTCAATGGATTTTTAGCAATTTACTTGAATTTCAGTATACAAGTGCAGTATTCGCGAATATTGGAGGTAAAGGGGCGCTTGTTGAACAGGAGCTAACACATGGCCTTGGTACATTACAAATACTGTTTCATTCATTCGCACTTGGAATGCAGTTGCTTGTAGCCAGCAGGATTATTTCTTCATTGGGAATAATTTCTTCGCTTTTATTGCATCCGGTTGTCACTTTGTTAAGTTTGGGAGCTTTATTGTTTAGATTCGGCTTTGCATCGGCAGTATTGGCTAAAACTAATTTTGAGATGACAAATATCATACATAAAAATGCTTATCATACTTCTTATTACGCAATTGAGCCTAAAATTAGAGAACAAGTTCGTGAATTTCTTGAAGGATTTGTACATCCGGTCGGAACATTGATTGGAATGGCTTTACTTCTTATATTTGAATATTTCTTTACGGGCGGTTTCTTGAATTTTTCCGTAACTGTTTTGATGATAACAATAATGGCTGTCATGTTATTTGTTTTATTAAAAAATGAATCTCAATATACACACATATCCGTTAAAAATCTTCTACATTCGAAAAATCCGGCTGTACAATTAAACGCAGTAGAGATTTTAGGCCAAAAAGGTCATAGAAGTAGCGTGGAAATACTAACGAGAAAACTTCAACAGAAAAACCTTAATGACGAAGTAAGAATTAAAATTGTTGAAACATTGGGACACATGAGAGCTGAAGAAGCAATTTTGGAAATACTTGATTGTTTATATAGTAAAAATCAAAAAATTAGAACTGCGGCATTGAAGGCACTTGATAGTTTTGAGCTTAGCGGTAAGCATAAATCGTCGTATCCGTTTTCGAATTACAGGGCTAATGATGCTTTGAAGCAACTTTTTGCGCACGAAGAGGATAACGATATCAAAGCATTGATTATAAGAATTTTAACCAAAATCAATAAAGATGAAATAGTTCCGTTTTTATTAAAACTTTTGCAAACGGAGGATGATCGAATGAAGGCTGATTGTATTGCTGTTTGCGGTAATTTTGATGATGTGAATTTAGCGCATTATCTGTTTCCTTATCTCGAATCATCCAACGCTAAAATTCGGGCTTATACAATTATTGCTTTATGGAAATTTAAAAAATATCGCGTACGTTTGATGGAGGCATTAAAAAGTATGATTTTCAGTAATGATAAAAGAGAAAGACTTGAAGCATATTATGCAGTTGGAGAAATCAAAGCCATTCAGGAAAAAAACCGTTTAAAAGAATCGCTTAAAGTCGATGATGAAGAAGAGAAGTTTGTGGCGGCGTTATCTTTAGCGAAAATGGGGTTTAACGATGGCATTCAATTGATTGTTGATATAATCATGGATGAATATAGCCCTTTGAATGCTTATGCGATTCATATACAAGATACATTACCTGCCAATATGTCGGATCAAATTCAAAATTCAGTTAGACGACGCGTATCTGAATATATAAACGCTTTACTTGCAGATTCGAACAAAAAGAATTTAGAAGATCTTGACAAAAACGAACTTCTCAAGCTTCGCAGAGCATATGAACTTGTAAATGAGCATGAAGAAGTTCAAAATATCAATGAGATTCTAAATCATCAGGATCTATTAATGCGTTCCATACAATTTAATCCAAGTTAAGATGACACCAACTATGCCAACTGTTGAATTAATTATTAATGATCCGGACACGGAAAAGAAAGTTCAGAAAGTAGCCGTGAAAGGTGAAATCGATAGAGATACGATGCCTGATTTTCGTGAGAAAATGGAGGCTTTTCTTCAAACTTTTCAACAAATGAATTTGGTACTTGATCTTGAGCATCTTGAATTTATCAATAGTGAAGGAATCGGTTATTTAAGCGATATTTACAATCGTTTTGTGACTCAGAATAAAAAGATTATGATATTGAAAGCTTCTGCCAGAATCATGGATATTTTTCAACTTGTGGGTTTGGACCAAATTATTCCTTGCTATGAATCAGATGAGGAATGTCTTGCGAATGTTATTTAAATATATTAACCGGATATGCTAACCTTTTTAAGAAAAACAGTTACGCGAAGAATTTCAATATTTATGACCATTGTTGTTATTGTTTTGAGCGTAGCCGGTTATTTTTTGTGGTCAAATCCAATAAGCTTTCCATTAAGTTATACGCTGATCGGTGTCGTCATATTAACGATTATATTTATTGCGATAACTTTTAATATTGTAGGGAGGCCACTTGGAAAAGTGACTGAACAAATGAAATATTTGCTAACCGGAAGGCCTTATAAAAGAATTTTTTCAAACAGAATTGATGAAATTGGAATTATTGCTCAGTTCTTTAACGAAATAACAGAGAATATCGAAACAATTTCGAATAAATTAAAAGAGCAAGAGCGAATGTCTTCCGAGTTGGAAATAGCCAGTAACATTCAAAAGAAAATATTGCCACTTGAAAGTCCGCAAATCCCCGGATTGGAAATTGTGGCCAAAAACAGAAGCGCAGCCGAAGTTGGCGGGGACAGTTTTGATTTCATTAAAAGACCCGAATCAACTTTTATGTATATCGGAGACGTTACTGGACACGGTGCACCCGCAGCACTCGTTATGATGATGGTAAACACCCTCCTGCATACTTATAGCGAAATGTATGACAATTTATACGATATAGTAGTTAATACAAACAGACAACTTAAACCAAGAATTAAATCAGCGATGTTCATGACAATGGTAATGATGAAATGGGATCATAAATTTCAAAAAATGACTTATGTTGGTGCAGGTCATGAGTATATATTAATTTACAGAGCGGCAACCGGAAAAATTGAATCACTGGCAGAGGGAGGAATTGCTCTCGGAATGGTTCCCGACAACAGTAAACTCATTAAAGAACAAGAAATCAAATTGGAAAAAGATGATGTAATTTTGCTTTACACAGATGGAATTACAGAAGCTAAAAACGATAATGGAGAAATGTTTGACGTAGAAAGATTAAAAGAATCTTTTGCCAAACATGCGGCTCAATATGGTCCCGAGGGAATTTCTCATCATATAGCGATCGACTATTCTAATTATGTCGGAAATACGGAGCAGGCGGATGATGTGACCTTGATGGTTATGAAATATACCGGCGCAAGCGACAAACAGGAAAAAACTGCGGATAAAAGTACTAAATGGTAAAAATGTTTACAAAGGATTTCTCATATAATTTGCCAAAAGAACTCATTGCGACTGCCCCGGTTTTCCCGAGAGATGTTTCCAGATTAATGCTTCTCGATCGTGAATCCGAAGAAATAGAGCACCATTTTTTTAACGAACTTTCCGATTTACTTACATCCGATTATGTAATTGTGTTTAACAAAACACGTGTATTTCCGGCACGTCTTAAGGTAAAAGTGAATGAAAAAGATGCCGAGCTCTTGCTGCTAAGAAAGATTAATGAGAATAAATGGCAATGTATGGTTAAACCGGGGAAAAAATTTGTTGAAAATAAAGAGATAAAAATTCTTGGTAAAAAAGAGATTATTAAAGCGCAAATTACATCTGTTTATGATGATGGCACACGTGAAATAATGTTTAAATTTAATGGTAATTTTGATAAATGGATTGAAAAAAACGGCAATGTCCCTCTTCCACCTTATATTAAAGATTCAAAAGCTACTATGAATGAATATCAGACTGTTTACGCGAAAGAAACGGGTAGTATTGCAGCTCCAACGGCGGGATTGCATTTCACTGACGAAATTTTTGAAAAACTGAAATTTAAAGGAATTAAAACTGCTTTTGTAACTTTGCACGTTGGACGTGGAACTTTTCTTCCCGTAAAAAGTGAAAAGATTGAAGATCATGTTATGCATAGCGAGTGGTATGAAATAACCGAGGAAACTGCACGGATGTTAAATGAGGCACGTGCGGGAGGTAAGAAAATTTTGGCTGTTGGAACAACTTCCGTGAGAGTTTTGGAATCAAATTTCAAACATGGATCGTTTCATTCCGAAAAAACTGAAACGGATATCTTTATTTATCCCGGATATAAATTTAAGGCAACGGACTGTCTGCTCACTAATTTTCATTTGCCTGAAAGCACATTGATTATGCTTATCAGTGCATTTGCAAATAAAGAGTTCATTTTCCGGGCATATGAAAATGCGATACGTGAAAAATATCGTTTTTATAGCTTCGGAGATGCTATGTTAATTCTTTAAAGCCACTTTGGAAGATATTTGGGCTCTTTTAATTCGGGGATTTGAAGGATTATATCAATATCGTCCGCATTAAATTTTCCTATATATAAATCTTTGATTTTTCCTCCTTTCGCAACGAAACTTTGAATTTGCCTATATCCTTTGTAATAAAGAAAATCTTTTGTAAATCCTCCGGCCTCTCCGGTGTCTTCCAGTCCTCTTTTAACCTTAACCGCATTACGCCAAGCTCGTTCAGGTGGGATTTTTGCATCAAGCATCTTTTCAAACACTTCAACAAACGAGTGCTTCATCGCCAAATCAACCGCGTAAACCAGAGAAACAGAAAGGTATAAGTTTTTTTCTTCTTCTTTCTTTTGCGATAAAATATTGTATATAGCCAGACCTTCTTGTGTTTCAAGATAATTAGCTAGACCTCTGTTAAATAATTCATAATTTTGGGATTTACCGTTTTCGGCTGTCAATATGTGAGTTTCAATTTCGTGAATGATAAGATTTTCAAGTCGTGACGGTGTAAACTGCGCTCCTTTTCTAATGAAAAGTCTGTTATTTTTACCGGCAATAGCATCGGAAACCATGTCTTCTTTAATCTTAACTTTCCAGTTTTTAAGAGCGTAATCTTCAAACACTTTATCTAATTTTGCTTTTGCTTCTTCGGCGGTTATATTTCCTTTCGGTTGTGAATAAGTAATACTGGCTTCCTTGAGATATTCTCTTGCTTCTTTTCCAAGAAGCTCGGAAGGTTTGCCGTATAAATCAACGGAAGCTCTGGTAAATTCCTCAGCAAAACTTCGTGAATCAAGTAAATCAATTTTATAACCGATTTCCTCACGTTTTTTTTCAAATAAAATACCGACAGGCGTTTCGTCTGTAACGATTTGATCAAGTTCTTTTCGTATATTATATAAATCAAACTTCAATTCGGGATATTCGAATTGTGGATTCTTTTTGAAATTTTTGAAGAATTTATCATGTTCCTCCGCAAGATTGGTGGGTCTTAAATGATACAGAAGTTTTAATTTCTCATCTATCTTGATCAATTTTTGATCTACTTCACCATATGGAGGTTTTTTTGATACATTGATCGGTTTAGTTTGTTTTGAATTATCTACGTTTTTTTCCGAAGGAAGATTTGTCTTTTGAATTTTCTTTGAAGGGTCGATAAAGAAATTTACAAGGTCTCGTCGTCCTAAAATCAAATTAATATCGCTATCTGTTATTTTTTCTATATCGGCAACAGTTTGTATTCTTTCTTTGGCAATCGAAAGTTTCAATTTTACAGTGGATTTCTCGTCATCATATTCATAAGCTTCCTCAAGAAGTCCGCAATCTATAGCATACTGTTCGTCAATAATGGTTCTTTCGTTACCCGAATCAAGTTTTGCGGCAACCCGTCTCGTTCCCTCTTTTAAAATAAGTTCAACCATCTCTTCTATTCCGACAACGGTTTTTCCGGACATATGCTGAATTTCTTTTTCAACTACATTTCCGAACATGTCTTTTGCTATACGAATTCCTTTAATTGGAGTTGTTACCTTCACACCTTCGATTCGCTGAAGCCTCTTTTTAAGCGGAGCGAGGTTGGCAATTTGCACACCCATTCCGGCGCGTGCATTAATTTCAAGAAGTACCGGCCCGCTTGTCTTATCTATAGCTATGTCGGCAGCCATATAGCCGAGATTTGTATTTAATTGACATTTTGACGCCACCATCAATATATCCTCCCAAAATGGGATTTTGAGACCTTTTATTGGTCCTACGCCGGGTATCTCATCAATGATTTTATTTTTATAGGCGATATATGTTGTTTCGCCTTTAGATATATCTATTCCAATACCAACGGCACCGAGATGCAGGTTTGCTTTGCCTCCGGATTCTTTTGTTGGAAGTCTGAGCATTGCCATTACGGGAATTAAATTGTGGACAATAACTCTAATGTCGGGAAGCCCTCTAAACGAATAATTTCCAATGCTGTCATGGGAAATTATCATTTGTTCAAAAAATGCCGTATCTCCAACATTTGATATAGAATAACGTCCATCCAAAATATCGGAAATATGATTAATAAACTCATCTTTGCCAATTTTTCTACCTGAAGCTGTTACCCAAAGCTGATCTCTTTTACTTGCAACGGGAATAATCCCCTCTCCTCCAAATCCATGATTCGGTTTTAATACAAAGGATGAAGGAAGGGAGTTGAAATCAAATTTTTCCAAATCCTGTTTGGTTCTTATTTCAGCATATAGTTTGGGAACAGGGATTCCTCTTGCAGACAAAAATTTCTTGGATTTAATTTTGTCATCCGCCATTTTGATAACTTTCTTTTTGTTGTATGGTCTAACATACAACAAATTTCTTGCGTTAATTCCAAGAACCCCTTTGTCATTAAAGAAAAACATATTTGCTGGTTATTCCTCTTCAACGTGACGTAAGACTTCTCGAAATCGAACGTATTCAAGGAGCCTTAATCCCGTCCATCTTCCCAAGAAGAGGTTTATAACGATAATTACTATAATAATTTCCGGATAAGCGAGCATAAAACTTTGCAGTGCCGTAAATTTCAAATTCCAAAAGAATTCTCCTCCAATTGCTATATATGCCACTATCGATACCAATACAGTTTCAAGTGTCAAAATAATAGCTTGTCTAAATCCTTTTCCTGTTTGAATATTTACAAACTTTTCTGTTAATGTACTCAAAATAAGCATTGGGAATATTGATAATGAAAAGAATTGGGCATCAAATAAATTGAATCTGATCGATATGATAAGCATAGCTAAAATAGCAAGTGCGACAGCCGTTAATACAACTGCCATTTTTGGTATGTATAATAGCCTGAATCGTTTTAACACATATCGCGCTCCTGTTCCCACAAGCACCATTATAAGCAGTGTTAAAAGTCCTACTTTAAGACCGAGAATCCAAAATGTTAATGTTATGATTGATGGCGTATAAACACCAAATGTTGTAATTCCAATTATCTGTTTCATAAAAGAAACAATAGTCGCAATTACGGGGAGCATTAGAATTAGAATAACAGTGTTTGCCGGAATTCCGCTATCAATAAGATAATTTACGAAATAAGACATAAAATTCCATAATTGCAGTTGTCCGGTTTCCGCGTTGATGATCGAATAATCATATCCGTCAGCTTCGAGTCGTTCAATAAAGACATCGGCATTTGCGCTGTCAATAAAAGGGTAAATTGCCGCTTCTTTTGCTATAACTATGTTTTCAGGACGCAAGAGATCGTATTGTCTATTAATTTGCCCCGTGTTTTGCTCGTTGTCACTTAACACAAGCACTGTTTTTGATTCGAAACTTAAAGGTGGATCCAATTCCGCCTGCTTTTGTTTAACCCATGAAAGCGCGCTTAGTCCCGTATTTCCATCTGTCCATACAACTATTTCATCAACTTTTCTTAAGTCTTCGATTACTTCGCTAAGTTTCTGTTTTAAAACTTCTTCCGAAATGAATTCGGTTGCACTGTCGTAACTTTCAATAAGCAGGATATGCACATCCCTATCACGCGCATAATTATTGAACCCTTCAACTCTGTCTTGCAAATCCGCTTTGTCTGTAATAAACATTATGATTTTCTTGTATACGAAAATTTCTTTTGAGGTTGTAACTGTTTTCGTTCCGTCATTTACTGTTAACGTGATAGTCTTTGGTCCCAATGTGGTATAACTATGAACCACTTCCTGACCTTCTTTCTTATTGCCGTCACCAAAATCCCAATTATATGTAAGCTCTTTTTCCGTATCGGGATGAGTTGATTTTGTAGCGTCAAAAATAATGTTTTTATCCAGTTCAACACTATCAAGCGAACTAATAATTGCTTCGAACGTAATTTCTCCGCTTTCAGCATTGGCAATTTCCGCACTATCCTGAGCAAACGCGGTGTAAGGAAGAAGTAGCATCGCAAGCAAAATGCTCGCAGAAATTATTTTGAATTGTTTAAGCATAGGTAAGCCATTTAGTATATTGTTCCAAAGCTCCATGTATAGCTTTAGTATAAATATTTTTTAATTTTTCCGTTACAGGTCCTATTTCGCCATTTCCTATAATAGAATCATCAATTTGCTTGATTGGTGTGACTTCGGCTGCCGTACCTGTAAAGAAAGCTTCGTCGGCATTTTTTAGATCTTCAAGTTTCATTTTCTTTTCTATAAGTTCAATATTGTTGTTTTTAGCGATTTCGAATATTGAATCCCGTGTTATTCCAACAAGAATATTTACCGATTCCGGCGTAATTAGCTTTCCGTCTTTAACAGCAAATATATTTTCTCCCGGGCCCTCGGCGACAAAACCTTTGTGATCCAACAACAAAGCTTCGTGAAAGCCGGCATTATGGGCTTCCAAACTGGCCATTATTGAATTCACATAATGGCCACAAAGTTTTGCCTGTGTTTCCGTGCTTTTCGGATGAATTCTTACATATGAAGAAGTTTTAACTTTAACCATATCTTCTCCAAGATACGATCCCCATCCCCATACGGCTATACATGTATCAACTTTTGCTCCTCTTGGATCGAGCCCCATTTTCCCATATCCGAAATAAATAATTGGTCTTATATATCCTGATTTAATATTGTTTTTTCGAATTGTTTCCAACGTAGCTTCAACAAGTTCCTGTTTTGTATAAGGAACTTCCATCTGAATTGTGCTTGCCGAAAACAGCAATCTGTCCATATGTTCTTCCAGTCTAAATATTGCGCTTTTCCCATCTTCGGTTTCATAGAAACGAATACCTTCAAACGCTCCTCCTCCATAATGCAAAGTATGACTTAGAACATGAATTTTGGCTTTATTCCATGGTATGTATTCTCCGTTCATCCAAATATAATCAACTGTATCCATAATAGCTGTCTTGGTTAAAATTCAAGGGGAATCTTATCAAAATAAAATATTAATTACAATATGAACAGGCTTGTTCTCACGCAAAAGAATGCTTTATGAAGATTTCACATCTAAAAACAATCCGCCTTTACATCTATTGTATTATCCATTGTTTTTTGCTATACTATATGGATTTTAAAAAAAACATGTGTTAAATATGAAAATTCTTCTTAAAAGTACAATATTTACGCTGTTATTCACATTTTTTACTGCAAATGCCGCAATAGCCGCCATTTCAAACGCGGCACCATCTCCATTTTTGCCGGAGGCATATGGAATAGATACAATTTCAGGTTATTCCGCGCAAATTACATCTTCCAAGACATTTCCAAATAGAAATGTAATCTTTACCGTGAAGAAACCAAACGGAACCGAATTAAATATTC
>JAJRYP010000016.1 GCA_024275695.1 Patescibacteria group bacterium | reverse complement strand
TTTGCTATGATTATTTGCGCAACCGCCCTTGCGTTTGTAATGGGAATTACAAAACTTCAACTATTCTAAAATGATTAAGAAACTCATCACATTTGCGATTTTAATAGCTAGTCTTACACTTTCAACCTCGATTGTTTACGCACAACGAGGAATTGATCCAAATTTAAAGCCAAAAAACGCGCCCGGTGTCCCGGATACGGGTCTTACAAAAGAAGAATGTATAAAAAAATATACAGGACAACCAATTGGGTACGATCCCGAAAAAGATGAATATATTGTTTTAACCGGAGAAGAGTTGGAAAAAGCCGTCTGGGATGAAAATTCACAAATATGTGTCGGCGAAAGCGCAGCGGAACCAATTAACGCATTCCTTCAAATACTTGGTGGTGCGCTTTTAATGCTTTCAGGTGGAATTGCTGTAATCGTAATAGCGGTTGGCGGGTTTATGTACATAACTTCAAGAGGCAACCAGCAACAAATGGAATACGCCAAAAACACACTGGTTTATGGTGTAATCGGGATGCTTGTAGTTATATTTTCGTACTTTATTGTTAGCTACATTATCAACCTTGTTGTGGGGACAAGCGGCTAGTCCGGTCTGGGAAAAAGCTGATCACACTTTGTAATCGAATCATCCGCGTGAAGTACTCCCCATTTTTCTATGATTGAAACATCTTTAATAAGTGGTTTGCATGATAAAGCCGCAAGAATTTTTTCTGAAATTCCGGGCATAAAAGGATACATTGCATATCCAATATGTCGAAGCATTTCCAAAAGATTATAAAGAACATCGGCAAGTTTTTTTTCGTCCTCTTTAGCAAGTGCCCACGGCTTATTTTCTTCAATATATTGATTTGCGTCATCCGCGCGAAACATAATTTCTTCAATAGCTTTTTTCAAATTAAAATCATTCATCTGCGTATGATATATTTCCCAAAATTTCTCAACTCTTAAAATTAACCCTTCATCTCTTTCATTTATTTGCGGGATTTTCCCTTCAAAATACCTGTCTGTCATTGCAAGAACACGATTAACCAAATTCCCAATATTATTGGCAAGCTCACCATTATAAAGTTCTTCAAAACGTTCGTAAGTAAAATCTCCATCACCTGTCGTTGGAATCTCGCGAAGAAGATAATATCGAAGTGCATCGGTTCCGTATTTTTTAGCAACATCCATTGGAGAAACAACATTATCAAGCGATTTACTCATCTTATGACCTCCCGATGTAATAAATCCGTGAACATAAATATTTCCGGGAATTTCCAATCCTGCGGAAATTAACATTCCAATCCAAATTCCCGCATGAAAACGTGTAATATCTTTTCCAATAACATGCACGTCCGCAGGCCAATACTTTTGAAAAAGTTCACCATTGTTTTCGTAATCCAACGCTGTTATATAATTTGAAAGAGCATCGCACCACACATACATAGTTTGAGAAGAATCATCAGGAACCGGAATCCCCCAAGTCAGAGCATCTTTGGGACGAGAAAAACTAACATCCGTAAGTCCGTCTCGAACAACATTTAAAAACTCGCGCTTTCTAAATTCGGGAACAATTTTTAAAGTATCGGATTCAATTAATTCCTGAATTTTATCTGAATATTTTGAAAGCCTGAAAAAATAATTTTCTTCCGAGAATGTATGAACAGGTCTTTTATGAATTGGACAATTTCCATTAACAAGATCTTTTTCGGTAACATACGCTTCACATCCGCTGCAATAAAATCCGTCATACCTATCTTTGTATATATCGCCGGCCTCCGCCAATTTTTTCCAAAGTTTTTGCGCTCCTCTTTTATGACGATCTGAGGTCGTACGAATAAAATCATCATACGAAAGATTTAAAATTTTCTTAAGATCTTTGTTTAAAGCAACAATTTCATCAACATGTTCTTGCTCCGTTTTACCTTTCTCTTTTGCGGTGTCCGCAATTTTCATTCCATGCTCGTCCGTTCCGGTAAGGAAATATGTGTCATCTCCGATCATCCGATGATATCTCGCCAAACAATCGGTTTGAATCGCCTCCATTGCAAATCCGATATGCGGAATGCTGTTCGCGTAAGGAATCGACGTTGTTATATAAAATCGTGACATTTTATATCATGCGTTAAAATACGCCTTACATTAAACACTGACGCGGCCAAATGTGCAAGGGCGCTTTAAGTTTATAAATACCCGTCCGGAGTTTCCTTGTCCCGATCTCCACGAACATCTGTTCGATATAAGGAAAAATTGAACACGGGCATAAAGCGATCGGGAGCAATGTATGCTTCTATATGCTGACGTAAATTTCTAACAAGTCCCGTAGAAGTTATTTTTGCGAAATCACGAATTGTGTATTCATCTTCGTTTGGAATTATAATTCTATAATAAATCCGGGAATCATTTGGATTTTTAAGAACCGAGGGATTAAAAATATTTGAGATTGTAAGATAATTTTTAGAGTGATCCAATAAAAAATCTTTTATCAACATTGAAGAATTTTCTCCGCTCTTGGGATCTTCCACATATACTGTTGTTTCATATTTTTTAGTATCCGGATTATATTTAAAAAGATATGCGTTTCGCGCAAATTTATATACTCTTCCGGCTGTACTTTCCTGACATTTACCTTTATACAATATACCTCCGACATCCTCGGGCGATGGATATATTTCCTCCCCTGTACCAAAACATGTTGGCTTATATGGATCACTGCTCGGAAGTACGGCAATATAATCACCAATAGATTCCGTTATTAATTTTGGAACATCTTCAAGACCTTCCGGAATTTGTTTAATACCGGTAATTTTCCATCTAAGAACATCAATATTGTTAAGCCCGTAATAATTCGCCTGCCACTCCGGTGCAATTTCAGCATCAATATAATATTCGACTCTAAACGCTGTTACGTCATTTGTAGCAATCCCCTCTTCTTCGGAAGTAAATAAAGGAATAACAACTTGCTCATTTAGTTCAAGTTTCCCGTAAAGATATTTTTCGGGAGCACCTTGCGCCACATATGGATTAATCACTGAAGTATCAACATAAGGAATTGTTTTTGTTCTATTATCTACCGAATAAGTGTAAAGAAGTTCCGGCTCGGGTTTAGTTAATCCAATTTCGGGTTCAAACCACTTTTCTTTATCCTCTGTTTCATAACCCGGAAGACGTTGATGAAGATCCAGTAAAGCGTTCTCCATACCCGCCTCTGCCGAGTAATAAGCCTTTCCGGAATTAATAATATCTTGAGTAATTCGTACTTCTCTAATGACAAGATCGCTTAAGCCAAGCGCAAGAGTCATTATCACCCCCATAAGAAGAAGAGCAATTATAAGCGCACTACCTTTTTGTGTCTTTGCAGCATGAATCATGTGTTTGTCTTAAGATTATATACCCTGGAAGAAAGAGATGTTTGAATATCAAGACGGAAATCTTCCGTATCGGGGCTTGCGCCGGTAATAGAAGCATTCACAGTAACCGAAGGCTGAAATTGAACAGGTCCGCAAGCAACGTTATCCGGATCAAAAGGATCTGCCAGTGGAGCAATTTCGAACTCCAGACCTTCAAGTTTTATACTATCAAGTGCGAGCTTTTGATATCCGGAGCGATATCCTTCATCAGCAACCCATGTTTCCAAACCATTTTCGTCAAAGGTTTTATGTTCTTTAAAAACTTTGAGCTCTTTTATTCCTTCGTTATTATTTTCAACTTTAAAAATTGTACGATTTGTTGATGTTCTGTCTATTAAAGCAAGGTAATCAATCTGTCCGGCGCTCGCCCTCACATCATTACAATAATTAGAGAACGAACCTGCCAACACGGTACTCGGATAACAAGCATAATCAATAGTCTTCGCTCGCGCCTCATCACTAATAATAGTCATCACATACCGGAGATCGCTGTACATAGCGCGAACAGTATTCGCTTCTCTCTGAGAACGCGCAATGTGTAAATAAGTACTCGACATCGTAGTAACAAAAATCACAAAAATAGTTAGCGCTATCAGCACTTCGATCAATGTAAAACCTTTTTGTATTTTTGCAATTTCCTTCATAAGTAATTAGAAATTAGTAATCAGTAATTAGCAATTTAAAGTGGTCCCGACTTCCAATCAGTTAAAATAGTGGGAATAGCAATACGTTGTTTTCTTCCAAGCTCTTCCCATTCGACAACCGCAGTTATTGCAATTTTCAATTCCCCCGGGACAGATTCCGTCCCTTCGTAAGGGAGAGATTCAATTTCAACCCACCTTCGAAATCCGCTTTCTTCTCCTCCAAGCGAACCATGCTCATACCTTTTCACTTCACTATTAGTGTCAGTCGTTAAATATAATTTCGTCGCATCGGTTTCAACTAAAAGCGTTTCGTTTGCCGATCCCAAATATTTTAATTCCCATGGCGCGTAGCTTTGTATAAAAGATGGAAACCTGTATTGAGCCGGATCATCATACGTACATGACTGGGGAGAATACAAATTTCTATTATTATTTATTGTATAAAACCCATCCGCCAAAAAGTTACTACCAAAGAGCTTCTTATCACCTCGCCACGGCTGGTTATGAAGCCAATATCCATCACGAATATTCCGCATGCCTTCAATTGCTTCTTGAGCAAGATTGTAAGCGATAATATCATTTATGTTTGAACGATTCGCTCTAGTGGAAGCTATTAATAAATTTGTAGCTGTTACAATAACAAGAACTATCATTGAGATCGCAACGATCACTTCCGGAAGG
>JAJRYP010000123.1 GCA_024275695.1 Patescibacteria group bacterium | reverse complement strand
TCAACTACGTTCTGGCAGATGATGCAACAAAAACGCGCCCATAAGCTTGCAACTTTTTCATCACACTCAATGAGTTTCAAATCACTTGTTGAAATGGGTTTCTGGCAGACAAATATCGTATCTGAAGATTCACGAATTTTTGGCAATCCATCCTTCATTTTAATGGTGACTATCGCGTTGTACCGCTTTTTTATCCCGTTTCCATTGATGCCTGTTTGGGTAAATCGATATGGGAAACGGCGGTTAATCAATATAAGCAACAGCGAAGATGGGCGTGGGGATCGGAAAATATCCCCTACATTATTTTTGGATTTCTAAAAAACAAAAAAGTTCCTTTAAAAAAGAAACTTTATTTTACGGCTGTTCAAATTGAAGGATTTTGGTCGTGGGCGACTAGCGCAATTATTATTATGGTGCTCGGATGGCTTCCGATTATGCTTGGAGGAGAGCAATTCTCAAGCACAATTCTTTCCTATAACCTTCCGCACATCACAAGTAACCTGATGATTCTTGCGATGATTGGACTTGTTACTTCCGCGGCAATTTCAAACCTGCTTCTTCCGCCACCACCGAAAAATTTTAGGAAATGGAAACACATATTCCTTATTCTCGAATGGATTTTAATTCCAATTACAGTGAATGTATTTGGAGTTATTCCAAGTCTGGATGCGCAAACAAGACTTCTTTTCGGGAAATATATGTCTTTTTGGGTAACCCCAAAAACAATGCTCCCACCACCTAAAAATTTTATTAATTAAAAAATTGGCTTGCTGCAAACAAATTCCAAGTTTTTTATTTTCGGAATAGGGTTTTTGTCTTTCTGTAAACAAAAATCATGCCTGATTGAACTTTAGATGGTCGGACCTACTAAAATTTTCCTAAAAAAAATCTTTAAATTTTATTTTTTTTGAGCACTCATCATAGAAGGTAGAAAGTGCTTCTCTTTTTTTAATCAAGCTTTGATATGAAAAAGATGACAACTTTCCCATTAATTTTCTATAGGATTTTTTTGCTTTTGCATTGTTGTCATTTATTATAGACAAAACATATTGAGGCATTACAAAGCCGTCTTTGCCTTTTCCAATATATTGATTTAAAGAATGCCATTCATATTCAAAAGGATTAGAAGCAAGATTCGCCTTAAAAGCATTTAAATGTATATAAAATGAAACAACCAAAATCGCAAAAGGATTGTCGCAATATACTGCCCTATAGACTCCATAAAACACATGCCCTTTCCTATGATATTTGTTGTTAAAATAACTGGCGTATCTTTCAAAAAGCTGTTTCATGCATTTGCTTAAATTTAATTCTTTAATTTTTAAAAGTATGTGTAGATGATTGGGCATCAAAGCATATGCCAAAATATTGATATTAAACTTAGGAAGTAAGCTCTTCATCATATAGATAAAAATGTGCCTGTCATCATTATCTTTAAATAGCAATTCGTCTCCAGGAGCTCGCTGAATGACATGATAAATTCCGTCTCGCACCAAATATTTTTTTCGAACCATTACATATTTTTTCATGTTGATAATAATTTATATATGTTTATGACTAAAACTTAGCAAACAAATAACAAAAAAGTTTAAAAAGATTTTAAACAGTTCAACCACATAATCTTTTCAAAGACACCATTCTTATGATCTGCATAAGAAAATTCACAATATGAAAATATTCAACCACAAAATTGGCTTCTAAAAGCGTAAAACCATCTAAAAAGATATTTTAGGTGGTGGGACCTAATTTTAACCTAATTTTAAAACCCGGGAAGTTCCGGCTTGGCGGAATACTCAAAATACACAGGTCCGTTTTGCGAACCATCGAGACTATCAGATCTATCTCCGCTTTCCACTCCGTCAATATCCAGCCTAAAATATCCAAAGTAGTTAAAGTCATACAATCTCGCAATCGAGTACAACAACGCGTTTGGAGTTCCTATAAGCTGCCCGTCTCCTCGATAAAGCTCCGTTAACGCGGCGCAGCCAATACAATTTTGCGAAGCCACCGTTCCCTTAAAATAGAATTGATTAATCAAAGTCGCCAAAGGATTTTTATAACCCGCAGCTGCTCCGTCACATCGCCCCGCTTTTACAAAATTTGGTTCGCGAAGACCGTAAATTCCCACTATATCATATTCGCCCGAAAAGAAACAAATGTTATCTGTATATCTAAACATAGGCCCGTCCAAATATACATGCGTGTCTACCATATCTGTCACGTTCGCATGGACATACATTCGTCCTCCTCTATCTAGTTCATCGGTTGCGTTAAAATCCGCAAGCGCGATAAATCCAACCGGAATGCCAATGTCGACATTTTCGGTAATAAAAATATCTCCGCCTTCAACAATAATAGTAAAGGGTTCTTTGTTTGCTTCCGTCGCCGCCCATTCCAAGCCCGGTTTATCAATATAAACATCGGCGTTATTAAAGTAAAAAGCGCGCCCGCCGGCAAGTTGAGCCAGTTCCGCGTTTTCACGTAATTCTGTCCCTTTAAGATTCTGAACTTTCGCTCCCGCTTTCATTCGACTTACATTCTCAAGAATTTGATTACGCACCCTGTTAGTAGCGATATCTCCAATTGAAGTAACTACCACATCCGTTACCTGTGCCGCCCCGGGAGAATAAACTTGTCCGCTAAGAATTTCAGCAGCCTGGTTAATAATAAATGAATCCTCTCGACGGGGAACACCATTGTTGAAGTATTTTACAGTGTTAGGGCCAACATCGTATGAAACCAGTGTATAAGCCTTTGCGCCCGCTATTTCTCCTGCAAGCTGCGCATCCGGAGCATGTGGTAGAGCAAGCAAAGGGCTGGGAACTTTTGTAATATTGGTGAACGACACCGATGCGTCGCTGCCATCTTCCGCCGGCAGGTCTTCCTCGTCGTCGATCCATCCGTATGTAACACCGGTTACAGTGTCTGCAACATCAAGAATAAAATCAACATTGTAACTTATCGCGGCACCTTGAGTTTTGCCGGCAACTTCAAATGAATCGATAATATTTCTAAACGATTCAATATAATTAACATTATCAAATCCGCCTTTGTCATTCGGCTTCATAAAGTCGAATGTTGTGATGTCAACGCGCGGAAGAAATTCCATAATTGGATTTTCCAAAGGAGGCAAAGTAAGATTTACGGTTTCGCCCGTTGAAATTTTAGTAATGGTAACGTCCGCACCATCATATTGAAGCGTGTTTGAAGGAGCCGCGTCGTCGAAATTTTTATAAACAAAATCTTCTGCATCGTCACAATAAAAATCGCCCGTTTCGTCATAACAATTTCCGCCATCCGTTGGAGCGTAAGAAGTAACGCTTCCATAATAATTACCGGAAACTCCGCCGGTTGTTGATTTACCGGAAGTCGAAGTCAGAGTTAACGGCTTTTTAACGGGGCCGTTATTGTTGCCATCATAATTAGGATCTTCCGGAGTTGATCCGGTTTGATCCCAATGAACCGTATCTGTCCATTTTGTAGTAATGTCTACAGTAATCTCCGCTAAATTCGGAGGATTTCCGTTAATGTCCGCAACGTGCACGAAAATATCATAACCCCGGCTACCGTCGCCTACCGGTGATGTTTTTTTATTTGGCACATTGTCTCGCCCGGGGTCACCTTCTTTAAGTCTCCCGTTTTCCGATTTTGTCCAAACGCCCCAATCACTTTCACTGTCACTTTCCGCCATAACCAGTCCGAGAATTTTTGCGCTAACATTGTCAAGGCTAAACCAGCCGACGCTATCCGCCCAGGCGTATCCGCTTAATTCTCCAAAATTTGCCGAACTTAAATCTACATCCGCAATTCCATTATACGTTACGCTGCCACAAGGATATTCTTCGTTTGATCCATCTTTACATCCAAAGCTAATCCATCCCACGTTATCTCCCCATGCCCAGCCATACATTTTCCCCCCATCACTTAAATCAACTTTTACGCCGTACTGCCTTGATCCGCACGCAAGACCTCTGTTTTTGGCGTTTTTGCCACCCGGACAAGATAAACTGATCCATCCGAGATTCGAATCCCATATCCATCCATCGAGATAAAAATCATCGGGATTGTTTCCGGTGAATGTTCCGGGGGAACAAAGTTCAGCCCTATAGCTGGAAGTTGGGGGGTCGTCAAAATCCAAAGATCCACTGTCTCCCGATCCGACAGTCGCACTTATTCCCGTCAAATCCGCACATCCGACAATTCCGGCCGCATACGCATCCGCGACAGCAAAACCTCCCAGTATTAAAATTGAGATCGCAGCAACAATAAGCCACTGCAAAAGTTGCCTCAGCGCTCTTTGCCTAAAATAAGTAACAAAGCAAAAACGTTTGTGCCGAGGCTTGGTTGTTTCTAATTCCATATGCTGGTTTTTTTGTTTTTACTGTGTTTATTTTAGCATAAAATACCCGGAATCGCAATTCCTTTGCTCGGTAACATGGACTTACCGAGTAACTCGGGGTTACTAAGTAAGTGGCACTTACTCGGTACGTCCGGGGTACCGAGTACGACGGGGTTACTCGGTACTCAACTTCCAAAAAGCTTAAACACAAGCTATTCCTATTTCTTTTTCTTCTTTTTCTCCAGCTCCTCTTTATCACATTCAATGCACATAATTTTTTTTCCTTTTTCAACAAGCATGCCTTCGCACTTCTTGCATTTTTCAATCACCGGCTTGTCCCAAGTGGCAAATTTACACTTTGGGAATTGATTGCATCCGTAGAAAATCTTTCCGCCTTTTCTGGTACGTCTTTCAACAAGCTGTCCGTTTTTGCAACGCGGACATTTTACTACCGAAAACTTAATTATCGGTTGAATATTTTTACATTTAGGATAACCCGAGCAACCAAGAAACTCTCCATATCGTCCTGTTTTGATTTCCATCGGCTCACCGCATTTATCACACTTCTTGCCGCTCAATTTCTTTTTAAGCTCGCTGTCGATAGAAGGCTTCCCTTCATCGTCTCCTTTATCAAGAGGCTTTGCGTTTTTGCATTCGGGATAATTTGAACATGACAGGAATTTTCCGTAACGTCCCAATTTAATTACCATCTTGCTTCCGCATTTATCGCAGATTTCGTACGTTTCTTCATTAACAATGTCCGATTTTTTTACGCTCTTTTCTTTTTCAACAATATTTTTATGAAAAGGCTCATAAAAAGCTTTCAAAAGCGGCACCCATTCTTTTTTTCCTTCCGCAATCAAATCCAGATCTTCTTCCATTTCGGCCGTGAATTTATAATCGACGATATCCGGAAAGTGTTCAACCAGCAGATCGTTGACAACCTTTCCGGTATCGGTCGGCTTTAAGGCTTTGCCGTCTTTTTCTATATATCCTCGCGTCATAATAGTGCTAATGGTGGGCGCGTAGGTGCTCGGTCTTCCAATCCCCTCCGACTCAAGTTTTTTAACCAGCGACGCTTCCGTATAACGATGCGGCGGTTGCGTGAAATGTTGAGTCGGATCGATTTTTTCGCAATGTAAATCTTCACCTTCTTTTAACGGAGGAAGAAATTTTTCATGTTTTCCCGCTTTTGTTTCTTCGTCGGGATGATCCTCCCCTTCTATGTATACCTTCATAAATCCGGGAAAAAGAATCGTTTGTCCGGTGGCTTTAAACAAATACGGCAAATCTTTTCCCTCTTTTGACGATTGAATTTGCACATCGATATTTTTCATTTTCGCCTCCGTCATCTGGCAGGCAATAGTTCTTTTCCAGATAAGTTCGTACAATTTAAACTGATCTTTATTTAAAAACGATTTCACATCTTCGGGTGTTTTTTCGAGATTAACGGGACGAATAGCTTCATGAGCTTCTTGCGCGCCTTTAGCCTTTTTATACACACGCGGCTTTCCGGCAACATATTCTTTTCCATACAAATGCTCGATAACTTTATGTGCCCGGCTTATCGCCTGCCCCGAAAGATTAAACGAATCGGTTCTCATATATGTGATAAGACCGCTTGCGGCTTTATCAAGTTTAACACCTTCATATAGCTGTTGAGCAACAACCATGGTTTTTTTCACGGAAAAGCCGAGCTTTCTTGAAGCTTCCTGTTGCAGCGTGGATGTAATAAAAGGTGGAGCCGGATTTCGTTTGGTTTCTTTTTCGTTGATTTTTGAAATTTTATAATTCGCATCTTTAAGATTTTTAACAATCCCCTCAGACGATTCCTTGTTCCCGACTGCAACCTTTTTGTTGTCGATTTTAGACAGTTGCGCTTCAAACTTTTTCTTTGCGTCTCCTATAAATGTTCCCGTGATTTTCCAATATTCTTCAGGCTTAAACGCCTCTATTTCACGCTCTCTTTCGACAATTAAACGAACAGCGACACTCTGAACGCGTCCCGCGGAAAGTCCATACCTAACCTTTTTCCATAAGAGAGGAGAAAGTTCATAACCTACAAGACGATCTAAAATACGACGCGCCTGTTGTGCGTCAACAAGATTTTCATTGATTTCGCGCGGCTTCTTTAAAGAATTTAAAATTGCCGTTTTTGTGATTTCGTGGAAGACGATACGTTTAACCGCGTGTTCTGTCGGCTTAACTTTTAAGGCTTGCAACAAATGCCATCCAATAGCTTCTCCTTCTCGATCTTCATCGGTTGCGATCCATATATTGGTATCTTTTTTAATATATTTTTTTAAAGAGGCAATAGTTTTCTTTTTATCGGCCGGAACTGTATAAGAAGGGGTGAAGTCTTTTTCAATATCAATTCCCATAGTTGATTTTGGAAGGTCGCGGACATGTCCCATCGAAGCCCGGACTGTATAATCTTTACCTAAAAACTGCGAAATAGTTTTAGCTTTCGCAGGAGATTCCACTATTACTAAATTGTCTGCCATTTGAAATTTTTACAAAAATAAATAAGGTGTATCATCAAATCAGTTAACACCTAAGTTGGAAAAGTGTCAAAGATTTTAAGCAACATTCCACCTAAAAACCGCATAAAATACGAGATAAAACGAAATAAAAGCCAAAATCACGCAATAGAATGTTTCTTGGCTTGTTTGAGCCAAAAAAGCTGCAAAATCTCTCGATTTTCCCTTAAAAAACACAAAAAAAATAAAAAATCCCTTGCTTTCTAATTAGTAGCGGCTATAATGCTGACGGTTTAGGGCTATCGATACATTTTTATTTTATTTATATTATTCTTAACCTCTCTTTGCTATGACAAAGCAAGACCTGGTAAACACAGCTGCTTCTAAAGCTGGTGTTACAAAAAAGGCTGCCGGAGAAGTACTGGACGCTGTTCTAGCTGCTATCACTTCTAGCCTAAAAAGTGGGAAAAATGTGACAATCACAGGATTTGGAACATTCCGTGTTTCAAAACGTGCCGCACGAACAGGTGTTAACCCGCGAAATCCAAGTCAAAAGATCAAAATCCCTGCAATGAAACTTCCCGCTTTCAAAGCCGGAAAATCTCTAAAAGATGCAGTTAGATAATCGAAAAAACGCCTTTATCTAAAACCAAAAACCCTCGTCCGAAAAGGCGGGGGTTTTTCCATACTTACCAAG
>JAJRYP010000015.1 GCA_024275695.1 Patescibacteria group bacterium | reverse complement strand
TTTGTACAGTTCTTTATCGGTCATAATAAAAAGGGGTTAACAAATAAGTATTTAAAGGACCCCAAAGTTAAACGACAAAGACCTGATCTAAATACACGAATATCCTACTGAAACAATATCAAAAATCCATACAAAAAACAAGCTGAAATTCGCATTAGAAAGCGATTATGCCATATTTGTGTATCTGCGTATATAACAAAAATTCCATAAACTTACGGTCGCCACACTCCAAAAAAGCATATAATATCTCGCAAATGTGTCCACGCTAATATTTTGACAAAAAAATACAAACTTTATACACTGATTTGAAACTTAGAAATCAGAAACAAAAAGTTCACGAAAAAAAACACCAACAATCAAAACAAAAAAGTTCTTTAAAAATATGTCATAGCTAGAGAACGATGGGGAGAAGAAATTCCTCATACGAGATGTCTCACCAATCAAAGTGCAAGCGTCCTCCAAGAGTAATCTTTCTGCTCCTCTCTTTCTTTAGCTCAGTGATGGAATAGTGAATGACTATCATTGTTCCAATCCACCCACTTGGCCTGGTGGTATCCCTGGCGCCTTATAGCCCATGTGATATCACGTCCACAGGCGGTCGATGGCTCGACTGAAAACCAATGCCAAAGCTGAGCTTATAAGTCGGCACTCGTCATGCTCTAAACAAAAACAAATCTTGAACTGCTCTAAAACAAAAAGTAGTTGATAAGATTTCGCCCCACCATTTGGTGGGGTTTTTTATATCCGGTTTTCCTGCTAAACTTAATTCGGTACTTGGCCGGTGCCGGCTAATTCATTACTTGGTAATCAATAAAATGGATATAGAATGGCTTATCGTTGTTGTCGGATGGACAATTGTTCTTATGACGCTTTCAATTACACACTTAAAGCTGTATAGAGTGGGCGGCGGGCTTTATTCTCTTGAAAATCAGAAAATTAAAACCGAGAAATGGATCGTTCGCAGTATAACTTTCGTGTATTTGATTGCGGCTTTCGCGATTTCAACACAGGCCTATTTCCCGTTTTTTGACGATATGTTTGATGTTACCAGATACTATTTTGTTGTAGTTGGAGTAATACTTTTTGTTATGGCTCTAATCTTTTTTATCGCCGCAAGAGTTGCGCTTGGCAGCAACTGGACCTGGAGCGGATATCTTCTTCGCGATCGACATAAATTAATTACAATCGGTCCGTACGGATTTATTCGTCATCCTCTTTATACTTCTTATATAACCGCCGGGCTTGCTTCCGGCCTAATTCTTACAGATTCAAGGATTGTAATTTTTGTTATTTTGCTTTTGCCGATTATTTATTGGAAAGCTATCATTGAAGAACAGCATCTTCGAATGATTTTTCCGGAATACAAAAATTATGAAAAAAAGACTCGAATGTTTTTTTAGTATCCGGTACTCGAATAAGAATCGCTAGTTTAAGCCGTTTTTATTGGGGCGCTTAGTACTTCTAAAGTTGTTTAACAAATTCATCAAATAAATAGCCCGTGTCGGTCGGCCCCGGCGTAGCTTCCGGATGAAACTGCACGGCGCCGAACGGTTTTGTCTTATGCTTTATTCCTTCAATCGTTTTATCGTTAGCATTAACAAACCACGTCTTCCATCCGGCCGGAATAGTTTTCTCACGAATAGCATATCCGTGGTTTTGAGAAGTTATATGGCAGCGCGCCGTTTCAACATCAATACAAGGTTGATTTTGAGCACGATGTCCATACTTTAATTTGTAAGTTTTTGCTCCGGCGGCAAGCCCAATCACTTGCGCTCCCAAACAAATTCCAAACGTAGGAATTTTTCTTTTTAAACATTCTTTCACGATTTCGTGCGTCTCTTTAACCGTCATTGGATCGCCCGGTCCGTTTGATAAAAACACTCCATGAAATTTCAACTTGTTAGCGAAAATGTCGTAATTCCACGGAACTTTAACCACCGTAATATTTCGGGCAAGCAAATTTCTAATAATATTGTTTTTTGCCCCGCAATCTATTAAAACCACTTTTTTTCTTCCGCGTTTGTAAATCACCGGACGTTTCACGCTAACTTTCGCAACAAGGTTATCTTTATTGGGATCATGAAATTTCATATCGGATTTTTTGTCGAAAACAATTTTCCCGAGCATTGTTCCTTTTTCACGAAGTTTTTGAGTTAAAGCACGTGTGTCGACTCCTTGTAAAGCCGGGATATTGTTCTCGGAAAGCCACTTCCCAAGAGTTTTTTTCATGTTCCAGTGATTCGCTTTTTCCGAATATTCCGTGACAATAACGCCATTTAAATGAATAGCATTGCTTTCAAAATATTTTTTGATGTTGTCTTTGTCTTTTGCATCGCTCGGCACTCCGTAATTTCCAATTAAAGGAAATGTTAAAGTAAGAATTTGACCTTTGTAAGAAGGATCGGTAAAACTTTCCGGATACCCCGTCATACCTGTATTAAAAACAACTTCACCGTTACTTTCGCTTTCTGCTCCAAACGAATAACCCTCGAGAGTCGTGCCGTCTTCAAGTATCAGGTATCCTTTTTTCATAATTGTATTTAAAAATTTTCTTCCTCGATTCTACTATTTTTTCTTTCTTAATTCCAGTGCTCTTTGGGATACGCTGACAGTTACAGCCAGAAATTCGGATTCGGTACATGGTCGACGTACGAATCTCTCAAGTACTTCCAAAGAAATTCTTTCTAATCGTTTTATAACGGGCAAACTTTCTTGGACATTATCGTTTCCGTCCAGGAGATCAATTAATTCTTTCAATTCACCACTTATTCTTTCCTTATCTTCATCTGTGAAACCCCCCAAATCCAATAAAGGGTAAATAGAGCTTATTACATTGCTTATTTTATTCTTCCTTAATTTATTTTCTTTGATGAATTCCACTTCTTTGGAATTCGCGCCATACTTATTTTCAAGCCGTTTTCTCCAGGTTCTTCTGTCGGAATGAGTATCAAAATTATCGTAGATTAAAGGCATATTATGCCACTTTATAATTATTCCGGTCAGGTCTTCGATAAGTTCACGATTATCTTCTCCAAACATATCTGTATCTATATCATCTGTTGAAATACCTATAGGATCTTCATAAACTACGTCATAAATTTCCGGTGGAAGATGCGAGAAATCCGGTTGTTCCCGTCTTTTCATAAATAAAGGTTATTTTAAAGGGTGTTATTATACAAAATTTTGACAATTTGTAAAATTTTTTATGGAGTGTCACAAGGTAAAAAAATATAGTACAATGGGCGTGACTTAGATATTCATTGATACTAAAATATGCAAAAACACCTTTTAACAACAAAAAGTCTATCTAAAGAAGAGATTGATCTGATTTTGCAAACAGCCGAAAACTTTGAACCATATGCTCGCAAGGAAAAAAGAGGCGATCAATTAAAGGGAAAAGTTCTTGGCGCACTTTTTTATGAACCTTCTACAAGAACGCGTCTTTCTTTTGAAACAGCAATGATTCGTTTGGGTGGAGACGTGGTGAGCGTGGCTGATATTGGAACAACTTCCATGGGTGTAAAAGGGGAAACTGTGGCTGATACGGCAAAGGTTATATCGAATTTTGTTGATATAGTTGCTATAAGGCATCCGGAAGTCGGATCCGCCGAGGAGTTCGCGAATAATGCTTCCGTTCCTGTTATTAACGCGGGTGACGGAACAAATCAGCATCCTTCACAGGCGCTTTTGGACTTGTTTACAATCAAAAAAGAACTTGGAAAAATTGACGGTTTAACTGTTGGATTTAGTGGAGATTTAAAATTCGGAAGAACGGCAAACTCGCTTGCATACCTTCTGGCAAACTATGATGTGAAATTGAAATTTATTGCGCCAAAAGCCCTGCCAATGAAACAAAAAGTGAAAGACGATTTGAATGAAAAAGGTGTGAATTTCGAGGAAACCGAAGATTTTAACGCCGGACTTTCAGGTCTGGATGTTTTGTATGTATCGCGTGTTCAAAAAGATCGTTTCACTGATATGAACGAATATGAAAAACTTAAAGATGTATATGTTTTGGATCGAAAACTTGTTGAAGAAAAAAGTCCGGATATGCTTATTCTGCACGCACTTCCACGTGTAAACGAGATTGCCAAAGATGTTGATGATCTTAAAGGTGCGGCTTATTTCAGACAAGTTCAAAATGGAGTTACAATGAGGATGGCACTTCTCTCAATGCTTTGTAACCTGTAAAGTTATGAAAACTTTATTCAAAAACGCACAAGTAGTAACAAAAAAAGGGGTTTGTGTGAAAGATGTTTTAGTTCACGATCGAACGATTGAAAAAATTGCCGATAGTATTGATGCGCGAGTTAATAAAGAATACGATCTGACCGGGAAATATTTGATGCCCGGACTCATAGATGCTCATGTTCATTTTCGTGTTCCCGGATATGAAAAAAAAGAAGACTGGAAAACCGGTTCCCGCGCGGCTTTGGCGGGGGGAGTTACAACTGTTTTCGATATGCCAAACACCAAGCCTCGCACAACTACTTTGAACGCGCTTGAAACAAAACGTGATTTGATTCGCAAAGATACTTTAGTGAATTTCGGTTTGTTTTTTGGAGCCAACCTAAACAACCTTGATGAGATTAAAAAAGTTCACGGAATAGTTGGTTTAAAAGTTTATATGGGAGCGACAACAGGTCAAATAATTCAGGAAGAAGATGCACAAGTGGAGGCGCTTTTGGAAAAATTGTACTCGGATCATCAATATATTGTTGCAGTACACGCGGAGAATCAAACAATGATTAAGCGGCACAGTGAAACTTATAGAGATGAGCATAATCCGGAGATACATTCATTGATTCGAAACGATGCGGTCGCTTATGCGGCGGCTCGCACGGCTGTTCATTTAGCGAAAAAATATGATGGGCGGCTGCATTTGTGTCACATGAGTACAAAAAAGGAACTCGAATTAATAGCAAAATATCCCGACAAGAACATTACCTGCGAAGTCACTCCTCACCATTTGTTTTTAACGGTCGCGGATTATGCCAATCAGGAAAATTTTGTAAAAGTAAACCCACCTTTGCGGTCACATAAGGATCAGGAGCGTTTATGGGATGGACTGAAAGGCAAAGCAATCGATATAATCGCCACGGATCACGCGCCACATTTACGTTTGGAAAAAGAGCGGGATTACTGGGATGCTCCTTCCGGGGTTCCCGGTATCGAAACAATGCTTCCTTTGTTATTAAACGCTGTCAATGAAGACATGTTGCAATTGCATGATGTGGTTGATTTGGTTTGTACAAGACCCGCCGAAATTTATGGAGTAAAAGGAAAAGGTGAAATTAAAGAGGGGTACGATGCAGATTTGGTTGTGGTTGATATGGATCTTGAACGTCGCGTAGAAGATTCCGCGTTATATACAAAATGCGGATGGTCGCCATTTTCCGGACGACTTTTAAGAGGATGGCCGATTATGACATTTGTAAGAGGGCGCCTTGTAATGGAGAACGGGAAAATAATTGAGAGCGAGGGATTACATGGGAAAGAGGTTGAGGTTTGAAATGACTAATGTCTCAAAAATGGCTTTGCTCACTAGCGTTTGTTGCAGGGTGTCTTTTCGATAATGCCATATCAAACTGAGAGAATGCGATCGCGGAATCTTAATGAATTTTTTATCAAGTTTTTAGATCCGCCCCGGGGCGGACTTGACATATCTACGTTTCCCGTGTTTTAATTCGCACAGTATGGCTTTTGCATTGCAGCCTTTATTTGAAGAAAGCGCTAAAATGTTGGCCTTTGATAATCCGGACTGGCGTACATTAGGAGCAAGCCATGAAGATCGAAATCGGACAAATCGCGAATCTCGGAATAAGCGTCCTGCGTGTGGCAATAATTGTCGCCTGGATTTGGATATTTATCAGGTTGATATGAAAATGACCCTTTCCTTCCACCTTTCCCGCCAGTCCTCCTTCCTTGTACATTTTTCCCTTTAGCTCGTTTCTAATTTATGCTTAAATGGTTTTAAGTGGTCGGACCACCTAAAATTTTTATAAAAAATTTAATGGCCAATCTTTCAGTAAAATTTTGCGGAGTGGAATTTACAAACCCGACGGTTTTAGCTTCCGGTGTTGTTGGTGTAACCGCGGCATCTTGGAAAAGCGTAGTTCAAAATGGCGCCGGCGCTCCTACAACAAAATCGGTTCGACTTAACGAACATAAAGGTCATCCGAATCCAACTATCATTACGACCGAACACTTTCTGATGAATGCGGTTGGTCTTCCGGATGCGGGACTTTCAAAAGCGAAAGAAGAAATTGACGAATATTTGAAAGACAAAAAAGCTCCCTTAATTGTGAGCATCGCAGGTGGAAAAGCCGACGATTATGTGGCGATTGCAGAGGAAATGGCAAAACTTCCCATTGATATTTTAGAGGTGAATATTTCGTGTCCTAATGTTGAGAATGAGTTTGGTCGTCCTTTCGCGTGCGTGGCGTCGGATGCAAAAACAGTAATCAAGAATGTTAAAAAAGTAGCGGGTGATAAGCCGGTTGTAGCAAAACTTTCCCCGAACGTTACTGATATTAAAGAAGTCGCAAACGCTTGCGCCGAGGGTGGCGCGGACGGTTTTTGTGCAATAAACACTCTTGGTCCGGGGCTTGCTATCAATCTTGAAACACGAATGCCGATACTCGCGAATAAAGTCGGAGGAATTTCCGGTCCGGCCATAAAGCCGCTTGCCGTAAAGCTTGTACATGATGTTTATAAAACAACAGGTTTGCCGATTATCGGAACAGGCGGGGTAACAACAGGAGAGGACGCGCTTGAGATTATGATGGCCGGAGCAACTTTGGTCGGAATTGGCTCGGCTGTTTATTACAGGGGAATAGACGTGTTTAGAAAAGTCGCGAATGAAATAAACGAGTGGTGCGATAAAAATAGCGTTGAAAATTTATCCGATATTATTGGAACCGTAAAAATGTAATTTATGCAGAACAAAACGCAGCTTCCAAAAGTTGTCAAAATTACGAAAATCATTGACGAAAATCCGGTTGTAAAAACCTTTTATTTTGATATTTCCATTGATTCGCGTCCCGGGCAGTTTGTTATGCTTTGGCTTCCGGGCGTTGATGAAAAGCCAATATCAATTGCGCTTGACGATGGGAAGCAGCTTGCGCTTACGTTATGTTCGAGAGGAAAAACAACCAGGCAAATCGCAAAAATGAAAGTCGGGGACAGGCTTGGAATAAGAGGGCCGTACGGAACGGTTTTCAATTTTCAGGAAGGGGAGCATTTGGCACTTGTCGGTGGCGGATACGGCGCGGCTCCTTTATATTTTCTGGCGCATGAAGCCTTAAAAAAGAATTGCAAAATTGAATTTATTGAAGGCGCGAGAAGCGAGGAACATCTTGTGTATATCGACCGATTAAAAGAACTTCCAAACACAACATTACATATAGCGACCGATGACGGATCTGTCGGATTTAAAGGATATAACACGGAACTTCTTAAAAAAGTCGCTTCAGAAAACAAGATAGATCGAATAATGACATGCGGACCGGAATTAATGATGCAAAAAGTTGGCGAAATCGGAGATTCAAAAAATATAAATACTCAAATTTCCGTTGAAAGATATATGAAATGCGGATTTGGAGTGTGCGGGCAATGTGTGCTTGATCCGCTCGGGATCAGGTCGTGTGTATCGGGTCCCGTAATGAACAGCAAAGTTTTAAAAATGCTCGATGAATTCGGAAAATATCATCGCGATGACTTAGGACGAAAACAATATTTTCTTAACCCCCAAAAAGATGCTTGCGAGCCAGGTTGCGGAAATTCTGCTCAATCGGAATGCGGTTAAACTTAACGTAAAAGAACCTTTCACATATACGTCGGGATTAAAAGGTCCGATTTATACGGATAACAGATTGCTGATTTCATATCCTGAAGATCGCGGTGTGATCGTCGACGGATTTATAAAGTTAATAGAAGATCGCGGACTTAATCCGGAGTATTTAGCGGGTACGGCAACAGCGGGCATTCCGTGGGCGGCTTTTGTAGCGGAACGAACCGGCCTTCCAATGGTTTATGTGAGAAATAAACCAAAAGGTCATGGTGCGGGAAAGCAAATCGAAGGATATTTACCGGAAGGAAAGTCGGTTTTGATTATTGAGGATCTGGTAACAACGGGTGGAAGCGCGCTTAATTCGGTAAACGCGATAAGAAATGAAGGAAAAGGAATCGTGCATGATGTGTTTGCAATTTTTACATACGGAACGGAAAAATCAGAAAATTCATTTAGAGAAGCTTCAGTCGCATTATCCACATTAACAAATGTAAAGGTTTTGCTTGACGTGGCAGTTAAGAATGGAGATGTTTCGGAAGAAGATGCAGTAGAGGTTAGAACGTATTTTAAAGATCCAACGAGTTGGGGTCCTAACAAACAACAGTCATGAAAAATTTCGCAGATAAATTAATAGAACAAATACAGTCTAAAAAAAGTGTAATTTGTGTCGGACTTGATCCGCGTCTTTCAAAGATTCCGTCTTTTATTCAAGAAGCTGCACTTAAAGAGAATCCAAATAATAAATTAAAGGCGGCGGCAGAGGCGATTATTGAGTTTAATAAAGGAATAATAGATGCGGTTCATGATTTGATTCCGTGCGTAAAACCACAAGTGGCGTTTTACGAACTTTTCGGCGAAGAGGGGATGCGCGCGTATCGTGAAACAATTAAATATGCAAAATCGAAAAATCTACTTGTAATAGCGGATGTTAAACGAAACGATATCGGGAGTACCGCCGAGGCTTATGCTCGGGCGTTTCTAGGAAAAACAGACGTGTTTGGTGAATTGATGGCGATTTTTGACGCGGATGCCATAACCGTAACACCATATCTCGGATGGGATGGAATCAAGCCCTTTGTTGAAGAATGTAAAAAATACGGCAAAGGTATATTTGTTTTGGTAAAAACTTCAAATCCGTCGTCCGGAGACTTGCAGGATTTAAAAATGGAAGACAAAAACAGTGTGTATGAGATAATCGGGAATTTTGTTGAATCGTGGGGAGCGGATGAGTTAGGCAAAAACGGCTATTCTTCGATTGGGGCGGTTGTAGGCGCGACTTACCCGGATCAAGCAGAAAAATTACGGAAAATCATGCCAAATTCATTCTTTTTAGTTCCGGGATACGGAGCTCAAGGAGGCGGCGCGCAGGATGTTAAGCCTTGTTTTAACGAAGACGGACTTGGAGCGGTGGTGAACTCGAGTCGCGGAATTATTTTTGCGTACGAAAAATCGGACAAATACGATGAAGGAGATTACGGAAAGGCCACAAGAGCCGCGACTTTAGCTATGAATGAGGATTTGGGAAGTGTTGTGGAATTTTAGATATTTTTTAAAAGAATTTTACAAGTATACTTTACAATTGTAATGATTTTTATTAATAACTTCTTCAAATAACTTAAAATTGCTGTTGTCAATTGTTATTTTATTAATAACTTGTAATAATATAACTGTATCATTGATCTTTCGATATGAATATAAGTGAAAAATATAAAATCCCAAAAGAAAGACCGGCTTATCATGTTGATGAACATTTTAACAAAGCCGCTTCCAAGGCAGCTCAAGCTTTTCGGGAAGAAGAAGAAGAATTACAAAAGACAAGATTATGCAAAGGCTTAAAGGAGAGCATTTGTTGATAGATACAAATTTGTTAATTAATATTTCAAAATATAGTAAACATGGATATTTTGATGCTTTTTTGAAGCAACTTGAATTTTTAAAAATTAAATCTGTCGTGGAAGAAGGTATTTTGTTTGAATTTAGAAGGGGATCTAGAACTAAAAAACATCTGGATGCCAAAGATGAGTTTTTAGCATATTTACTTGGTGGAGAGAAAAACCAAATTGTTTTACAAAGTTATGGTTCAAAGGAAATATTTGAAAAAGCACAAGAACTGTCAGTCTTATATAATAATAAGGATATAAGACTTGCAAATCAGATCTCTTTTGTGGATTGTTTAGTTGCAGCACAACTTATGAAGTTCGGGGATAGACTGTTTTTAGCAACATTAGATAATAAAGATTATCCATTATTTATTTTTGACAGGATAAAACTTCTCGCGATTGATGCAGAAGAAGAGATAATTAATATAGGTATTTATGCTTTTAATAAAGATAAATATGAAAAATGCAGGAAAGATTTTGCAAAAACTCCGGCGTGAGGCTTATTTCTGAAAAAGGCTGACTTTAAAAAATTCCCTTCGCGATTTCCCAGTACTCTTCATTTCCATATTTGTATTGCCAATACCACCATTCTACGCCCCATACGTACGCTTGTTTGAAGTCCATATCGATTGCGTATTGAATATTTGCTTTAAATTGATCTATGTTCATCGATTTATTAAACTCTTCCGGCTCCATATCAATAATTCTACCATCCGGAGTCCACGGCTCAAGTTGCAGCTCCATTATCATTCTATTTTCTCGCGGAATGTCGTACATATTTGCCTTCCAATTATAGAACGACGCAGGTAGCGGATATCTGGAATATCCGAACCATCCGGCCCATACGACTCTGTAAACCGTGGTTCCGAAGATGTCGCCTAATTTGGCTTCTCTATCCCATGTGGCTAATTCGCCTGAAGCTGTTATTATTATTTTTCTATCATCTAATTTGCGTACAAGTTCAACTTCTTTTTTCAAAAATTCGTAGTCTCCGTTCGGACATTTGCCGAAAAAATCCAATAAAGGTTCATTTTCAACCTGCCAATAAATTATTTCTTCGCGGTCTTTATAATGATTGACGACTTTTTCCAACATTATAAGAGTTTGTTCTTGAATGAGTGAAGTTTCTGTGTTTTCAATCCATTTTGGGGCATGACATTCAGGCCATCTCGGAAGACGCCATCCAATATTTGCTATGAATTTCACATCGCGTTTTTTCCCTTCGTCAAAAATGTAATCGTAATCTGTGAAATTGAATTCCCCTTTAGTTTTTTCGATGTCGTTCCAGTAAATTGGGATTCTAACGTATTTTGCGTTCAGTTCGTCGAGAATTGCCGCGTAAAGTGATTTCCATTCCAGCCCCAGTTCTTCCGTAAATTTTTTCGAGAAAGTAAGACCAAAATAATCTTCTTTGTGAATCAGATCGATGTTTTCCGGATAGTTTTTTGCGAATTTGAACGAATAAAATCCCCAAATGAGCAAAACTATTATTAACGCAATTAAGATTTTTAAAAAGATTTTCATAAAATGGCGTTAGACAAACATTTCCAGTCATCGACCGTTAAGTGTTGCGCTCGCGCGGTAACTGTGATTCCACATTTCTCAATTACCTCACGGGCTGTTTTTATATCAATATCCATACTTCTTATAAAAGAGTTTAAAATGGTTTTTCTTTTATGTGCAAATCCCGCGTGAACGATTTTGAAAAACTTTTTCAGATTTTTTTCTTCAACAAGCGGTTTTTTGAACATTTCAATTTCTAAAACCGCAGAGTCCACTTTTGGCATGGGATGAAAACATCTTCTGGAAACTTTCGCAACTATTTTTGGTTTTCCAAAAATTTGAACATTGATCGCCGGAACATTTAACCTTCCTTCTTTTGCGATGATTTTTTCAGCTACTTCTTTTTGAATTAAAATTACCATTTTTTCGGGACGATTTTTGTTCTTGAGGAAATGTGAAATTAATGGTGAAGTAATATAGTAAGGAATGTTCGCGACCATTTTGTATTTTCCGGATGGTGGAAAAAATTTTAAAGCGTCCTCATTGATAATTTTTACGTTTGAATAATTTTTAAGCTCATCTTCAAGTAGCGGAATCGCCCAGGAGTCGATTTCTACGGAGGTGATACTCGCTCCTGTTTTTGCCAGTTCTTTAGTAAGAATTCCAAGGCCCGGGCCTATTTCGACTATACAGTCCCGCTTACTCACATTTGCCGCTTGAACAATTTTTTGTACCACGTTTGCGTCCATCAAAAAATTCTGTCCCAATGACTTTTTAGGGCGCATATTATATTTGTTCAACAGCGACAAAATTTCGGATTTTTTCATGGCAGAATTTTTACCAGTTTAAGTTGGTCATGCTTCCCGCTGATTATATCAAATTTCTCTTTTGGTATTTCAAGCTCCCGCGAAATAAACGAAATCAATTCTTTATTCGCCTTCCCTTTTTCCGGAACCGCTTTTATTCGAATTTTGATAGTTTCATCATCCATTATTTCAATTACTTCATTTTTCACGCTTTTAGGAAGAACTTTTATCCGAAGATAGGAAGGTTTGTGTTTAATAAAAAATTTTAACAGGTCCGACATCTTAAAAAAAAATTAAATAGATTTTTTCCCTTTTAAAAGCCAAAAAAGTGATGGCTAATTCTTTTTTTTGTTTTCTTGGCATATGTAAGCGGATAGTCGGTGTTTTATAAACTTTAAGTGGTGCGACCTATTCGGAATCTTACTATACTCTTTCGAATCTCTTCAACAAACAAGATGCTAAACGATGCTCCAATAATAACAAGCCATTCATACCATTCCAGCCCGCTGGTATGAATCCATTCCTGAAAGAAAGGGACTTGTACAAGTAAATATACAACTCCCAAAGAAATCGCCACCGAACCTGCAAGAAACAAATTTGAAAATAATCCCATTTTAAATACCGACTGATAACTGCTTCGCGAATTATATGCGTTAACCATTTGAATCAAAACCAAAATGCTAAATGCGAATGTGGATGATTTTATATACGCCATTGAGTCCGGATCAAGTGATTTACCCCATTGCCATCCATGATTGTACAGCGACCACAAGTAAGTAACGACTACAATCGTACCTATAAATAGACCGACGTAAAGGTATCTTAAAACAAACGGTCGATCCATAATTTTCTTTTTAGGATCTCGAGGCGGTTTGTTCATAATACCTTCTTCCGGAGAATCGACGCCAAGCGCCAATGCAGGTAGAACGTCGGTACCAATATCTACACTTAAGATTAAGATTGCCGTTAACGGAGGTGGGAGCTGTAATAAAATTGCTGCAAAAACCGTTATTAATTCACCTATGTTACAAGAAAATATATAGAAAATGAATTTT
Source organism: Patescibacteria group bacterium (assembly GCA_024275695.1). Lineage (GTDB taxonomy): Bacteria > Patescibacteriota > Gracilibacteria > UBA1369 > PNNO01 > JAJRYP01. The sequence goes on along the minus strand of JAJRYP010000015.1, from coordinate 270 downwards.
CTCATGTTTTCATATATTGTACGTCCTTCACGAACTGCATTAATAATTGTTGAAAAACTGTCGTCGGCAAGAACCATGTTCGAAGCTTCTTTGCTAACGTCGGTTCCCGTTATTCCCATTGCTATTCCAATGTCCGCACGTTTTAAGGCCGGCGCGTCATTAACGCCATCTCCGGTAACCGCCACTATGTGTCCTTCACGTTTTAAAGCGGAAACGATTCGCAGTTTGTCTTCCGGTGCCACTCGCGCGAAAATATAATCCTTTTCTTGA
>JAJRYP010000122.1 GCA_024275695.1 Patescibacteria group bacterium | reverse complement strand
GTTTAATCGCTTCGCTATACAGAAGAAAAGCATGTTTGTCGATAATTTCAGGCGGAAGATATTCTTTAAAATACGTTCCCCATTCATTAATAAGCGGTTTAATCTTTTCGCGCAGCCATTTTGAAGAAATCCCTTCTGTTTAGTGATATGTAGGAACGATTCTGGCGCTATGGATTTGTTCTTCCCGAACAAGTTCGTAAGCGGGGCTTTGCATGCTCATTTTGCCGAACGAAAATTTCAGTTTACCTGTTAAAATAACTCCCATTCCTTTAAAAAGGATTCTCTTTAAATGCGGTTGATTAAACCAGATAACTTCTATGCTACCGGTGTCGTCCGTAAGAACGCCCCGGCTTATATACTTGCCGTACTTTGTACGTTGGCTGAAGAAACTGGTTAGAGTACCTCTGACTGTATTAACTTGATCTGTCCTAAGCTCTGTGATCTTGGTAAGATCGCTGCGATCATTATATGTACGCGGAAAATACAAAAGCAGATCTTCCGCCGTCTTTATACCGAGACCCTTTAGCTTACTCAAATGTTTTGATGTGGTTCTTAATATATCTTTAAGAGGCGTTTTTAGCATAAAAACTTTTTATTGGTAACTGATTCTATCACAATGAATTATTTTTTAACAACAAGCTTTAGAAATTTTCTTTTGCCAACCTGTATAACTGTTTCTTCAGGAGTTGAAATTTCAAAAGTCTCATCGAAAACTTTCTCGTTATTTATCTTTACTGCACCTTGTTGCAAGAGACGACGTGCTTCACTTTTTGAAGAAGCAAGATTATTGTTAACCATCACACTAATAATTTTTATATTCGATGTATTTATTTCTTTTACCTCAATTTCTTTTGGAAGTTGATGTTGGCTGAAAACATTCTCAAATTCCGCTTGTGCCTTTTCTGCGGCTGCTTTGTCATGATAAATTTTAATAACTTCCCGACCAAGGATTTTTTTGTATTTCATAGGGTTTTCGCCATTTTCTATTTCGCGACCATATTCTTCAATTTTTTCAGTTGGAACATCTGTTGCCAGTTCAAAATATTTCAGAATCAATTCATCCGGAATACTCATTATTTTTCCGAACATTTGATCTGCCGATTCCGTTAAACCAATGTAATTATTGTAGGATTTACTCATTTTTTGAACACCGTCGAGTCCTTCCAAAATTGGTAACGTCATTACATCTTGCAATGGTTGACCATAATGTTTTTGTAAATCTCTCCCTACAAGCATATTAAAAGTTTGTTCTGTTCCGCCAATCTCTATATCCGATTCCAATGCAACCGAGTCGTATCCTTGCATTATAGGATATAAAAACTCCGACAAAGCAATGTCGATGTCTTCCTGCATTCTTTTTTTGAAGTCGCTTCTATGAAGAAGTTGTGCCACGGTTTTTATTGCGGTAAGTTCCAGTAATTTTGACATTTTCAATTTGGAAAGCCATTGCGAATTATATCTGACTTCGATTTTATCCATATCTAAAATTCGTCCCGCCTGCTCCACATAATTTTTCATGTTTTCTTTAATTTCTTCATCTGTAAGAACTTTTCGCGTTTCAATTCTTCCGGTAGGGTCACCGATTTTTGCGGTGTAATCACCAATCAGCAGGATAACTGTATGACCGGCATTTTGAAATTGTTTAAGTTTTTTAAGAACAACCGCATGGCCTATATGTAAGTCAGATCCGGTTGGATCAATGCCAAATTTTATTCGAAGCTTTTTACCTGATTTTAATTTTTTTTCAAGTTCGTCTTTAACATGTATTTCAACAACTCCTCTGTTTAGAATTTCATTAATCTTTTTGTCACTCATCTTTAATATAGGTTTAACTGGTATTTTCTTACTAGATCATAAGGATTTTTGGCTTTCCTGTAAACATGATTTGTTTAAAACGGTTTTGAACGTATGTACTTAAATTAAAAAAAGTAGAAGCGCGCTCTTTAGCTTCTACTCTTTTGGTGTAGCTAGTTGATGAGAATTTTATACTTCCTACCAACTAGCTGCATCTATATAATACAAAAGTTGTTCGAAATTATCAATATCTCCGCTAATCTTTTCCCCAGGTAATCTTTTCGATGTTATATTGCTTTTGCCCAGTTAAATTGCAATAATGGAAGTGTTGGTGATCACCAACAACAAAATTTGTTTTATTACTCACCTTTATTAATATAGTAATCGATGTTCTCCAACAAATCGGTTTGAATGAAAAAGAGATTTCGGTTTACTTGGCCTTGCTTGAACTTGGTTCTCAGCCGGCAAGTGTAATAGGTAAAAAATCCGGAATAAATCGTTCAAGTACATACTTGATTTTGGATAGTCTGATAAAAAGAGGATTTGTGAATCAGTATATGCGTGCAGATGTTAAATATTTTACTGCCGCCGATCCGCAAATTCTTGTAAAGTTTGTTAAAAAACAAGAATTTAAATTAAAAGAAGTCCGGCGGAGTTTAACCGGTATACTTCCGGATCTTTACGGACTTGCAAATCCTTTAAGCGTTAAACCCAAAGTCCGTTTTTATGAAGGAGAAAAGGGTGTTGTTCGCGTGATGGAGGATACTTTAACATCTACCGAAACTATTCAAAGTTGGGATTCTCTGGATGCATGGTTTAACAGTACGGAAATGTTGCGGAATTATCTTGTCGAATATGGAAAATTAAGAGTTGAAAAGCACAAAATCCCACTTAGGGCATTATTCATTGATTGTCCGGTAGCCAGAAAATATATTGTTAAAGATTATCCGGCAAAGAAAAAGAAAGTGGATGCTCTTTTGGACTTTAAGTGGATACCAAAAGAAATTTCTCCTTTCAATATAGGCTTAAACATCTACAATGACAAGGTGACTCTTGTTTCCCTGGCCAAAGATGAATTACTTGGAGTAATTATTGAGAGTCACGAAATTTACAAAATTCATAAAGCAATGTTTGAATTAGCATGGAAAGCAGCCAGAAAAAAATAAAGTTAATAGTAAGCTCCGAAGATGCGTCAATGAGAATTGATAAATTTCTTGTTAAACATATTCCCGATTTTTCACGTACGACATTTAAAAAAATGATCGAAAAAGGTGATGTTCTTGTTGATTCCAAAAATGTTAATCCACATTTTAATGTTGTTGTTAATCAAGAAGTTTTTGTAACTTTACCTTCCATTGCTCCGAAGATACCTCAAAAAGAGAATATTACGCTTGAAGTAGTGTTTGAAAATAATGAGTTTGCGATCATTAATAAACCCGCAAGTATGGTTGTTCATCCGACCGAAGACGGTCGTCATATGAAAGGAACCCTTGTAAATGCTCTTTTGAATAAATATGGAGTAAACGGCTTGAGTAATCTTAACGGCGAGCTTCGCCCGGGGATTGTACATCGTTTAGATAAAGATACTTCGGGATTGATTATTGTTGCGAAAAATAATCAAATTCATAAATATCTTGTAAAACTTTTTAAAAACAGGGATATTGAAAAAACTTATACAGCTTTGGTTTTTGGACATTTAAATCCCGAAGACGGGACGATTGAGGCACCCTTAATGCGAGGAAAACACAATCCGACAAAAATGTATCTTGCATCTGAAGATGAGGGAAAACATGCTGTTAGTACTTATCATGTTGATAAATGTTTTAAATTTGGAATCTATAAATTTTCTTTATTGAAAGTTCAGATCCAAACGGGACGCACGCATCAAATTCGTGTACATTTTAACTCAATAGGCTATCCTGTTGTCGGAGATCCTGTTTATGGAAATAAAAAATTTAACGATGCTGTTATGGATGATTTAGGTTTGGAGAGACAGTTCCTGCACGCAACTCAGCTTAAGTTTGTATTACCGGATGGAGAAGAAATTGTTGTAAAAGCCGGGCTCCCAAAGGACTTGAAGAGTGTTTTGGATAAATTGCAATAATTCTCAAGCTATTTTTCTTCTTTTTTAGATTCTTCTTTCTTTAAGAGCTGCTGTTTTCTTTGCAGCACCAATGCTAATTTTTTTGATTTCTATAACACTTAAGTCTCTTCTGTGCCCGATTGTTTTTGCGTATCTCTTTTTAGGTTTCATTTTAAATACTCGAATTTTTTCTCCGCGTGTGTTTTCAAGAATTTCAGCTTCTACGGATGCTCCGCTAACATATGGATTTCCAACGCTTATATTCTTGTCATCTTTTGTGTATAAAAGAACTTTATCAAAAGTAATCTTTCCTTTGTCTTGTTTAAGACGATCTACTTCGATTTTGTCATTTTGGGTCACTTTATATTGTTTCCCTGCTATTTCTACTATTGCGAACATGTTTTTTATCGTTAAATTGCTTAAGTAACTTACTTAAAACTTGTGTAAAAATCAAGCTGTTTTAATTATATTTATTCATTGCTTCATGAATATTGGTTTTGAGAGCATATAATATAGCTTTCACACATTCTTTTTGAACATTTGCCATGATTTTTTCTTCCTCAGATGTAAATTTGCTCAAAACATAATCTTTTCCGGCGAATTTGTCTTTTTGTTTCTCTGTTCTTGATTCGATTCCGATTCTAAATCGTTTAAAATCTTCAGATCCAAGCGAATGAATAACGGAGATCATGCCATTATGTGATCCCCCACTTCCTTTTTCTCGAATTTTGAATGTTCCGGTTTCAAAATCAAGATCATCATAAATTACAAATATATCTTCAATAGAGATGTCGTAAAATTTTGCAATTTTTTGAACCGCATTCCCTGAAAGATTCATAAAAGTGATTGGTTTTACCAAGAGCACTTTTTCGTCTTCAAACATACCTTCCGTTATTTCCGCATCAAACTTCTTTTTTAACTTGAATTTGTCGAATTGAAGTTCTTTTTGAAGTAAATCAATAATTTGAAATCCAACATTATGTCGTGTTTTTGTATATTTTTCTCCGGGATTTCCAAGTCCTACGATGAGTTTCATTTTCTAAAAATTATAATTTTATTTGTTATTTGAAGTTTATCGCCGTCTTTTGCCCCTTTTTTTATAAGTTCTTTGTATATTCCCGTTTTTTCAAAATTTAAATACATTCGCTGCACAGCTTCTTCTTTACTAAAATCTGTCATTTGAATCATTTTTTCAATAGATTTTCCTCGAATAAGAAATGTATTTTTGCGAACTTTCTTTATTTCAAAGCGTTTTGAAGCAATTTTTAGATGAGGTTTAAATATTTTATGAGCCTTTTGGATAACACTTTTTTCTGATTTTTCTTGTTTTCGTATCTTCTTTAGATCTTTATAAACAGCGTGAATTAATTTCGGGATTCCTTCTCCGGTCACAGCTGAAACAGCATATATTTTTGCTTTCCTGATTTTGTTTTTCAAATGTTTCAATAAAAGCTCTATAAATTCGTCATCAATTGTGTCAATTTTGTTAACAGCAACAATTTGCGGTTTTTTAGATACTTGCTTATCGTATTTTTTTAATTCGTCATTAATTGTTCGGTAGGCCGAAACAATATCTTTCTCGTTTACGTCAATTATATGAATTAAAAGTTTTGTGCGAGCTATATGTTTTAGAAATTCATCACCAAGACCTTTTCCTTGATGAGCACCCTCAATTAATCCCGGGATATCAGCAATAACAAACGAATCATCAATATTACTTTTTGTAACTTTACCAACATGTACAATTCCAAGATTTGGAATTAGAGTTGTGAAAGGATAATCGGCAATTTTAGGTTTTGCGTTTGAAATGTGAGAAATAAGAGTTGATTTTCCGGCGGAAGGAAGTCCGATTATTCCGACATCGGCAATAAGTTTAAGCTCTAAAATTACCTCGATTTCTTCTCCCGGTTCGCCAATTTCCGCAAAACGAGGAGCTTGAAAAGTACTGCTTGCAAAACGTGCATTCCCCTTTCCACCTTTACCGCCTTTTACGATTGTATATTTCTTCCCGTGTTGATTAAGATCTTCAAAAATTTCGTTTGTATCGGGATTCATTACCAAGGTTCCAACCGGAACTTTCAATATTATACCGTCGGCATTTTTACCATGTTGATTTTTTCCTTTGCCGCCTTCTCCGTCATTTGCTTTAAAGCGTTTTTTTGTTCGATAATCGGAAAGGGTTGTTATGTTTTCATCCGCAAGTAAAGTGACGTCTCCACCTTTTCCGCCATCGCCACCATCCGGTCCGCCGTAAGGTATGAATTTCTCACGACGAAAGCTCACGCAGCCATTCCCGCCTTTGCCGGCTATCAATGTAACTTTTGCTTGATCGCAAAACATCTGCTCTGTACGTTATTTTTAAAATATAATGACAAAAAGAAAAGCTTTTTGTCCGCTTGCATTCTATCAGAAACCAGATATATTAGTAAGGCACACATCAATTGCTAATTACTTATTACTAATTTCTAATGTTTGGATCCAATGATTAGTTATTAGCAATTAGTAATTGATAGTTGCCGTGCCGAAGTGGCGGAATTGGTAGACGCGCACGACTCAAAATCGTGTTCCACTTGTGGAGTGAGGGTTCGATTCCCTCCTTCGGCACCATAGTGCAGAGCAAATGAGTACTGAAAAAACGACGTGAGCTTAAAAAGCGAGCGCGATTTTTCGAGTACGAATTGCGATGCACATAAAAAGGAAGAGGATTATAAGGGGAAACCATGGTTTCCCCTTATGGGTTCATTGAAAAACTATATACACAGAGAATCCAAAATTTCGAATAGTTCGAAATTATCTATTCCAACATCCCTTTTCCTCTAAGTTTTCTATGATACGCAAGCGCGAACCTGTGTGCTTCATCACGCACTTGTTGAAGCAAATATAATCCTTCCGAATTTTTTCCGAACGCCAAAGGCTCTTTTGATCCGGGCATAAATACATCTTCGTTTTTCTTCGCGAGAGCAACAATCGGAATATTAATATCGAATTCCTTTTCGACCTTTATACCCTGCGAAAGCTGCCCTTTCCCTCCATCAATAACTATCAAATCAGGTTTTTTTGCAAATTCTTTATCTTCCTTATATTTTGATTTATTGAATAAGAGACATGTTTTGTTTTTCGGTATTTTAATTTCATCCGGAATTTTTTTAACTATCTGAAACCCATTCGTTTCAAATTCTTTTACATTTGATTTGTGAATCGAAATATACACTCGATTTTTCTTTGCCTTATCAACAATCGCCATAATGAAATCTTTACGAATATCTTCTTTTTTAGTAGCAAAATGAATTTCTTTAAAATAATCCAAATTATCAAATGATTGGTATTTCGTTATTCCGACAATTTTTTTATCTTTTATAGCTTTTAAATATTCATCGACTTTCACTTTGCTTTTTCCGACCGGTGTGGCAATTTCATCATGATTTTTTTTGATCCTTTTCGTAACGAAACATTGCTTTTGCTTTTAACCAAATACAAAAATCGTCTCTTCAAAACTTCGAGCATTGCCGCGAAATCGTCGGGTTTTCCTTCCTGAACAGTTCGTATTTTGAATCGTCTATATTTGCTATTAACCGGCATTCCATTTTCAAACACAATCATTGAGGCAACCTGTTTTGTTCCTGAGATATGTGAAATATCATAACATTCTATTCGCCTTGGAATTTTTGACAAATTCAACTTGTTTTTTAAATCTTTTAGTGCTTTTTTGCGCTTCTCTTCATTATTTTGCCATTTTATTCGACTATGATTCGCAAAAGTTTTTGCATTTCTCAAGGTTAAGTCAAGAATTTTATGCTTTTCTCCTTTTTGCGGAATCAATAAAGAAACTTTTTTACCTTTCAATGAACTAATCCATTGTTCCATCACTTTTTTATTCACAATTTCATGAGGAATTAAAATTTCTTTTGGAAAATCCGTTGTTTTTTCGTAATACTGCTTTAGAAAAGATTCCGGGATTTCATTGATATCATCAATTTTTTCGCCTTCTTCTTCACTTTTAAATATGAAATTCTCCTGATTAATAAGCTTTCCATCGCGAATCATGAATAAGGTAAAAAATATTCGTCCGGAATTTTCGCAATAATTAATTGCATCCATATCTTCGCGATGCGGAGCGCTGATAATTTGTTTTTCAATTATTTCCTGAACGGCATGGAGTTTGTCGCGCAATTTAGCTGCTTTTTCGAATTTTTTTTGTATTGCCGCTTGTTGCATCTCTTTTGCAAGCATTTCTAAAATTTCATCCGCCTTTCCTTGAAAGAAACGAACTATTTGCTCAATGATTGCGTTATACTCCTTTTTAGAACAATTTCCTACACAAGGACCGATGCATCTTTTAATATGATAATCCAAGCATGGATATTTAGTTGTTTTCTTTTTAACAACCACTTTCCCTTTGTTGTACTTGAGGAACAAATTACAATGTCTGTATGGAAAAATCTTTTTGAGTACATCAAGCGTTTTACGAACTTTCCCCGCCGCTGTTTTCGGTCCGAAATATAGAGCCCCGTCATTCAAAACCTTTCTGACAATGCTTATTTGAGGGAAATCTTCATTTTTAGTAATTTTTATATATACAAAATTTTTATCGTCTTTCATCATAATATTATATTTCGGACGTAACTCTTTAATTAAATTTGTTTCAAGAATAATCGCCTCAAGATCGGAAGAAACAATCGTGTAATCGATATCGTTTATTTGAGAAACCATTTTTTGAATTCGAACAGACTGCTTTTTTGTTTGTTGAAAGTAATTTTTAACGCGTTTTCGTAGATCAATTGCCTTTCCGACATATAAAATTTTGCCCGAATTGTCTTTAAATTGATAGACTCCGGGTTTCTTCGGAATATTTTCCAGAAAATTTGCGATTTTTTTTGAAGTTTTCATAACGATTCTATCTTATAACAAAATGATCCGGATACCAACGTAAAGGCATCCGGATCACAGTTATTCTTTAATAATTTTTACATAAACCCTTCCTGGTGGAATCTGTAGAATAATTCCGCCACATCTCCACGCTTCATACCTTCCGCGGGATTGAAATTTCCTTGAGCGTCGGCATCTACAAGCGCATAATCTTTAGAAAATTGAACATACGGCATATACCAACTTGTTTCCGTATCAACTACTGTATCCGGATATGGATCTCCCGTAATTGTCACGCTTGATAAATCTTCTCCCGAAGTTTCAAAGAAAATCTTTAACAGTTCCACTCTCACAACTTGCTGATTAGGTCGGAAAGTACCATCGGGATATCCTTGAACAATTCCTTCATCCTTGCCTGTTCTTAAATAAGTCATATACCACTCGTTTGTAATTACATCGCTGAAGCCTTGATTTGTTCCATCGTCGGCAAGTAACGGAATATTGAATCCTTCGAGAATTACCTTTGTTGATTCAACACGATTAATTACATCGTTAGGTCTAAAAGTACCATCAGGATAACCTTGGAAGATTCCTTGATTTTTAACATATTCAATTGCCGGACACAAAGGATCGTCAAAAGCTACATCGGTAAATGCGGAACATACTTGAGCATTGGCATTAAAATCTATTGCTACAGTTCCATTGACTTCATCCGTACCTTCACTGTTTTCGGCAGTTATTTTATATGTATAATTGCCTTCTCCGGCCGGATCACCGTTTGTATCGGTTCCGTTCCATATAATATTGTGAATTCCCGATTCCATCACTTCATTAACAATTTCCTTAACAAGAGTTGTATCTTGATAAATTTCAACCATTATGTTTGAAGTAACATTAAGCTCAAATGTTATTGTACTTGTATCGTTCACACCGTCTCCATCCGGAGAAAACGCGTCCGGACTTGCATCATCATTTGAGATTACAGGCGCAGCGGCCTCGTCACCATCAGCTTCATGAGCTCCCGGATCTGTTGCATAAACTCCGTCACCATTTCCATCTTTTTTTCTGTTCTCTCCGTAATAATCCACAGCTACTTCCGAAATTTCCGTTCCTTTATCAATACACTCGGATCCACCGGCTAATTTATAGTCACTTTGATTGGATGTGTATGAAAGACCAGGATCACATTCAATCTCGTTTGTTCCAAGGAGTATTGTCCCGTTTCCATAATAAACGTTATAATCGTATGTTGCGGAAGAGGCCAAGGTAACTCCCGAGCTTGAATTGTCCGCAATAAGATTATTGTAGAATTTAACATTCGAAACTCCCGAAGGAACATTAATTCCCGTAACATTGTCAACAATTGTATTGTTGTATGCGGCACTTCCATCTTTTAAGTTTAGTCCTACCGCTGTACCTTTTGAAATGATGTTATTGTAAACGGTAGAATTTTCAACATTAACTTGTGTCGAAGCTGTTGTATTATAGATGAAATTTCCATATACATAAGCATTACTCTGGTCTCCCTGAACCGTTATTGCACTAATCCATGCTTCCGTGTCGTGAATGTAGTTGTTAAAAATGGAAAGATTGTCCCCGGATTCAAGATCTGCAAAGATCGCGCCTCCAAGTACGAATGAATCGTCAATTTCAACGGCGTTAATGTTTAAACTGTGTCCGGCACCGTCTCCGTTTGAGATGTTTATTACGGAAGCACCCGTGGATTGTCCGTAAATTCGCAATCCTGAAATTGTGGAAGAAGCATTTATAATATCAAATGTATACAACTCTCCATTGTCGGTATTCCCCTGAATTTCAGTTTGATGATTTTCAGAGTCACGCCCTTCAAAATTATTATAATATCCTCCGAAAACAGAGATATCTTTATCTGCAATTGTCAAAGGAAATGTTTCCGCATCATAAACTCCTTCCGCGATTAAGATCTGATATGTAGTTTCACTACCGTTTTGAGCTATATCAATAGCTTTTGTAATTGTTTTTACGGGATTATTGGCATCCGTTCCGGAATTTGAATCATTTCCGTTTACATCGTCAACATAGACCGGGTTGAAGACTACCGGGATGATAAGTTCATAAACGAAGAAGGCATGTACCGGAATTATTGTTGTGAAAAATAACGTAAGCCCAACAATAAAACTTACAAGTCGCATGTGTTTTTTCATAGGAAATTGGTTAATTTGCGAAATACATCATAGCATACATTCATAACGAATGAATGTGCTTTATTTGTTCGTTTCTAAATGTGATTTGACTGGAAATATTAACAAAATAGTGTATAGTTATAATGTCATATATTTAGAGTTCCTATGAGAGAAGAAGAAATTTTAAAAAAACGAAGAGCGCTCATAGAAACATTATGTTTTTTTGATATTTTCGATTTTGCTCTCACAAGAGAAGAATTTTGCGATTATGTCTTATATAAAAAATGGACTTTGCCCGAGTTAAGCAGTTTTAATAATCATGAAAAGTTCCTGATTGAAACTCATAGTCACATTTATTTAAGAGGAAGATCTTTGACGGTTAAGGTAAGAAAGACAAAAGAACATAGAGCAAGAAAATTAATTTCAAAAGCGAAGAAATATGTGAAATATATGCAAATGCTTCCATTTATAAGAATGGTTGGGCTTTGTAATAGTCTTTCCTTTTATGACGCTGAAAAAGGAAGTGATATCGATATTTTTATTATTACTGAAAAAAATCGTTTGTTTTTAGCCCGTTCTTTTGCGTGGTTTTTTACTCATTTTCTTGGGATAAGACGTCACGGCAAAAAAATTAAAGGTAGATTTTGTTTAAGTTTTCTGATTTCTAAAGATCGATTGAACCTTGAGTCAATTAAGCAGAATAATGACATCTATTTTATTTTTTGGATGCGTCTTATGAGACCTTTGATCGGTAAAAAAACTTATCAGGAATTTATTAAAGAAAATGATTGGCTAAAAGAATATTTTGCTTATGATATAAACCAAAAATTACATCTTCTTCCGGAGTCAAAGTTTTTACTTAAGTTACAAAGAATTTTTGAATTTCCTTTAAAAGGTAATTTTGGAAATTTTATAGAGTCTCTTTTGCGGGTATGGCAAATGAACAGATCTAAAAAGAAAAAGAATTGTCTCACAAATAATGATGGAATTGTAGTTTCAAGAACAATGCTGAAGTTTCATAACAATGATATGCGAAAAAAATACACGGCTCTTTGGCAAAAAAGGGTTAACCAATATACCGATTATTTTATTCCCGTTCATTCCGACTTCGAAAAATCAATTTTACAGCGGTCCCATCAAAGCCATATTCCTTCCGAAGCTCGTTTTCAAGATAACGTCGATACGAAAAATGAAGAGCATTTGCATCATTCACAAAAAACACAAACTCCGGTGGATTAACTCCGGTTTGAGTTACATAGAAAATTTTTGGTTTTATTCTTTTAGTTCCGCTCGGAACATGCTTGAAAGTGATTTTTTTAACGAAATTATTTAATTCTCCGGTAGGAATTCGACGTTTTCTTTCTCTGACGATTTGTTCCGCGAGTTCGTAAATTTTTGTAATATTTTTTTTCTTCAATGCTGAGACAAAAACAAGCGGGGCCCATGGAAGGAATGTGAATTTTCTTTGTACAAGCCGTAAAAATTTATCACGATCTTTCTCGTCTTCAGCCAGATCAATTTTATTCGCTACAATTATTACCCCTTTTTTTGCATCTAAAATGTAGCCGGCGATATGCATGTCTTGTTTGCTTATCCCTTCATCAAAATCAAGAATCAAAAGTGCGACATCGCTTTGATCGAGAGCTTGAAAACATCTAAGGCTGCTGAATTTCTCAATCCCCTTCTCTATTTTACCTCTTTTTCTAAGACCGGCTGTGTCAATTAGAGTAAATTTCTTGTCTTCGAATTCTATATGAGTGTTAGTTGAATCTCTTGTTGTTCCCGGGATATCTGAAACTATTACACGATTTTCACCAAGTAAGGCGTTAACGAGAGAAGATTTTCCAACGTTTGGCTTTCCAAGAAAGCTAATATGAATTGAATCCTTGTCTTCTTTTGTTTTTTTAAGTTTCTCTTTTGGAAGTCTTTTGAGTAATTTTGTCGTTATATTAATTAATTCATCTATCCCCCTATTGTGAATCGCAGAAACTGCCAAAGGCTCACCAAAGCCAATTTCATATAATTCCATTAAGCGATCGATTGCTTCCTTGCCGTCATATTTGTTTGCAATAAAGACAATAGGCTTTTTAGATTTACGAAGAATGTCAGCGGCGGCAAAATCATCAACGGTAAGTTGATGGCCGGCATCAACAACGAAATAAATAATATC
>JAJRYP010000014.1 GCA_024275695.1 Patescibacteria group bacterium | reverse complement strand
GGTTTTCGTTCTTTCTTTTCCGGTTTGGCTCCGAGTAGAAAGTAATTTTTTGCAAAAGATGTTCCAACAAGAGTTTTCAGGAAAGTTTTTGTGATTGTAATGGCCGTGAACATTGAAACCAGAATACCGGCGGCAAGATTGAACGCAAATCCTTGAATGATGGAACTTCCAAAATAGAACAGGATCGCGCAAGTAATAAGTGATGAAAAGTTCGAGTCGCGTATACTTGACCATGCTCTGTCAAATCCAATATCAATAGCGGAGCCGATTGGTCTTCCGTCGCGTATTTCTTCTTTGATTCGTTCAAAAATAAGTACGTTTGCATCTACCGCCATACCGATCGAGAGGATTACACCGGCAACACCTGCAAGCGTTAATACAATTGGACTGGCTAGAAGATATACTATAAAAAACAGAGCAAATACAGCCAGAATGGACGTTAATAATTTCTCCCATCCATTATCTTTTGAGTTCAATATTTTAATCATCAAGAATATGAACATCGAGACTGCAATTATTACTGCAACAATTGTGTCCAGCTGACTTTGAATAAGGAAAAGTAAAATTATGGCATATATTGAAAGCGCCACTACGGCGAAGAGTCCTTTTAATCTGTAATAAACAATCATATAAAGTGCAACGATCACTAGTCCGATAATTCCCGCCCACAGACTTTTCGCCAAAGATTCATTTGCAAGCTCGGCTCCAATAGTATATTCACCGGCAAGTACCATTTTTACCGGTATCGCACCGGTATTTAATTCGGAAGCCAGTGTGTTGGCTTCTTCCAAACTGAAATTTCCGGTAATTTGTGCGGATCCGCCATTAATTTTACTGTTTACATTTGGAGCGGAAACCAGATCTCCACCAACGAATATTGCCAATGGTTTTCCAACGTTTCTTTCAGTGATTTCCGCGAAAAGCTTCGCGCCTTCGTCATTAAATTGAATTGAAACATAAGGCTGATAAACTTGATTAAATTGTACGTCGGCGTGTACAAAATGTTCTCCGGTGAGACCTGTTTCCTGCCAATCACTTGGAATCGTGGAATAAAAGATTTTGGCATATTTAATATGTTTTTCCGTTGTAGTTGATTCGATTGGATCAATTATGTCGTCTGCTTTGATAATGTGGAATCCGTACTTTGTTTCAACTAAATCGGATACTTGTCCTTTTTCCGTTAAAGCGAGCGCGGCACTTTCAAATTCCGAAACATAGGCTCCTCGACCGGCCGGTTTGCCAAGTACGCCGTTTAATTCCGCTGATCCCGCATCATCGGAATATTCTTTAGCCAGTGCTCCAAAATCTTCGCCGTTTTTGATTCTTTCCAATAACTCATTCGCGAAAGATTCAGCTTCTTCTTTTGTTCGGGTAATACCCTCCGCCGTTGTATCCGAATCTTTATATGCGATAAGAATATGTCTTACAAGTACGCCTCTTTCTTCAGTAGTTGTTCTTTCGACCTCTTCTTCTTCGAGAAGTTTTAAGATATTAATTCCGGTTAATTCAACAAGTCCTCCTTGTTCGTTAATTGTGTATTCTCCTCCGGTTTCAACAGTTCCTTCGTAAACTTGCCCCGGCTGCATTGCAAAAAGTTTTGCCGCTAAATCATCGTTGATTTCATCTCTGAATTTCCAGTCCGAACTTGTATATGTAACAAGAGTTGGGTCGGAAAGTTCTTCTTCTTGACCTACCAAAGCAAAATCTTCTCCATTTTTAATTCGCTGCAAAGCTTCGTTTGCACGTTTTTCAATCTCCTGTTTTTCATTAGGATCGATAGTCTCTTTTCGTTCTTTAAATTCCAGCTGAATAACCTTTCCAATCACTTCTTTTGCTTCTTCAATGTCAACACCGGCTATTTCTACGTTAATGTGAGTTTCATTTCCCACCTCTGTTATATATATGTTTGGTTCCGATACGCCCAAACTGTTTATTCTTCTGTTAATGACTCTCAAATTTCCTTCAACTTTGCTCTTTCTGTCTTCTAAAGGAACTTTTCTCAAATCAAGTTTGTAATCTAGCGCTGATCCGCCTTGCAGATCAAGCCCCAGTTGCACCTGCTGGTTTTTAATATAATCCGGAGCCCAGGATACATAAGGAGCTTTGGTTTCCGGTGGAAGATCAATTACAGCCAGAACAATTGCGACAAGTATAATGAGCCCAACCTTGCCAAGTAGTTTACCTTTCATGAAACAGTGGATTAAATAGTTAAATATTTATTATTATTTGGATCTTTCTTCATGAAGTTTCAAGTCCAGCTCTTCGTCATTGCCTTTTCCGCTGCGACCATAGTCATCATGGAGCTTAACAACGTCATCGAGCTCGGGTGTTGAAACTTCAAAAATTTTTGAATCCTCAAGTGCTTCCGCACGATGGATAGTATAAGGAAGAACGTCGAATTTGTCACCCGGATTTAACACTATTTCTTGCAAATTTTCTTCATTATTTCCATATGTCATTTTAATTTGTCCGGAATAAATATATTGAGTTTCCTTTTTACGTTCATGGTATTGTAGTGAATATCTGTGTCCTTTGGTTATTTCAAGAATTTTTCCGGCATAAGAATCATTTTGCGCAAACCAAATTTCGCGTCCCCATGGTTTTGGTTTTATTTGGACCGGATGTTGCTGATTTTTGTTCATAGCACAAGAAATTACTTCTTTTCAACTATAAGTGAAAACGGCTTGTTTGAAAAGTTATAA
This sequence comes from Patescibacteria group bacterium, assembly GCA_024275695.1. Lineage (GTDB taxonomy): Bacteria > Patescibacteriota > Gracilibacteria > UBA1369 > PNNO01 > JAJRYP01. The sequence continues at coordinate 16,034 of JAJRYP010000014.1, read as the reverse complement.
ATATTTCTCTTCATTTTTTAATGCTTCAACTATTTTTTTTACGTCCTGACTGCGCTTTTTAGGGCAAATAAGTAATGCGTCAGGCGTATCTACTACAACGATATTATTTAAACCAACCGTTGCAATTATTTTGTCGGGATTGCTTGTTCGAATTAACGAACCTTTTGTATCAATGGTTATATTTTTCGCGTTAATTACATTTTCGTCAGGCTTACCAACTAATTCATCATGAATAGATTCCCAAGTTCCCACATCGCTCCATCCGAATTCTGCCGGAATAATTTTAACTTTGGATGAATCCACCTTTTCCATAATCGCGTAGTCGATCGAAATTTTTTCGCATGAACTATATTCTTTTTTAATTACTTCATTCTCCGCATCACTTCCGATCGATTTTTTAATTTTCATTAATTTTTCATATGTGTCGGGAAGATGCTTTTTATATTTTTCAAGAATTGTATCGATTCGCCAGACATACATTCCCGTATTCCATAAATAATCACCGTTTTCAATAAATGCCTTAGCTGTTTCAAGATCGGGCTTTTCAGTAAATTTTTTAAATTCATATATGTCGTTACCGTCAATTTTTTCAATTTTTTCGCCTACTTGAACGTATCCTAAATTTACATTCGGAAATCTTGCTCTTACTTCGATTATATTTAGAGTTTTTTGCTTGTTTGCCACTTTCTCCGCCGCCAATAGCTTGTTTTGAAACTCATGAGGATCTTTTACCAAATGATCCGCATAAATTATTGCCATTACATCATCGGGAGAGTTAATCGATAGACGCATCGCGGCATATCCGATACAAGTCGCAGTATCTCTAAGTGCCGGTTCGGCAATAATATTTTCAATCGGGATATCCGGAAGTTGTTTTTTAACTTCTTCAACAAATTCCCGATTGGTTGCGATAAAAATATCTTCATTGTTTAGAAAAGAAATACGCTCAACTGTTTGTTGAAGCATTGTTTTTTCATTATGTGCGAGTTTCTGAAATTGCTTTGGAGCATGTTTTCTACTTAACGGCCAAAGTCTTGTTCCAATTCCACCGGCCAAAATTACTGCTTTCATATTACTTTTTTAAAATTAATGATTTATCCCAATCTTTTGGTTTCTTAATTTCCAACATATCCAGAATTGTCGGCGCGATATTTGCAAGGCCGCCTTTTTTCCTAAGTCTTACGTCTTTATATTTGTCGCTGCAAAGTAAAAATATTACAGGATTTAGAGTGTGAGACGGACATTCTTCACCGTTTTCTTCGTAAATCATGTATTCGGCATTACCGTGATCCGCAGTAATAATAACTTCATATCCTTTTTCCATAGTCGCCGGAAGTATTTTGCCTATACATTTATCAAGAGTTTCAATTGCTTTAATTGCCGCCTTGTAAGAACCGGAATGTCCAACCAGGTCACAATTTGCAAAATTTAACGCAATAAACGAATATTCGTTCTTTTTTAGGTCTTTAAGAAGTGCGTCGGTAATTTTTAAGGCACTCATTTCCGGTTTGCTTGCGTATGATTTTACTTTTGCCGAAGGTACAAGTATTCGATTTTCGAGTTTATATGGTTTCTTCTCCTGACTGTTAAAAAAGAACGTCACGTGCGCGTATTTTTCCGTTTCCGCTATTCTGAGTTGTTTTAATTTTTTATTTGCCAATAATTTTCCAAGGTTCATTTTTAGTTTCGGAGCGGGAAATGCAACAGGCGCTTTATTTGTATATGGTCCGAAACAACAAAAATACGGGTTTAATTTATTGGTGAATCGTTGCGTAATCTGAGCGGCTCTATCACTTCGATAATTATAAAAGATAACACTGTCTTTTCTACTGATTTTTCCATTTTTATCTAAAAACACAGGTTCAATATAATAATCGGATTCAACATTTTTCTTATATTGATTTTTAAGAGCCTGAATCGGATCATCTTCCTTCACGCCCTTCAATTTTGTAAATAAATTATAAGCTTTATCCGTTCGAGCCCAATTTTTATCTCTATCCATTGCAAAATATCGTCCGACGATGGTTGCCAATTTGCCTACTCCAATATTTTTTATCTCTTTTTGAATTCTTTTAATGAATTTATCTCCGGATCGTTCCGGGACATCACGTCCATCCATAATGGCATGAATGTAAACTTCTTTTAATTTATGTTTTTTGGCAAGTTTAAGAAGTGCGAAAAGATGATTATAATTTGAATGAAGACCCGCATCCGAAATCATGCCGAGCAAATGCAGTTTTGACTTATTCTTTTTTACATTTTTAATTGCATCAACAATTTCTTTTTTCTTATCAAAAGATCCGTCTTTAATTGATTGGTTGATTGTTTTCATTGCGCCAAGAACAATTTTTCCCGCGCCCATTGTATAATGACCAACTTCAGATCCTCCTTGAAAACCTGCAGGCAAACCGACAGCCGGCCCGTGTGCGTTCAGTAAAGTTTTGGGATATTTTTTGCTAAGTTTATCAAGATTAGGTGTTTTTGCGTTTGTTACCGCGTTACCTTTATATTTTTTCCCTTCACCGTATCCATCAAGAATAATGAGGAGAACTTTTTTCTTCATGCAGTTTGAATTTAAAGAAGTGTGTCAAAATAAAAGCTATACAAAAATTCTCCAAAAAACAATGTAATAAATGTTGAAATTACCATAAAAGGTGCAAAGGGTATTCGCGTTTTCTTTGTGACCTTTTTAGCGATTAAAAGAGGAACCGTGGTAATTAGCCCAATTAAATAAATAATTATAAGGCTGACAATAAATAATTTAAATCCAAAAAGCATTCCCATTAAAATACCGACTTGTGTGTCTCCTTTTCCGAGCCAGGTTTCTTTACTTAGCCAAACTTGAATTCCAAAAAATAAACCTGCGCTTGCTCCGCCGATCGCCATACTTGCCATACCGGGTTCCGGGAATAAAATACTTCCAACAAAAATTATTCCAATTGCCGGGAAAGTAAATATTTCCGGAATTTCCATATATTTTAAATCGTAAAAAAAGATGCCGATTAAAAACAATCCAATTGTGGTGTTATAAATATATGAAGTAAAGGTAGATTGACAGAAAAATCCTCCACAAACTTGAGTTCCAAAATATTCAAAATCAATAAATGGAAATTTTATAAAAAAGGCCACGAACATTAATCCCGTTATCAGTTCGAGCAGGGGATAATGCGGACTGATTTTTTTATGACAATATTTACATTTACCTTTATTAATTATGTAACCGAAAATCGGTATGAGATCCACCGCATTAAGTCTTTTGCCACAGTCCGGACACTCGGATTTTCCCAAAAATATTCCTTTTTTTTGAGTTCTGATTCTTGCTATAACTACACTCAAAAAGCTTCCAAATATTGTTCCGATAATGAAGAGTACGATGATTGGAAATAGCATAAGTAGGGTATTAATTAAAGATATTCACCATGAAACCTTGATTTTGCTCCCTGTCCAGTAATGAATTATACCGATCAGCGGCAAGATTTCCAACAGGTGAATTCCCGCCCATTTCATATGCTTTTTTATATAATGTTTTTGCCGTATCCAATTTACCCTGTTTTTCATACATCCATCCCAGATTAAGATACGGGGCATCAAATGTGTCGTTATATTTTATTGCTTTTTCAAGATTTTTTTTGGCGTTTATAAAATCGTTGTTTGCCACATACGCCCATCCCAAAAGATTATAAGCCATTGGATTGTCCGGATTGTGAATTTTGGCCTTCTCTGCAAGAGCAACAGCTTTTTCAGGCTTGTTTGTTTTTTCTATATAAATATATATGGGCCTGACGAAATAATTTATATCCGATGAATTTAAAGTAATAACATCTTCATATTTTTCACCGGCTTTTTCGTAATCTTCTTTTTGAAAATAAAGTTCCGCGAGTTTTTGTTCAACATGGACTTTTGGCTCATATCCGTTTTCATCGGCAAGTTCCAATGTTTCAATAGCTTCATCTATTTGATCGTTACCCGCATATGCAAGACCCAAATAAAATAAAGTTTCCGGTTTTTCCGGGTCTTGATTTTTCGCTTCTTCAAGAGCATCAACAGCATCCTGAAATTGTCCGAGTTTTAGATAAGAATATCCGAGAATAATCCAAGCATCTCTATATGTCCTGGTTTCTTTAAGGATGTCCCAGAGAAGCGCTTTTGATATTTGAGGATATCCCGTTTGAACATAACTTCTGGAAATCAAAACTTTTAAATGATCATGTTGTCCCGCTTGATATCGGTCGAATTCATCCATTGCATTTATGAACTTTTGTGCTTGCTCGTTGAATCCCACTGAATTTTCATTATTAACAGCGGAAGTTAGAAGATTTCTTCCGCGTTCGTATTCTCCAAAAAATAACGCCATTATTCCTTGATAATATTGAACTGCCTGGTCATCGCTTGAAGCGCTATCAAAAATACTTTTTGCTTCTGCAAATTATTCCAGTCCGATATGTGCTTGTCCGAGAATTAATTTTCCTTCAATCGAAGTTGGCTTGGCTTTTAAAATTGCAGTTGCAAGTTCTTTTGTTTGTTCGAATTCATTAAGCTTAAGTTGAATTTCAGCAATTTTGATTAGAGATGCAATATCGTTTGATTTAGATTTATTCGCTTGCGTGTAGGAATCGATCGCTAAATGATAAAAGCCTTTTTCATAATAAATATCACCTTTTTTCATTAGTTCATCATATGTTTTTTTACGCGTAACCGTTTCTTTGGGCTTATTGATTTCCGTTGAAGTGCTAACTTCGGTTGCGGTTTGTGTTTTATCAATTCTTGGAACTTTCGTTTCCGCGGGGTGCAGAAAAGGAATATCGATTACTTCAAACACATACAGCGTAAGCAGTATGAGAGTAAAAAGCAGAAACAAGTTAAGTACGGTAAGAAATTTTTTCATGAATAAGCGTAGAGTGATTGATTTTTTATACAATTTCCGTGGCATATTGCTATTGCAAGAGCGTCAGCCGCGTCATCCGGAGAAGGAATTGTATTTAAATTAAGAAGTATCTGAACCATTTTTTGAATTTGGGGTTTTTTAGCTTTTCCATCATTACAAAGTGCGAGCTTGATTTTCATCGGGTTATAAGAATAAATCGAAATATCGTTTTCGTTTAACTTTTGGATTATAACTCCTCTGGCATGTGCAACTGCAAGTGCTGTCTTTGTATTTTTCGAGAAGAAAAGTTCTTCAATTGCAGCATAATCAGGCTTGAATTTTTTAATAATTTCTTCCAGATCGTGAGCAATCTCATGCAATCTCGCTTCAAGAGGAACGCCGGCTTCAGTGGTAATGCATCCAAAATTAACTAAATCATAAGTATCATTAATGTCGTCTATGATTCCATAACCTGTTTTTGCGGTACCTGGATCTATTCCTAAAATACGCATATTGTCGCGATTACATTCTTTTATCATAATACGTTTATATTACCGTCGATACAATATGTTTTTCTTTAGCTCCTCCATAAAAAATTATCGCTTTTTGTCCTTTTTTCATGCACTTTGTTTTTAGTACGATTTTTTTAATATCTTCAAGATAGGTTTTTTCTTTAACTTTTCCAATCATAATTTTATTTAAACCCCACATTAGAGCTAATTCGTTTTTTGTTTTTTCTTCCGGTGTTATTACTATTGTCGGAATATAAGTACGATGTTTTGAAACGTATCTCGCGGAATTTCCCGAGTTTGTAATTATAATAATTGCATGAGCGTTTGTAGTCTCGGCAAGTTCACATGTTTGAAAACTAAGAACATCGTCGTTATTTACATATTCTTTAATTGTTCGAATCGGCAGTAATTCGTGATGTTTTTTTAATTCTTTTTCGGTAATTTTGGCGACATTTGAAAATACTTTAATTGCTCTAATCGGATATTTTCCCACGGCAGTTTCATTTGAAAGCATTATTGCGTCAGTGTGATCGAAAATCGCATTTGCGACATCACTGACTTCCGCTCTTGTCGGTGTTGGATTTTCAACCATTGATTGAAGCATTTGGGTAGCTGTAATTACCGGCTTCCCGGCCAGATTACATAAACGGATCATTTTTTTCTGAATGATTGGTACTTTTTCCGCACCTATTTCAAGCGCGAGATCTCCTCGAGCAACCATTAACGCATCAGCGGCCTTGATTATCTCTTCTAAATTTTCAACCGCTTTTGCGCGTTCAATTTTTGCAATAATTTTCACATTTTTTTTCTGTTTTGAAATTAATTTTCTAAGATCGTGAATATTTTTTGCCTCGTTTACAAAAGACAACGCAACGTAATCGACGCTTTGTTTAAGTCCGAATAGCAAATCTTTTTTGTCTTTCGAGGTTATCGGATCAATATTTGTTATTTCGTTTGGAATATTAATACCTTTATTTTTCTTGATTGTCCCGCTGTTCAAAACCTTGCAATAAATATCTTTTTTTTCAATTTTTTCAATTTTAAGTTCAATTAAACCGTCGTCGATTAAAAGCAAATTTCCTTTTTTTACAAATTTGTAAAGATTTTTGTATTGAACAGGGATTTTTTTTGAGGAATTTACCCCGCACGTTAAGACAATGGTTTCATTCTTTGTAATGGCAATACCTTTGTCCGAAATATTTCCGATACGAATTTTCGGCCCTTGAAGATCTTGCATGATTGCCACGGGAACTTCAAGTTTTTTTGCCACTTTTCTTACTTTTTTAATAAGACTTGCATGTTCCTCATACGTTCCATGAGAAAAATTAAGTCTTGCACAGTCCATTCCATTAATAATCATCTTTTCCAAAACCTCGATTTTTTCAGAAGCCGGACCCAAAGTGCAAACAAATTTTGTATTATGAATTCTCATTGTTTTAATTTAAACAAGTGCGTCCAGTTTTTTCTGCAGTATGGCAAGTGCTTCATCTAACTTTAATTTATGTCGTTTCAGAATTTCCATATGGGATTTTTTATCATCACCGGAAATAGCTTTTAAAAGTTTCTCGGTATCTTTTTGAATATCATCGCATCGTCTTTCAAAAGCTGCTTGAAGTTTTAACATTTGAGCTTCATTGGTGTCGAGATCTACCGGTCTTATTTTTGGCATAATAAATAAACTTAAATAGTCTATATATTATAGCAGGAAAAAACATCTTTATGAAGACCTATAATGCGTTAATAATCATTTAACGGTAACACTTTTAGCCAAATTTCGTGGCATATCCGGATTATTTTGTCTTAAAACCGCAAGCTGATACGCAAGAATCTGAATTGGAATTATATTTACGATAGGGGAGGCATTCCCGCTTTCGGGAACTTTAATCCAGTAATCGAACAATTCATGATTGTCGGGCGCGACACCAATAATATAACCGCCTCGCGATTTTATCTCCATGGCGTTACTAATAATTTCGTTTTCCGTTTCATCCTTCCCAACAAGGACAATACACGGAGTTCCTTCGCTAATGAGCGCAATCGGACCATGCTTTAATTCTCCTCCGGCGAAACCTTCCGCGTGAATATACGAAACTTCCTGTAATTTAATTGCAGCCTCAAGCGCCATTGGGTAATTCAAACCTTTTCCAATTACATACATGCTTTCAAAATCTTTTATTTTTTCAGCCAGCTTGTGAAGATGTGCTTCATAACGAGGATTAAGCATGTCATTAATATTGCTCGCGGCATCAAGAAGTAAAAATTTGCCTTCATCAAGTTTTCCGGCACATCCGTATGCAAGCAAAGTTAAAATTGCCATTTGTGCTGTTGTGGCTTTTGTTGAAGCTACGGCCTTTTCCGGTCCGGCTTTAATATGAATTGAAAAATCCGATATCCTATCCATTGTAGATCCTTCGACATTAATTATTGAAAGAACTTTCGCACCTTTTTTCTTTGCAACTTCGATTGCTTCGAGTGTATCTGCGGTTTCTCCACTTTGCGATACCGCAATTATCAGACTTTTATCGGTAATAAATTGTTGCAGACTCGGGAATTCGGATCCAAAAGCTGTGTTTACATGTTTTTCCGCAATTCTTGCGAATAAATATGAACCTGCAAGGCATACTTTCCCTGCCGTTCCACATCCGATTAAGTAAGTTCCAAAAGCATTATTAATTTCTTCCACAATTTCCATTATTTTTTCCGGATCTTGATTGATCGCGCGTGAAATTGTGTCTTTCTGTTCGCTAATTTCTTTGATCATAAAATGAGGAAATTCTCCTTTTTCAGCACTCTCCGTATCCCAATCTATCTCAACGATTCTTTTTTTAATTTCTCTATCTGTTTCCAGATCGATAAATGTAGCTTTGTTATCAATTATCACCATTTGATTGTCATCTAAATACATCACGTTTCGTGTGTACTCCAAAAATGCAGGTATATCGGAAGCAATAAAGTGTTCATCTTTTCCTGCGCCAACAATTAAAGGGGAACCGCGACGTGCGGCTATCAAAAGATCATCGGAATCACTAATAACAAGAATCGCATAACGTCCTTCCAGCATCGAAAGTGCTTTTTTTATGCCTTCTACAAGCCCTAAATCCTTATATTCTTGAATTAGTTGCGCGATAACTTCAGTATCTGTTTCAGATTTAAACTCATATCCTTTTTTAACAAGATTTTCTTTCAGCTCCAGATAATTTTCAATAATTCCATTATGAACAATGGCAATTGTTTTATCCTGCGAAGCGTGAGGATGCGCATTCGCAACCGTTACGCCTCCATGTGTGGCCCAACGTGAATGGCCTACGGCAAGCGTACATTTTTTATCAAATCCCAGCTTTTCTTTTGATCTGTTGAAGTCAAATTCTCCGATTTTTCCAACTTCTTTATAGATTTTAACTTCATTATCGCATTTATAAGCAACTCCCCAGGAATCATATCCTCGATATTCAAGTTTTTTTAATCCGTTAATAACAATTTCCGCTCCATTCGTTTTATTGCCTTTATAGGCAAAAATGCCGCACATATCTAAATATGGTTACGCTTTAAAAATATCCATCGCATGAGGATTGTGGAAGATTTGAGTCTTAACGATCTCCTCCGCTTTATCCGGATTGATTTGTAAATTCCACTGTTTTCCATATGTGATTTTATTAATCCCTTCAATTGAAAAATGTTGTTTGATCGTTTGCATAATGCTTTCACCGATAGTATTTTCTTTTTCAAAAGCAAGAAATCGTATTCCTTTGTTTTGTTGAGCTTTATCGGTCTTTTCAAGGCCGTATTTTTTGTCAAATGTATAATTTTCGGAAGAATTAATGACAATATGAGGAACTTCCTTTGCCAGATTTACTATTTCACCGGAATTAATTAAAGCTTGTGTTATTTCTTCAAGATTAGCTGACTTATCCGCATAGACTCCGAAATAATCGAGCTTCTTTAGGCGCAGATCATTAAAGCCCATGTCATGAATCGCTTTTTCTATTGTACGTTCTTCATTGTCCGTAATTACAGTATCAACAAAAATTTCAATATTCGGATGTTCGTATGATTTTATTTCATCTTTAACCTTCGACTTTCGTGATAATACAATATTATCTTTTTTAGTTATAGAAAAAGTTTTTCCAATATAATCTCTCATTGAATCGAAAACGGCTTGCCCTTTTTCTGTTCTTTCAGGATGCGGCATTAGCGACATTACATTTCCTTCCGGATTACATACTCCGGCAAGATTTAATACGGCTCCATTTGGATTTGTTGGGAATTCATTGATAATTTCACCATTTTTATCACAATATTGAAACGCCGTTTGTTCATTCTTTTCGAGTAGATCAACAAGCTCTCTGTCTAAACTTGTGAATCGTCCTTCCGCATGCGCAACCGGAATTCGCAATATATGATTTTGTGCGAAATTATTAAATGCGCATCTCCCGGGGGTAATATTTGTTCTAATATAAATCCAATCATTATAAAAACCCGTACCAAGAATATTTCCTTCTTTATCTGTGCGTTTGTTCCACGCAAGCGACATTTCCACATGTTCCGGATCAAGTCCGGGGATAAGCTTGGCTTCAAGAAGAATTTGAGCACCGTTGCAAACGCCCAGAACAGGTTTTCCTTTAGCTTCTTCTTCTTTTATTTTCTTAAGAAGCGGATTTTTTGAAGCAATAATTCCCGATCTTCCTCTATCTTCATATGAAAATCCTCCCGGAATAAAGAATCCGTCGAATATGCCATAATTTGTTTCCGTATCGTTCCATCTTATTAATTGAGGTTGCATGTCCGATCGTTCGAGTGCTCTTAATGCTTCGAGTTCGCAGTTAGTTCCGGGAAATAGTATTACTCCTATTTTTGGTGTCATTTTTCGTGTAATGTTAAATCTTTAAAATGGCATCTCTAAGCTCTTTTGGTGCTTTTGTGATATTTATTGCTTCGGCATGAGATATTATTAGCATATCTTCGATGCGAACGCCAAAATTTTTCTCTAGATAAATACCCGGTTCTATTGTCGTAATCATGTTCTTTTTTAATTTAAATGCTTTTTCGGCTCCCAAATTAGGTAATTCATGAATATCCAAACCTGTACCATGCCCCAGTGCATGCTGAAAATTATCGAAATATCCGGCTTTTTTTATAACATTAATCGCAGCTTTGTTTAGTTTTGTATTGGTTATTCCCGATTTCAGGGTTTCAATGGCCGCTTTTTGTGCGTTTAGAACCGTAGTATAAACTTCTTCCTGTTTTTTTGTGGGTTTCTGGGTAAAAAAAGTTCGTGTCATGTCAGAAGCATAGTGTTTATATACAACACCCATATCAATTAAAACAACATCACCCTTTTTTAGCTTTCTGTCGCTGTTTTGATGATGGGGGATCGCACTATGATTACCAAAAGCAACAATTGGATTAAATGAAGGACCGTCTCCTCCTTTCTCGCGAATTTTCTCAAGAATAAACCATTCAATTTCTTTTTCCGTTTTCCCGATTTTAATGAACTTTTTGATTTCAGAAAGAATTTCTTCATTAATTTTTTGGGATTTCTTGATAAGGCGAAGTTCTTTTTCGCTTTTTATCCGGCGAATATTTTCAATTATTCCGTTTGATTTTTTAAAGCTCACTTTTTTTGAGATTTTTTTGAGGGAATCACGCTGATGAACGGTAAGATAACTTTCTTCAAATCCGATAGATGTTATTTTTAGTTTTTTAAGTAACTTTGGCCAATCTTTTTTCCACTTTTTATCAATTTGAACAACTTTAAATTCTTTTGGAACGATTTTTCTTGCGTATTCAAGATAACGAAAGTCAGTAAAGAAGTATGCTTTTCGTTTCGTTATCAAAATTAGCCCGCGACTTCCCGTAAATCCGGTTAAATAGTAAACATTAGTCGGATTACTAATAAACAAAGCTTGAAAGCTTTTAAACCGCTTTCGTATATCATTAAGCATTTTGAAGGAAGTAACGAATAATTTGTTCTGTATCAGATATTCCCTCCGGAATATTCTTTAGCGCACTCATAATATGATGACGTTTATATCCAAGGTTTATTAAAGCGTTAAGAACATCATCATTAATTTTTTGATTTACCGAATAATTTTCGGGCTTTTCTATTGTGTCTATTTTACCCTTGAGATCGATAATAATACGATCTGCTGTTTTTGCTCCTATTCCTTTTGTTTTTACAATAAGCGCGGATTCACCATTTGAAATCGCATATTTAAGTGATGATAGAGGATTGTTCAATATCTCAAGAGCGCTTTTCGGACCTACTCCGGAAACGGAAATAAGCAGTTTAAACATGTTTAATTCATCGATTGAAGCAAATCCATACAAACTTATATTGTCTTCGCGAACGGCTGTGTGAATATAGATTTCAATTGCGTCCCGTTCCTCGCATTCCGTGTAGAAATTTTTATTCACACGAACTTCATATCCAACACCGTTTGTGTTAACAATAAGCGAATCAGGCAGTTTTTTATGAATTGTTCCGTTTAGATATGCAATCATACTAAAAATTAATGCTCATCAAATATAACACTTTTGATTAAATGCTTACAGTTGATTAAAGTGCTAAAAACTTGTATAATATAAAGATTCTTGTCTTAAAGAAATAATAAAATGTTAAATTTGTTTTATTCGAAATTTATTTTTATTGATAAAGTTCCGAAGCCTCGGGCAGGTGCGGAAAAGCTAAAAAAGAATCTTGCATTAGCTAAAAAGGTATTAACGGAAGGCCTGGGCTTAAAGCCTACTCCGGCAAATGTTTCCTCCCGTGTATTAAGTGACGTCGAAGCAAAAAAAGCTACACGAACTCTTGCGAGAAAAATGCGCAAAACACCTGCATTGGCAAATCAGCTTGATGTAATGTTTAATTTGCTTAAGCTTGTTAAAATTGATTTTAAAGAGCAAGATGCTTTGCAAGTACGCTTCTTAAGAGATAGAAAAACAAATATTGCTTTGCAAACATATGTTGCACGAAATGCGACAAAATGGAGTGTTCTACAAAAAATACCCAATTATAATGTTTTTAGAAGTAGGTCGTTCACACTTGCGTTTTTAGATAATAAGGTTGTTCCGAAAGGTGCAAAAATCAGTATGGCAAAAAGTAGAGATGTATCTCAACAAGCCAAGCTTATACTTGCCGGACATAAAAGAACATCACTTACAACTTTGGTAATATTGGCTCAAAAAGGATCAAGAAGAGTTCAAGCGGCTGTTTTAAAAAGACCGGAACTTAAAGAAGGACGTTTGGACATCATTATGAGGTCATTAGGAAAGAAACCTAAGGATTATCCTTTATACAGACAACTTGCTAAACATCCAAATGTAACAAATTCACTCGCGCGGGACATGTGGCTTCGATTGCCGGTATTAAAGAAAGATTTGGCATTTAATTCTTATCTTGCGAATAATAAACAAATAACCGGTGAAGTAATAAAGAAGATTATTGATAGATTCCCTTCAAGCTCACCTGTTATGGTGATTCTTAAAGCTCGTACAGATCTTAGTTCTCAGAATAAGGCATATTTAAAAGAGAAAACGACCACAAAATCAGCTTGATTATATCTTTTTTAAATCCTTCCACCACTGCGTAAAACGAGTCTTTTCCAACTGAGCCATTAGTTTTTTGGCACTTTTTGTTTTTAAGTGTTTTTTAACATTTGAAAGCCAGTTTTTCGTCGGATATCCGATATCTACATATTCCTTTGCTTGCAAAGCGGTTTCGAGCAGATCCGCATCGGAAGCAATTATCCCTTCTTTTGTTTTGTGATTTTCTTTTTCATTCCAATATTTGTCGATTTTTTTTGCAATTTGAGAGGGGAGCGATTTAAGTTGATCTTTCAAAACTTTTTTTTCTGCTTTTTTACGATTTATGTATCTTTGAGCAACCTTATTATGATCACCGATTCGAGTTTCCGGGTTGTCATGGAATAAAAGCATTGTTGCGACTTTTTCACCGGAGACTCCTTCCATTTCCGCAAGCACATATCCAATTACAGCAGCTCTATATACATGTTCGGCAACTGTATCCGGCTCTTTTACGCCCGCAACTTGCGGTCCGTTGTGATAAATTTTTTTTAAAACTCCGAGTTCGAAGAAATAATTAATTATTTCTTTTCCTTTCATGATTGGAGATTAATTTTTAAATCTTTCAAGAAAATTTTCTTTAAAAGATAAGAATGTTCCTTTCTGAATATGAGTTCTTATCTTTCTCATTAAATCTATCAGAAAATACACATTATGGATAGTTAGTAAGCGCAGTCCAAACATTTCTTGCTCCATAAACAAGTGTCTAACATAACTTTTTGAGAAATTTTTGCATGTATAGCATGAACAAGACTTCATCAACGGATTTGGATCTTCTTTATATTCTGAATTTTTCACATGAAACCTTCCGTCTTTTGTCCAGAACGAGCCGTGTCTTGCATTTCGGGTAGCCATAACACAGTCAAACATATCAATTCCATGAGAAATCGCTTCCAAAAGATCATCCGGGGAGCCAACACCCATTAAATATCTAGGTTTATTTTCCGGTAAATGTTCTCTTATTGCATCTAAAATTTTATACATATTTTCTTTTGTTTCACCAACTGAAAGTCCGCCGATTGCAATACCGGGAAGATCCAGATCAGCCATGAATTTTGCAGATTTAACGCGTAAATCTTTATGAATTCCTCCTTGAATAATTGGAAACAATGCTTGTTTAATTTCGCGTTTTGCCTGGATTTTTTCGTGTTCTTTTTTGCATTGTACAGCCCACCTGTGAGTTCTTTCCATTGCTTCTTTAATATATTGTCGACTCGCATTTGATGGAGCGCATTCGTCAAAAGTCATAATAATGTCAGCTCCAAGATCAGATTGGATTTGCATTACTTTTTCCGGTGTGAAGAAGTGCCTGGAACCATCAAGGTGTGAATGGAATTCAACTCCGTCTTCTTTAATCTTAACTAAAGTTTTCTTTTCGGTTTTATTGTGACCTTTTTTTTGTGCCAACGAAAATACTTGAAAGCCTCCCGAGTCGGTTAATACAGGCCTTTGCCAGTTCATCCATTTATGCAAACCTCCCATTTTTTTTACGGTCTTGTGACCGGGTCTTAAATATAAATGATATGTGTTTGCAAGAATTATTTCCGCATCAATTTCCTCAAGCTCTTCTGGACTTAAGGTTTTTACTGTTGCAAGTGTTCCAACAGGCATATAAACGGGCATGTTAATTTTGCCATGAGGTGTTTCAAATTCGCTCACACGTGCCTTTGTATTTTCATCAGTGTGTTTTATGGAAAATTTAAAATCATTCATAAATTAATCGATAGCTTTTAGCCTTAATAAATGGTCCAGAATCGTTATTGCCACCATACTTTCCGCAACCGGAATTAGTCGAGGAACAATACAGGCGTCATGCCGTCCTTTAATACTCATGCCAACTTCTTTGCCTCCTATATCGACAGTTTTTTGTTTTTTGCTTATGCTTGGGGTAGGTTTCACGGCTATATTGATTAGTAAATCTTCACCGGATGAAATTCCTCCATATATGCCACCCGCGTTATTTGCTACTGTTTCAATCTGTTTATTTTTTACTACTTTGTACTGATCGTTATTTTCAGAACCTTTCATTGAAACAACATTGAATCCGGCACCAAAAGAAACTCCTTTTACAGCGCCAATCGACATTATTGCTTTAGCTAAATCCGCATCGAGCTTATCAAAAACCGGTTCTCCAAGTCCGTACGGACAGTTTTTTACCCTTATTTCAACGAGGCCTCCTATAGAATCTCCTTCAACTCTCATTTTACGAATATATTCAATCATTTTTTTGGCTGCATCTTTGTCCGCGCATCGGATTTCATTATTTTCAATTTCTTTTTCGACAAATTTTTTGGATTTATGAGGACCTACCTGAGTAGTATGTCCGATAATCTTCATTTTTTTATAACCAAATAGTTGCTTAATAACTTTTTTTGCGATAGCACCTGCCATTACACGTGCGACAGTTTCGCGTCCGGAAGCGCGGCCGCCTCCACGATAGTCGCGATTCAAATATTTCATTTCATAAGTTAAATCAGCGTGGCCGGGTCTGTATGTATTTTTCAAATTATTGTAATCTGCGGATTTTACATTTTTGTTAAATACAATCATAGAAATTGGCATACCCGTTGTTTTCCCTTCAAAAACACCGGATAGAATCTCGACTTTATCCGGTTCTTTTCGCGGCGTACTTATTGTTTTAGACTTTGGCTTTCTTCGATCCAGTTCAACTTGAATGACTTTTTCTGTAAGTTTAATTCCGGAAGGGCATCCGTCAATAACAACGCCAAGCGCTTTTCCATGGGATTCGCCCCATGTTGTTACTTTGAAAAGCTTGCCGAACGAGTTTCCAGGCATTTAAAATTTTTTAAAAGAAATTATTTTTTATCGGTTTTTTTTGTCTTTTCTCCCGATTTTTTCTTTGCGGCTTCTTTAGATGCCGTTTTCTTTTTAGCAGCCGATTTCTCAGCTTTTTTCTCTTCTTTTTCTTTCAAGGCTTTCATTTGAGAAATGGTCATATATTTTTCTTCCGACTTGGATTCTTTTGCTTCTTCATCATTTCCTTTTTCCTTGTTTTTTCGTTTAGCGTCATGTTCTTCTTTAGCCTTCATTTTAGCTCTGAATTTATCAACTCTACC
>JAJRYP010000121.1 GCA_024275695.1 Patescibacteria group bacterium | reverse complement strand
ATAATGTCCGCGAATATGCGAAGCCCCCGTAGCGGAGCGGAGGGGGTTTGGGCGGATTAGCCGCATATGCGTTGTTGTAAGAAGTTCCGCGGATATTCTTACTGTGTTTTAGTATACCACCTTCCCCGCCCGTCGCATATTCGCGGACATTGGCAAAAATGGAGCGGAGCGGAATTTTTGACAACGTTTGCGTGTATGAGAAGTTCTGCGGAGTGAAACGGAGCAGAATTTGGGCGGAGGTTTTTGTAAAAAACCGTAGCCTCATACACGCTGTTATATGATGTATGCTTTTCTTTTTGTCTCGCCTCAGTGAGACTACTCTTCTATAATGAACAAATTTTATTTTTGTCTTGGCTTCGGGGCAGAGGGGCTGGGGGTGAATGCCCCGAAACCAAGACTCCTATTTCAATTATTTTTGTGCAAGCGATCAAACTCTGTATCTTATTTTTTACTGAAATGTTCAAAGTAGTCTTCGGGCAAATCAATATTTAGATATTTTTTTGCAGCTTCAGAAAATGGCATATTCAATAATTCATCATAGTAAACAGTCCTACCCTCTTTGAGAGATGCTATACTTTGAAATACAACAGGGGAATTTCCCAAAACACTTGCAACGGTGTCAGGATATCTTGCACCGTGTGGTTTTTCTTTTACTAAGGTGTCAATATGCTGTTTTGCCCATGCTTGGAATTTCTGTTCGGCTTCTAGCGTAAAGTCTTGTTTAAATTGATCTAAAGAAATACCCTCGAATTTTCTGAAAGTATCTATGAAGTATCTATTTAATGTGCGGCTATCCTGTGGGAGTTGTTCCTTCTTTTCCTCTTGCTCTGCTGGTTGTTGTTCTGGCAAGCCTAATGTTTTTCGTATTTCTTCAATTTTTCTCTGGTCTTCCTCTTTTCGTCTTTTAACAACATCTTCTGGCTTAAAACTTTTTGTGGTAAGGTCCGCCAAGCGTGCATCAAGTAGTTTTGGGTCGCGCGTTCTTCCAAATTCAACAGCTGCTTTTTTAAGAGCGGTGTCAAGAAAGTGAAGCTCTTCGGGCGACATTCGTGACGCCTTTGCTAAAAATTCTTGACGCGATGGAGTGTCTTCGGGTACATCAGCTTGAGCATATAAATTTTCTAGATTTCTTAATGCTGATGCACGACCTTCGCTTATCTCTTTTGTTGTTTGCTTAGATTGTTTTTGCTGTTCAATGCGTTTTTGTTTCTCTTGGAAAAGAGCATCGCGCATAGCTCGTTTTTCCTGCCAATCTTTCAAAAATGCGGCTCTGTCTTCAGGTGGAATGCTGTCAGCAGTATTATTTTTACTTTTTAGAGTGCCTTCGAGATAATCAAGCGCATTATCAATTCCTTCAATTCCCGGCTCTGATATATCGCCCACGATATTGTCTAAAGCCATCGCGCTTTCAAGATCTGATATTCTTCCTCCTTTTTCTTTTGATATTTTTTCAAGGTCTCTAGCGTATCCACTTATTGTATCTTGGACATTTTCGAGTGTCATTGGTTTAGCGCCAGCCCTCTCTCGATCTAATTGGTTGATTTCAGAGGCGGCTCCACGAAGGTCATCATCCCATTGGGCACCGGCCTCTAAAATGCGCTGGGCTCTATCATAATTACCCTGTGCAGTTTCTCTGCCAACATCAGAAAACATCTCATATGCTTTTGGATCATTTTCGCTTGGTCCTTTCTCGGCTATATCAAAAAATTTGTTCGCGACATTTTCTGCGCGTTGAGTTTCAGAATTAAGACCAGCTTCAATTTTTTGTTTTTAGTAATTCATAATAATGTTTTAATAAATTGTTTTCTGAGCGAGGTTACGAGCGAAGAAAACACCATATGCCCCCCTCTTAAAAAAAATAAAATTTGTTCATTATAGAAAAGTGTAAGGCGTTAGCCGTAAAAAGAAAAGCATATTTCCGATAATGTCCGCGAATATGCGAAGCCCCCGTAGCGGAGCGGAGGGGGTTTGGGCGGATTAGCCGCATATGCGTTGTTGTAAGAAGTTCCGCGGATATTCTTACTGTGTTTTAGTATACCACCTTCCCCGCCCGTCGCATATT
>JAJRYP010000013.1 GCA_024275695.1 Patescibacteria group bacterium | reverse complement strand
CTCCCGTGCCAAACGGTATTTCAAGAGTTGATTCGAGTGCGGATGATTCTGCAATCCTCGAAAAAACACCTTCCAAAAGTTTATTCCATGCTTGATGAATAATCGAATCTTGAAACCATGCCATTCCAAACAATCCGTAATTTAATATAAAAGCACCAAGAACAACCAATGCCCAGGCAACCCATCTTTTAACTTTGGCTTGATAAGTATTCAGTTTATTCATTGCATTAATGCCTAAAATCGCCAAAACAACCAAAAATAATAACGGTACGACCCTACCTAAACCGTGCACCGCACCCAATGAAGCCCCTATTGTCGGAATACCCAATGTCGCAACATATCCGAATAATATATAAAAAGCCGGATTAGGACAGCCGACACCCGCGTTTCCAAGTAAAAATCCCATAAAAAAACTCCTTATATAATCATTTTTTTTCTGTAAAGATGCCGGAATCATTGCTTGTATGAAAGGTAGTCTGAATTTAATTAATTCCAGTTCGGACAGACCGAATATCAATGCCGCTATACCACCTATGAGCAACATAATCCCTATCACTTTATATAATGCGACAAAACCGCCCAGCCAACCAAGCGCCATACCGTATAAAGAAAATGTCAATATTAAGCCAAGTCCAAAAAACAAAGCCATTAAAAGACCTTTTCCCACTTTACGAGAGAGCGCCAACGGAACGATTATAAAAACAAGAGGAAAAGTACATGGCAAAAAAATCATTGAGATTCCCGCAAGAAAAGCGAGTGAATAACCGGGAAGGAATTCCGGCGATGTCCACATGCTAAAAAGTCCAATGACGATAATTGAAAAAAGAAGGAAGGCAAGCGCAGTCAACCATATTTTCAAATTTTTTAAAACCATTCAGTTGGTTTGATTTACTTTATAAACATATCATAAGCGGACAAATAGTTAAATGGAATTTGTTTTATAAGTCTTTATATAAGATGTACATATAGATAAAGACAATTAACAAAAAGGCGGAAAGTTGATTGTGAACTCATACTTCCCGCTTTCTATATCAAGAACCTAATTTATTTACATCATCATGCCTTCTCTGCCATGCATCATTCCGTTTCCATTCATCATTCCGTTTCGACCATGCATAAATGAGTGCATATCATTCATGATAAAATTCAAAATGCTCCGCCGACCGTTCTCTTGAATAAGAGTTGCCGTATTCTCGATTTGCGATGTAATGATAATATTCGTACCGGTGTCGTTTTGTTCAATTTCAAGTTCGACATCCTGCAAAAAAGTTTTAAAATATTCTTTCAGTTGCTCTGCGTTGAATTCTTTCTGAATTTCTCGTATCAAACGTTCATCATCTCCACGAATACTTATCAACACTCCATTGTCAAGATTCTCGGTATCAATATCGGCAAAATGAACGATATCCATCATGGTATACATACGTTCCTCAAATTGCCTATTCAATCCGTCCTCGTTCGAATTGGATTTATACCCAAAGTCTCCCATACCTCCGCCCATCCATTCGTTTGAAGCCGCCAGGACTAGTGATGTAGCAGTTAAAAATGTTATAACAACCAAAAATGATGCTACGGAAAATTTTACAATTGTTTTCTTCATATTGAATTTAAGTTAAGAATATAAAGTATTGGCGCCGGTCGCAACATGTAATACAACGCAGTGATTAAATTATTTCATTTATAATCACGTGTGAAATAATTTTTATCAATAATTGTATTACTTGCTGTGCTTGTAATCTTTAACATTGAATATTATGCGTACAGGCTTTGTTACTATTTTGATCTTAGTTATTCTTGGTATAGGAATAGGTGTGTATACAAACAGACCCGTTGACAAACAAAACTCGTTTGGAAAAACACCAACAATAGAATCGTTTTCGGAAAAAACAGCCGAAACCGTTTCTCTTTCCGATTCCAAAGATGGTGTAACCGTGGAAATTTCAGATCTTCGTTTCGAAGACGGAAAAACGATTGCAATCCTTACAATGAATAATCACATTTACGATATTTCAAGCATGGATGTGGAAGGATTATCTTCTTTCGCGAATAAGAAACCGCTTTCATATAAAATTTTGAATACAAAAATGGGCGGCCATCACGTAGAATCCGAAATTACATTTGAAGGAAAACTCTCGGGAAATTTGGTTATAGGATTAAATGAAGATTTAATATTTAATTTTAAGATTAATGACGACATCTAAATATACAATTTACATATGGGGCATAACCGGTTCAATAGGTATAAGTATTGTTTTTTATTTAATTCAAACAATCGGGATGCAAGATTTTCTTGCACCTTTGGAATTTTCAAGAGACAAATGGTATTTCGTCTTCCCGCTTATTGTCGGATTCGGCATACAAATGGGGCTTTTTCGCGCAATTCATCTTAAAGCCAAAGCCGGAGGAGGGGCGGTTGCCGTATCGGGCGGGGTTTCAACAACTGCTATGATAGCCTGCTGCATGCATAACTTAACAACTCTTCTTCCCATACTTGGATTGTCCGGAATGGCACTTTTTCTTGCTCAATATCAAGATTATATATTTGGGATAAGCCTATTGTCCGTTGCGGGAGGAATGATATATATGTGGCGAAAATATAAAAAATTACATATATGCCATAAAACATAATTTTATGTCAAAACTCACCAAAATTAGCTACGTTATTCTTTTTATATTGCTTGTTCTTCATCCTCATTTTCTTACCGGACACATATTTTCAATACCCAGAGCTTATGCGCAATCCATAATCACGCTTCTTATTCTTGGAATTGCATTTGGGTTATACATTCTGCACAAAAAAGATATTCAACAAAAAGACAACGATCTGGCAATATCAAATGATAAACTTAACGAAGCGTTTAAATATATTGGTCGTGTAAATCATCATATTCAACTTTTAAAAAATTTAACAACGGATTTGTTAACACGGTATGATTTAAGCAAAAAGGAGAAAAAAAACATTTTCATGGATTTATTGGCAAATGCAATAACATCTATTATTCATACAAATTGGGGAATATTCCGTTTTGTCGATATTTCCACAGGCAATACTATTAAGGAATTTGTCTATACCGATAAACAATACGCACTTCTTAAAACCAAAATCAGTAATAAAAAATTATTGGAAAGCAATATAACAAATGACAAATACAAAAAAATCGGAGACCTTCACGCCTTAAAGACTTCGGATCAAAACTCGACTCTGCAGTGTTTTTTAATTTTTCCAAAGGGAAAACCGCGTTTAAATAAAGATTTATCCGTTTTACAAAGTATTGTTGATCAAGCACAATTATTTTATAAATATGTATATGAATAATAAGCTGCCGGATTTCAATAAAGATAGAACCGGCAGCTGTTTTGTCATCATACACGATCAATAACCGACTTTAATTTTGCTTGTGCTTTTTCGCCAACCGTTTTAACGATGGCATTATCCAAAGATCCCATCATCGCATCTGGAAGTACGGTAGACACAACAACCTTATTATCTTTTTCATAGACAATAACATTGCACGGAAGAAGCAAACCTATTTCCCGTTCCGCCTCCAGCGCCTCATAGGCCAAAGGCGGATTGCATGCTCCCAAAATCACATATTTACCAATGTCTTTATTGAGCTTTTCCTTGAATTTTGCCCGCACGTCAATTTCGGAAAGAATACCGAACCTTCTTTTTGAAGTTCTTCTTTAACTCGTTTGATTGCGGTATCAAAGTCATATTCAACAACTTTGTTGTATCCGTATTGTGTTTCCATAATATTAATGGTTAAAAAAATAAACTACTCCTTTTCAAGCATATTGTCAATCTCCAATTTAAATTTATAAAACGGCTGAGCTCCGGAAAGAAATACGCTTTCCCCTGTTTCATTATTTATCACTATATTTCCGGGAGTTCCCTTAACTCCCGCTTTCCGCCCTTCCGACAGATCCTGTTTAATCCGATCAAGATATTTTTCGCTTTCCAAACATTCTCGAAATGAAGTTTCGTCCAAATTTAGCTTTGCGGCAATAGAAATCAGATCGTCAAACTGCATTCCTCGCCCATTTGATGTTGTTGTTTCAAAAATCATATCGGCATATTTCCAGAAAGCATCATTCCCTCCAAGTTCATTGGCACACTCTGACGCCAATGCTTCCCGGGTTGCAAGCGGATTGTGAAAACTTAACGGGAAATGACGATACACCCAATTCACTTTTCCGTCATATTCATCAACAATTTGCTGTGCCGTAGGATGGAATTGTTTACAAAACGGACATTCGAAATCCGAATATTCAATAAGCGAAACAGGGGCGTCTACATTTCCACGGATATGATCGTAAGTTTTTGAAACTTTTTTAACATCAAGAGTTTTATTATTTTCGAACTTTTCTTTCTGCATTCTGGTCTTATCGGCATCTCCAATCTTAACGGTTACAACATCGTTAGCCGAGTTTTGAGATTGCATTACTCCAAAAAATATAAGTGAACCCGAAATTGCAATCGCGGCAAAAACGATAGCAATAATAAGCCCTGTGTTTTTTGATTTTGTTACCATAATATAAATCTTATTAGAAAATAGAAGTTTTCAATAAAAAAACCTCTATTTTTATATTAATAAGATCACGCTTCGAAGATTGGAATGAAAAGAAGCATTGTACTTAAAGATATTGGATCCGCTAAAAGAAATTTTTGGTTCCCGTTGTATGAATTTGAAATGATTCAGAATGTTTTTTGAGTAGCCCTGAGATATTGAGCCGGACATTTTTTGTTCATAAGGGATAACAATAAAATCCGCGACATTTTTAGCGCAATGAGAATCCATCATTCCCACATTATGAGAACAATGGACTTCGTCAAAATATGAAATTTCCCCGTTTTCGCGCATTGCGGTTTCCATATTCGAATAAGAAGAGGAAACGCATACTTGGTAACCTGCCAAAACAACAAGTAACAATGTAACAACCAGATACGAAATTCTTTTCCTCATATTCATTATTCTATTATGTGATTATATCGCATTATAGCAATTTTCAACTTCTTAAACAACAGCAAAGGATATATTTGAGCTTGACTTTCACCCTGAATTACCTTAACCTATGGTATAGGTACATCATTTGATATCAACTTAACACTCGTTATTATGGAAAAAATATATTCAATTCAAGGAATGTCATGCGCTTCATGTGCTTTTAACATAGAAAAAGCAGTTAAAGATATAAAAGGAGTTAACAACGCCTATGTAAACTTTGGAGCGGAAAAACTAAAGGTGGAATTTGACGAAGAAAAGCTTGCGTTTGATGATATCGCAAAGGCTGTTGCGCATATTGGAGATTACAAACTCACACAGAAAAAAAGCAAACAAAAGGAAACCGTCAATAAATACAAAAAACTTAAAACCAAATTTATTGTAAGCGCAATTCTTTCAATTGTTATTTTAATTGGGAGCATGCAGAGATTTTTCCCTATAATTGCAGATATCCCAAGAGAAGCCATGTTCCTCATTCTCTTCGTTATAACAACACCGGTGCTTTTCTGGGCGGGATCTCAATCCTTTAAAGGAGCTTGGGGTACGCTTAAGCACAAAACAGCCGACATGAATACGTTGATCGCTGTAGGAACAGGTTCGGCATATATATATTCAACAGTTGCTACATTTATTCCTCAATTTTTTGAGGGACGCGAGGTGGACGT
>JAJRYP010000120.1 GCA_024275695.1 Patescibacteria group bacterium | reverse complement strand
TTTGTACAGTTCTTTATCGGTCATAATAAAAAGGGGTTAACAAATAAGTATTTAAAGGACCCCAAAGTTAAACGACAAAGACCTGATCTAAATACACGAATATCCTACTGAAACAATATCAAAAATCCATACAAAAAACAACCCGAAATCCGCACGGAAAAGCGATTATACAACGTTTCAAACGCCACGAATAACGAACGTAATTTCACCGTCAACGCTGACCCTCAAAACTCTTTCGAGAACGAACAAGACGCCACTGAGCCAGCCCTGATTTCAAAAATTCACGCGCAACGAAAAACAACCACCGAAAATCGCCAAACGTATACAACAATTTTTTCGTCAACTCAAAAATCGTCGGTCGGATTACTCCAAAAGAGTCATCTTTCGGCGCCTTTGCGACAGAAGTATACAACTCACAAGCACTCTCCCCGCGCCGCTCTCCCCCCTTGCGCATCATCTCGCGAACAAGCACTCTCCCCGCGTTTTTACTCATGCACCCAAACAGCCGTTCCAATTGGTGCAAAATTATATGCGAACTCGGCATCGGCAGGTAGAAGACGAATACATCCGTGACTCCTTCGTGTGCCAATGTGATTTAGTGCTTCTCGCCAATATGAACCGTTCCCGTATCGGATGCTTGGTAAAGAATGGATTCCGTAACCGCCCGCTCTAAAGTGCATCCATTTTGGCATAATATAATATGGCCATTTTGAGCCGATACGAACTTCCTGTTTTTGAAAAATATGTGTATATCCGTACGGTGTCGGAGTTCTATAAGTTCCCGTACTTACAGGAAAAGTGCGTATAACGATATCTCCGATTTTCAAATACATTTTTTGGTCCGAAATATCTACTTCAATATTTCTTTCTCCAATTAATTCCTCTTGCGTTACGCGTC
The DNA here is from genome assembly GCA_024275695.1 of Patescibacteria group bacterium. GTDB lineage: Bacteria > Patescibacteriota > Gracilibacteria > UBA1369 > PNNO01 > JAJRYP01. The sequence goes on along the minus strand of JAJRYP010000120.1, from coordinate 8,519 downwards.
TTGATTCTAAAATAAATGAAAGATAGTTCCTGTTTTCATGAACAAATTTTCCAACATCAAACGGAACTGCAAAATCATTGTTAAGCCATTTTTTTCCTTCGATAACTACATCAAAATATTCATGATAAATTCCCTCTTCGGTCGGAGTTTTCATCCAAAATGTAAAAGATCCTTCTTCTCCCGGATTAAGCCTTGCCTGATCTAGTTTAATTCTATTCGGAGATTGCCATCCGCTATCTCCATCGCTTAACTTTGTATATAAAAGGCTTTCACGATCTCGATATCGAGCGGTTCCGAGTCTCGTAACAGGCCTTAGAGCACATCCGCTATTATCGGAAAACATAGGAGCCGTTCCGGTGTTTTTTATATAAATTGTAACCCTGCCAAGTTCTCCGGGCTGCGTAACTTGCATTTTTCGGGTTCCTAAGAATTCATATGCATAAAAAGGAAGTGTTCCTTCAGGGTATGTGTACCGGCAGTGAGAAGGTTGCGGAGTTTCAAAACTTTGCGAAAAAGCGGTTTCCGCCATAACGGTAGATGAGAACAGCCCGCCGCATAATGCTTGTAAGATTCCTAAATACGAAAGTAATTTTTTCATTTTTGTTTTGTTATCCACCTTGCTAGTTGACAAAACTCCTATTTGTATTTTACCTTATCTTGAAAAACATTGCAATCACTCTTTTAGTTTTTCCAGTTCTTTTTGAAACGATTCTACGTCTTTAAAGTGTCTGTAAACGGATGCAAAGCGAATATAAGCCACTTCGTCGAGTTTTTTAAGCTCATCCATAATATATTCTCCAATCATCTCGCTTGGTATTTCTTTGCCGTAATTTTGCCATTTTTCTTCTAAAATTCTAATAAGGTCATCGACTTGTGCCTGGGTAACAGGTCTTTTTTCACACGCTCTCCATATTCCTTTCTCAACTTTTTCACGACTGTAAGGCTCACGCGCTTCATTACGCTTAACAACAATCATGTGTTTATGCTCAATCCTTTCAAACGTAGTGAAACGATATGTACAATTTTGGCATGTACGACGTCTTCGAATCGCGTTTCCTTCATTTGTTTCTCGCGAGTCCAATACACGTGTGTGTTTTCCGTTACAATTTGGGCATTTCATATGTCATTGATTAAGCCTTGTCCAGGTTGATTCCGCAAATTTATCGGTCATTCCCGCAATATAATCTTTAACTACAATTTCTCTCGGCTCTCCTTTTTTTATTTCTTCTCGATGCTTTTGCGGGAGGAGCTTGGTATTTTCGTAGAGGGCTTCAAAAAGATCGCTAACGATTTGTTTGCCGAGATTTAATTGTGCCGCCACTTTCTTACTAAAATAGAATTTGTCGGTTAAAAGGCGGCGTAGTTTCTCGAGATTACCAATTGTCGCCGAGCTATGACGAATAAGTGGTTCAGGAAAATTCCGTACATCTTCAATCGTAACTATATTTTGCTTTTTAAGCCCTTTTTCACTTTCTTCATACAGGTCTTGGATCATATAGTCAATAAGATTACTTATGCACCTCTGTATATAAGAATCATTTTGTTTAAGTTTTCCATATTTTTTTCCCACTTTTTCAGCCGCCATCTTCCATAGTTCAATATTTTCAAGATCTTTAAGGGTAATCAATTTAGAGCGCAGGCTGTCATCAAGATCATGATTTGTGTAAGCGATTTCATCCGCAAGATTAACAACCTGAGCTTCCAGATGCGGAGAGTGTTCATACTCGCCATGAGGCTTGTCCCATGAAGTTTTATGCTTGATTAAGCCGTCCAAAACCTCGATGCTTAAATTAAGCCCGTCAAAATCCGGATATCTTTTTTCAAGCTTTTCAACGATACGTCTGCTTTGTTCGTTATGTTCAAAATGAAGTCCGTAATTTTGCATGATTTCATCAAGCATGCTTTCACCGATATGGCCAAAAGGTGTATGTCCAAGATCATGCGCCAGCGCAATACTTTCAGCAAGATCCTCGTTAAGTCCCAACGTACGACAAATGTCGCGAGAAATTTGCGCTACTTCAAGTGTGTGAGTGAGCCGATTCCGAAAATGATCTCCGAAATGCGCCACAAACACCTGAGTTTTAGTTTCCAGCCTTCTAAAAGCTTTACAGTGAATTATTCTATCACGATCCTTTTGGAAACAAAGTCTGTTATCTTTTGACTTTTGTTCTTTATGTTTTCGTCCGGCGGAATTTTTGCTCAACATCGCATAAGGTGCGAGCCTGTTTACCTCTTGTGCCGCGAGTTGTTGTTTTGTTAGAAGCATTGCTTTTGCTGTGAGGGATTTAATTATGCCATAAGTTTTGAGGTAGTACCAAGTGCTTGTAGTACCTTTAAAAAATGGTGAATGATCAGGCCAATTTTCCTTTTTTAAATTCCATTTTTATGGTATAATTTTCAGATCTTATTATTATGCCCAAAATATGGCTAAAACAGTTACCAAAAACAGAACTAAAGCACAATTGAAAAAAATAATCGAAAAGGTTGATTTTATTAGTGGTGCACAAAGGAAAGAATGGCTGGGGCTAATAGAGACTTTTAATCAAGTCCAAATAAATGAGGTATATGAGTATTTTAGCAAGGCTGTAAGGGACGAAGGCAATTTTATGTTGAATCTTCTTGTTAAATCTGGGATGAAAAAGAAATATATTGAAGATGTTAAACAGATTTCAAGAAAATTTATTTTGGAAGCAAAAAAAAAAGAGGTCAAATATCAAAAGAATAAAAATTAATAGTGGTATACGAAAAAGTAAAAAACATATTTACGGACAAAATAAGTAAAGAAGGCATTACAGTTGAAAAAATGGCTAAGCTTGAGGTTGCAGGTGTAAAAAAAGATTTAAATAGATATTCAATCAAAACAGTATTCTTTATTAACTCCCTTTCATATCATGGTCATAAAAAAGATAAAGACATGTATATTGTCAAATTGCGGGTTTCACTGAAAAAAGTTTTGGAAGATAAGAAAGCTACGAAAGAAGAAATGAAAAAGTTTAGGGAAAGGTTAAATACACGTTCGGAAAAGCTAAGGCAAAGAATGATTGAACAGCAGCGCGGATATGAAGAAATGAAATTTATAGAAATTAAAGAAAAAAATAATGAATCGATTATAAAAAGTAATTTTTTTACCAGCATAAAACGTTTGAGTGATTTAAAGAGCTCTTTAAGTCTTTTAAACATAACAAGTGGAAATTTGAGTGAAAGAAAGTTACGTCTTGATTTAATAATTCAGGAACAAATAAACGCTTTAAAAAATTTGAGCAAACTTTATAAGGCAAAATATGCAAAAGGGAATGTATTTGTTAGTTCTACAAGCAAATTCTATATTCACGGTGTGGATAATAAAGGAAATATCACGTTTTCTGCTTTTAAACATGATGAAAATAAAAAAGGAGCTCGAACTGTGTTTGGAAAAAGGCAAAAATTAAACTGGATTAAATTTAAAAAATTAACAGAAGAGAAAGGTTGCAAAGTAACAAAATTTGATAAAGGGGAATATAAAGATATTAATGTGGATGCTGATAAAGACGTAGTGGAAAGTAGAGCAAAAATTGAAGAACTTAAAAGGTTAAAAGAAATAAATTTTTTGTTTTCCGGAAAAGCGCTTGAAGGCATTAAGAATCCAGAACAGCGTGAACTCATAAAAAAGGGAATTGAAGAGCATTATAACGCGATGCGGCTTTATTTTGAAAAAGATTCTGACGGGATTGTGAAACCTACGGAAATTTATAGCTCGTTAAGTGTGGAGAATCGTGTGAAAATACTTATCAAAATGATGATCGGTGTTAATCAGGTAATTCAACGATTAAAGCTTGAAGAAAGTGTTAAAAAAGAGAAAGATCCGATAAAGAAAATGTTCCTAAAGGGCGAAGTCGCCTTTCAAAATAAGAATTATATGCAAGCATATGCTCATTTTAGAGCTTTTAAAAAGAAAAGTGAGTATTGGGGATATACGAAATATAAAGAACAGTTTGATAAATTAGTGAGCAGTTGGGATCTTCCCGGAGCAATTAAAATTGCAGAATCGAGGTTAAGGCAAATGTCTTTTCACTTTATTAATATTGGCGAAAAATATGTTACCGCCGCTGTGCAACAAAAAGCAGAAGGGGTTTTTATCTCGGGAGATGTGGCAAAAAAAACCTATAAAGAAGCAATGGGTGTTTTTAATAAAATGCGAAAAGCACTGCAGTCCGGGAAGGTATATGATTTATCAACAGCATGGCAAAAGATTGGTTTGCCATGGTATAGCGCTAGAAAAGATCGTACAAAAGGGCTTAAATGGTCAAAACTCGGACGAAGTGAAACTCATCTTCGTATTTTTCACATGCCAATAATAATTAAAATAACTGAAGTTGCTTTACAGACTGACAAATCAAAGCAAAAGAAAATGCTTCTCACGCTTGCCGATGATGCCAGAAAAACCAAATTTAGAGGTGCGGCATCTGTTCTTTATAAAGAATATATGCAAGATGATCTGCGTAAATTTGAAAAGGGTCGAATGAAGACAAAAGAGTATTGGGCAGCAAAACGTAAAAGATTTATGGCACTCAAACAATCAAAAGATATATTTGTTGTAATGTTTAGAGATGGGGCAAAAGAAATGGCCGCCAAATCTGTTGGCGAAAAATTTAACAAATTGCCAAAAGATCAGCAACAAGCGCTTATTAGTCGTTATGAGCAAAGTCTTTTGGAGCGAGAAGTGAACAAGGGGGCGACAAAAGATTTATTTAAAAGTTTCTTGAAAAAAACGGAAGGAAGCAATAAGGCTGCAGCAAAATATATAGATATGGAAGACCCATTTGATGAATGGTTTAATTTGTCTGATGAAGGAAATGATACACTTAAAAAATATGCAGCAGAAGCAATAATACTTGGTTGTTCAGGAGGAATGGGGAATTTGGCCGGCAGGGCCGCAACAGCAGGCTTGAGAACGCTCGCAAAGAAGAGTGCGGAAAAATTGATAGTTAGATTGGCAACATCAGGTGCAGGTATTGCAGTTGATATGGTTGTGTCAGAAGTTATTGATCGTACTATTCGCACGGTGCTTCTTGGGCAAAAAGGACTTTTTAGCAAAAAAGAACTAATGAATTTTTTGAAGCATTCTGTTGCAACATATGGAGTTTTAAGTCTGGGGGGAAGAGTAACCAGAGTGGCTATGAAAAGAATGAGAAATGCTGGGCAACTTGCACAGTATGCCGTACGGATAGGTAGCGCTTTTGGAGTTGAAGCTCCGTTAATGGCAACACTTAACCATGGTTTTGCCGGATGGGAAGGTAAATGGACAGATCATTACGGGCAATCAATAATGAATATTTTGGCTGCACGAGCTGGCATGAAATTATTGCATGCTTCTACGGACAACATGCTTTTAAGAGCTGAGAATCATTTAATGACCAAGGCAAGACTTAGCAATATTAAAGCTACGAATCCGGTAAAAGGGGAGTTGCTCGAAGGAATGTTAAGAAATGGTGAGTCTATGGCAAGTATTGAAAGGTTGATGGATTCTGATTTGTCAGTAAAACAAATGAAAGATTTGAGTAAATATATGGATGATCCAAAAAATGCGGGATTTTTATTAGCTTTAAAATATGCAGAACAAACAGGAACTATGACAAAAAAAATGAAAGATCAATATCAGGAATATTTGCTTGATTTGCGTATGATGGGATTTACAAAACGGCAGGCAGCCAAATTTGCACGAAGTATTACGTTGGAGGGATTATTACGAAAACATGGAGAAGGTGCAAAACGGGTATCAGAAGGGCAGTTGGATCGAGCGATTTCTCAGCAAAAGCGTGAGGCAGCCAAAGCCTATTTAAAGGCAAATACTAAAAAGATTATAGATTGGCTAAAAAAACCACGTATCAAAAAAGCATTTGAAACATTTGTGCTTAAATGTCAGGGAAATTATAAGAAATTTATTAAAAAATATCCAGGATTAGCACGAATAATGCCAAAAAATTTAAAAGAACTCGGGGTGTTGCCCGTAACTGCCGTAGAAGAAGCTACACTCGGTATGCCTTTGACTGCGCTAACGAACAGGGAAATGTCCAAAGTAAATAATCTGAAGCCAAAAACAAATCTTGATAAAGTAATAGCAGGTTTAGGTCCAAACGGATATTATGTACCAAATGTTACTGATTTATTACTTAAATTTAATCAAAATGAAATAAAAAAATTTTTAGAAGTTGATGGAATGAAAGAGGCTCTAATTATATTGGTGCAAGTGGATATATCGGATAATAGAAAAGTAAAAAAATTATGTGATAAATTCAAAGGACATATAGATTTAGAAAAAGCATTTTTAACCTATCAAAGAAATGAATTAATAAGAATATCTGGACGTGAAGACGAGATAGGTGCTTTTTGGATTAGGCTAATAAATACTCAAAGTGCATTTCCTGATTTTAAAAATCCGTTAGATATTAAAATGTTGAAACAAGATGCTCATAAGATAATTGAAGAAGCGCTATATATGGCAAAAAAATCATGGGACATGGAAGCAATTATGCAAAAGTTGTATAATACAGGTATAACTCAAAATGAAATGGCAAGAATTGTAGATGAGAATGTTTATTCAATTTTAAGAGGAATTAAAGAAAGAGGTAAAGTCCATATTGATCAAATAGATTCTGTTTTATTGTTTTATGAAGCAGCAGGAATATCAAAAAACAAATTATTTAAAAAATTAAAAGAAACTGCGAGTCATTTGTTTAATCAAGAAGGTGATTTTCATTTTGCAAAAGTTCTTGATGAGAAATATGGAATTAGAATAGAAGAATTAGATGATACTGATATTTTGTCAAAAAATCCTTATGGATATGAATATAGAGGTTTAAAAAAAACAGAATATATGGCTTTTATGTATAGAGCATGGAATAAGATCCCATATCTATATCGAAGGCAATGGAATGTTGAAAGATTATTTAAGCAAATGGAAAGAATGTATCCTAAACATGTTGGAACGAAAAAACAAAAAGATTTGGTAAAAAAAATGCTTCGAAAAATGAAAAAAGTTCAGGAAATGATAGATATGTTTAAAGAAACCGGTAAACTTGAAAAGATCGCAAGAGGTTTTTTGGATACTCAATCAAGGTTTCTGCGTGATTACAATGATTTCCCATTAAAAGTAAAAATTGTTGAAGATCATATGTTTATTTATGTGCCAAAGAAAATATTAAAAGCAATGCTAAAAGGTATACAAAATAAAACTGAATTCGACGTTTTTGTAAGCAGTACAGAATACAAAGGAGTTTTCGGTGATGCTTATCATTTCACAAACTATATAGATAAAGAACACGATACAAGATTTGGAATGGTTAGTATAATGCCTCTTGAATTTTTAAAAAAAGGGTTTCGTGGCATATCGCATTCAATAGGTAAACATGAGGCCATGCATGGAGAAACGGCGTTTTTAGAAATTGGATATAATTATTGGAAAAGATTAGTGCCGGAAATTGAAAAAGCACTTGAAAATAACAATTATAAACAATATATAAATAAACAATTTCAATACTTATTACAATTACGTGTCCGAGATGAAATCTATTCATATATGACGGATGGCCGTCTGCAATCTCAAGGAGCTGAGAAATTCTATAAATGGATGGAGAATACATATTTAAAATTGAACTTACCCGAATTAAATTGGGATGATTTTCCTGCGGATCAAAGAGAATCAATCAAGCAATATTATAATAAAATGGAAACCAAATATAAATATTTAGCTTTAAAAGCTATTGAAAATGCATCAAAAATAATTCAATATCCAAACGGATTTGCTTTACTAAGATTAACTGATATTTCACATTGGTCACATCTTCTTCGGGATTTAAAGAAGGAATATGATACAAGACCTCAATAAAAAATAAAAATCGAGAAAAAACACCACAAAGATATATCAAAAAAGTGCTTAATAAAGCGTATAAGTAAGAAAGTTGGTTTGAGGAATACATTTTGTCTGCTTCCCTCTTTATATTTAGAACTAAAACCAGCGAGCGTTGCTCATAGAGCGAGTAACAGCTTTCCAAAAACTCCCTCAAAATAGGTTTAGACTTTGTTGTCAGAGCTATTCCAGGATAGATCCAACCCTGACTATGAAGAAAGCTTTTTATAAATTTCTTCATAAAATCATTTGAAATTTATATAAGCACGATCCGTTACTATTATGCTATCCGACAAACCGCTCAAGCTGATTTCTCGGCAAAATAACTTATAACTGATTGAAAATTGTATTAACGTGTCTCGTGACCGTACACTAGTTAGCACCAAGTGCTGAAAAACTTATATTTGGTGAGGATTAAATGGAACTTAGAATATACAATCCGGTTGCTATATGAAATTCCGCCCCAGGGCGGATTTGACTAAATAATGAATAGGTTTATGCGTTTTGGTATTCCTACTTTAAAGTACTCCACATTTCATATTGTACAAAATACGCTGCAAGTTTATCATGCAAATATGAGCAAATCATCAAAACCAATATCTAGTTTAATTCGCCAATTTCTCGAGCACGTCGA
>JAJRYP010000119.1 GCA_024275695.1 Patescibacteria group bacterium | reverse complement strand
ATGGTCAACTTTACAGGATTGACGTTTGTACATATTATTGCTTGGCGATTTACTCACTAAATGCCATAAATTTTGAATGAAAATATGCCTAAAATAAAATCTGTGCGATTTGAGGAGTTTAAGACAAATAAGCCTCCTGAAGAATTATATGCGAATTTTGTTGATATTCCTTACACCGCTCTGCTTTGCGGAAAAGGTGGCAAAAATAATACCAGATATGCGTTTATTGGTCTAAATCCTTTTTATAAAGCTAAATTTACCAATGACCCGTTTATTGAATTTCAGCAAGTCTTAAATTTTTTTAGTGTTAAACATTTTAATTATCCTGTGAATTTATGGGGTGGCGTTGGATATTTTTCTTATGACGCAGGTCGTTATGTGGAAAAATTGCCACATAGTACGATAAACGATCTCAAAATGCCTGATATGGAGATTGTTTTTTATAAAGATATGATCATTTATGATTTATATGAAGATAAAAAATTTCTTGTTCAGATTGAGCTTGAAGAAGGTAATTTTACTAATCCTAAATCGATAATTGAAAAATTTGATGAACCGGTATCGAATTATGAATTTAATATTAACGGGCCGGTTATTTGTTGCAGCAAAGATATTTATATGAAAAAAGTAAAAAAAATCATAGATTACATTATTAAAGGTGATGTATATGAGGTCAATCTTTCACATCGATGCGAGATTGCTTTCAATGGTCATCCCTATGCTCTTTTTAAACGTTTGTATGAACTTAATCCGGCTCCGTTTTCGGCTTATCTTCCCTTTGGGGATCATGTGATAATTTCCAGTTCTCCTGAACGCTTTTTATATGCAGACAGAAATTTAATTGAGACAAGACCGATCAAAGGAACAGCCCCAAGAGGCAAAACTGCGAAGGAGGACATCAAAATTAAAAATGAGCTCATGCGTTCAACAAAAGATGATGCGGAACTTGCGATGATAGTTGATCTTTTACGAAACGATTTGGGAAAGGTAAGCGAATATGGTTCTGTGAAAGTTCGTGAACATAAAAGGATAGAAGAATATCCTAATGTTTGGCATCTGATTTCGATTATCGAAGGGAAACTTCGATCTTCGGAAAATTATGGATCATTGTTACGCGCATGTTTTCCGGGCGGATCAATAACCGGTTGTCCGAAAATACGAAGCATGGAAATTATTGACGAACTTGAGGATTACACACGCGGCATTTATACCGGAACTGTTTTTATAGCAAATGACAAGCGATTTGATTCAAACATAGTTATAAGAACTGCAATTGTTTACAAAGATAAACTCTATTTTAATGTCGGAGGTGCTGTGGTTTACGATTCGGATCCTGAAAAAGAATACAATGAAACACTTTATAAAGCACAAAGTATTATGAAAGCAATTAAAGCTCAATTTTAATCCTTTACATACACATCATCGTAACCGGAAATTTTTTCTTGCAGCACCGGATATTTAACTAGTTTAGGATCTTTTTTAATAATTGCCATGGCTTCTATTCTTGCTTTTTCTATTGTTTTGGAATCTGTTAGAGATGCCATTTTTAAATCGGGAATTCCGCTTTGTCGAATTCCGTAGATTTCTCCCGGACCTCGTAATTGAAGATCAATTTCGGCAAGATCAAAACCTGAATTATGTTTTACCATTGCGGAAAGACGTTTTTTTGTTTCTTGAGAATCCGAATTGGTGAAAAGGAAACAATATGATTGATGCTCTCCCCTTCCCACTCGTCCTCTGAATTGATGCAGTTGAGATAATCCGAACCGCTCCGCTCCTTCAATCATCATGATTGTTGCATTCGGCACATCAATTCCGACTTCGACAACTGATGTCGATACAAGAATGTTTATTTTATTGTCATTAAACTCATTCATTATCTGTTCTTTATCTTGTGACTTTAATCTCCCATGTAGAAGACCAACGTTGAATTTATTAAAAATATGTTCACGTAAGCGATCGTATTCCTGAATTACCGATTTTACTTCCAAGGTGTCAGATTCGTCTATCAAAGGACAAATAACAAAAACCTGGCGTCCTTTTAAAACTTGATCCTCAATCCAGAGGTATGCGTCATTACGCTTTTTATCCGGGACAATTCTTGTAATAATTGGCTTTCTTCCTTTCGGCATTTCGTCGATGATCGAAAGGTCCTGATCTCCATAAATTGTCATTGCAAGTGTTCGTGGAATTGGTGTTGCGGACAAACTTAGCAGATGCGGACTTCCGAAACTTTTTAAAATACTCCTTTGTTTAACACCGAATCGATGTTGCTCATCTATAATTGCAAGACCTAAATTCTTAAATCCAACCCCTTCCTGAATGAGCGCGTGCGTACCAATTACCATGTCAACCGTTCCGCTTTTCATTTGTTTAATTATTTCATTCTTGTTTTTTTCGGTTACGCTTCCGGATACAAATTTAATATTAAATCCGTAAGGGAGCAGATATTTTGAAATGCCTTCGTAATGTTGTTTTGCGAGAATTTCAGTTGGAGCCATTAAAGCGCATTGGAATCCGGATTTAATCACGTTTAGAACTGCGATAGCAGCGACGATTGTTTTTCCCGATCCAACGTCTCCCTGAACAAGACGACTCATTGGATACGGTTTTTCGAGATCAGCGAGGATTTCATCAAGTGATTTTTTTTGTGCGTCGGTTAGCTCAAACGGAAGTTTTTTTATAAACTGATTGATAAGCTCTTTGTCTCTTGAGATTTGTTTTTGATCCCGCGCAGCTATTTGTTGCCAATACCATTTTTTCTGAAGCGCTTTTAATTGAAGCAAGAAGAGTTCATCAAAACTTAAACGTTGCCTTGCTTTATTTAGCATTTCTTCGTTCTCGGGAAAATGGGCTTGTTTAATCGCTTCGCTATACAGAAGAAAAGCATGTTTGTCGATAATTTCAGGCGGAAGATATTCTTTAAAATACGTTCCCCATTCATTAATAAGCGGTTTAATCTTTTCGCGCAGCCATTTTGAAGAAATCCCTTCTGTTT
>JAJRYP010000118.1 GCA_024275695.1 Patescibacteria group bacterium | reverse complement strand
TCTAAAGCCTAATATCCCCTTTTTGATGTCAAGAGAATTTGTATATCAAAAACACTTTACGGAACGCTTTGCAAGCCTTTCTTTTAGCTTAAACCGGCCGTTTTTCAAGTCTCCTTTTTTTGAAAAATGGTGAATGATCAGGTAAATGTTATTCTTCGGCGGAAATTATTTTTTTTCTCGTTTCTTTAATCTCGCTTCTTTTCTTTTTAAGTTCAAGCAGTTTCATTTTGGCTTTTTTGGATCTTCGTTGTTTTTGTTTGCGAATTCTATAAATCTTTTTAGCTTTTTCGGATTCCTCACCTTTTATAATTTCTTCAATTTTATTGATTAGAAGCTTGTATGCGCTGATGCGATTCTTGTTTTGTTCACGATGTTTTTGGCATTTTACTTCAACTCCGGTCGGGATATGCTTAAGGCGTACGGCATTGGAAGTCTTATTGATTTTTTGTCCGCCTTTTCCACTGCCGCGAACAAATTGTTCATCAATATCTTCGGGATTTATTTCAAGTTCCCGAGCTTTTTTAAGTATGTCGGATTTTAGTTCGATTGGAAATTCAATATTCATCAGAGACGAACGTTAGAGAGTCTCCCGCGAGTTAAGGCGAGCGTAGCAGACTCCTTTAAAACTATTATATCATTTTACGAAAAAATAACGTATAATTCCAGGGCGCATTTAATGAAATTTCATGCTTGTTTTAGGCATTAATACAGCAACATCAATTACTCAAATCGCACTCGTTGAGGATGAAAAAATTCTTGCTGAGAAATCTTGGATTTCGGAGCAGAATGAATCCGAGAAACTTTTGCCCGAACTTCAGAAAATACTTAATGAAAACGGTAAAATATGGAGAGATCTCGAAAAACTTGCTGTCATTCAGGGGCCCGGTCCTTTCACAGCTCTTCGTGTATCAATAGCTATCGCCAACGCGCTCTCATATGGTCTTAAAATTCCAATTATAGGAGTTCCGGTGGTGGATTACTGGAAATATCGTTTTGATAGTGATTTTATTCTATATGCGGGTTTAAACAGGGTTCATTTTAAGGGTAATCTTAAAAATTTCGATGATGTTCTTGAAAAAATTGAACCTGACCTTAAGGTTTCCGGTCATCTTAGGGAAAATCAAATAGAAGCACTAACGGAAAAAGGTGCCAAGTGGGTTGATGAAAAGGAGCTTCCTACGTTTGGTTCTTTCATTAGTGATCTTAAAAAAGATTACGAAGAAGAATCTTTAATCGAGCCGCTTTATTTCGCGCCGCCACACATAACTAAAAGTAAAAAAGCATATAAATAGTAACTTATGAAGCTTTATATTGTTTCAACACCAATTGGAAATCTGCAAGATATTACTTTGCGTGCTCTTCAAACTCTAAAAGAAGTTGATTTTATCGCGGCCGAAGATACGCGTCATTCACTGATCCTTCTTAAAAAATATGATATTCAAAAGAAGCTTTTAAGTTATCATTCTCATAGCGGGCAAATGAAGCTCGAAAAGATTGTTGGCCTTTTGAAAGATGGAAAAACATGTGCGTTAATTTCCGATGCCGGAACTCCCGGGATTTCGGATCCCGCTTATTCTCTAATTAAGGAAGTTTTAAAGGAAGGAATTGAAGTTGTTCCGATTCCCGGGGCAAGCGCTTTTCTAACAGCTTTAGTGGCAAGCGGACTTCCAATGAACCGGTTTGTTTATCTTGGGTTTCTGCCTGTAAAAAAAGGAAGACAAACGCTTTTTGAATCATTCAAAGATGAAAAAAGAACCATTGTTTTTTATGAATCACCGCATCGAATTCAAAAAACCTTGAATCAAATGGAGGAAATATTGGGTGGAGATCGTAAAATGGTAGTGGCGAGGGAGTTAACGAAACTTCACGAGGAGTTTGTGAGAGGAACTGTTAGCGATGTTAAAAGTGAGTTTGAGAAGCGCAAACCGAAAGGTGAGTTTGTAGTGATTCTTGGAAAATGATATAAATAAATTATGCGAAAAGGATTTACACTTGTGGAAATTATAATCGTCGTTTCGATTATCGTGACTATTGCGGTGTTTGTTATTGGTACACGTTTTGGTTCACAAGATCTTACGACTTTTAAAAACTCATATAGCGAAGTTGTCGGATTAATTCAGCAGGCGCGAAATTTTGCTCTTTCCGGTCGGTCGTATCCGGATTATACGGATTACGACAACGATGGATTATTTGATAATAACGGTGATGAAATTCTTGCAAACGGATATATATTAAATTTCAAAATTGGCGATCCTGTTACAGTTTCTTTGTATGCGGATTTGTATAGTTCCACTGTTGGTCAATTGGATCCCGGAGAGAAGAAAGATCAATTAATAGATGAAATTGAACTTTTGGATGACATGAAGCTCGAAGCAGTGGCAATTAAGCAAAACGGCAATGAAAATACCGGCGCTTCATTCACCAATAATGATTTCAGTATAATTTATTTAACTCCGGATGCACACTTCACTGTTGTTGACAATGATTTTAACAGTATTCAACTTAAGTTCAGCCAAGTTGATTCGGAAGACAAAGACATAAGATCAAAGTATATTTATCTACATTATTTGTACGGGATTCCGGAAATCTTTAGTGAGCCGTATTTTGAATAATAAAAAAGTGCCGGCCTTTTAAACCGGCCGACACTTTCCGTATTTATTGAGTTTTACTGCCAAGCGAGTGAAATTATTTTTGCAAGTTCTCCTCGCGAGATTGCTCTGTCCGGATTAAAGGCTCCGTCCTCTCCTTCGATATATCCGAGCACGGAAGCTTTGTATACATATCCCGCATACCACTCTGTTTTCGGAACATCGGTGAAAGGATCCGTTTTTACTTCCGGAGGTGTAATGCCCTGTACGGATAGAAGCACTTTAACAGCTTCGGCACGAGACATCTCTCTGTCCGGGTAAAGTTTTCCATTGTCTCCTTGTACTGCTCCAACAAAGTAGGCTTTTGTCACAACTCCACAGAACCAATGATTCTCATCTAAATCCGGAAACAGTGAGGCATCACATTCTTTTTCCTGATTATTCATAATCATTTTAATAGCTTCAGCCCTTTTTACTTTATCATCAGGCTTGAATGATCCATCTTCATATCCCTCAACAATACCTTTTTCGGCAAGATCTTCGATATAAGTTTTTGCCCAGTGTGTTTCGGTATCCGTGAAAGAAGGAGCAGACATATTCTCACCTTTTTCCAAAGTAACCGTATTGCTGCAACCGCGCCTGTTGTCGTCGGTAATTACACAAACTCGGTAATAGTTAGTTCCTTCCGGAACGCTTGTATGAGTATAGCTGGTTTTACTTGCATCACTATAAACTTCGATGTATCCGTCCACGGGATAATATGCCTCTGCGTTTGTTTGAGAATGTACAATTTTGTACCATTTTAGGTCGGAACCTTCATACATTGTCCACTGCAGATCTGCTTTCCCAAGATCGTTTAGTTCGCCTGTTAATGTTATTTCAATACTTGCATCGTCAGTGTAAGGGTCGTTTGCGGTCTTGTCCGTAGGTGTTTCTGTTGAAACCGTTCCTTCAGCTTCAATAGTCACGGTGCTGCATCCTCTTTCTTTTCCTGAAATTACTACACAAATGCTGTAATAATTTGTTCCGGCAGGTACGTCGGTATGTGTATAAGAAGTAGTTGAAACATCACTGATTACTTCAATATATCCGTCATCGGGATATTTTGGTGTTTCAACAGTTTGAGAATGTACGACTTTGTAATAAAGAAAATCCGATCCTTCAAAAGGTGTCCATGAAAGATCTACCTGACCTTCCGCGTTTACAGTACCTTCCAATGTTACTGCAAGAGCTTCATTGTCGATGTAGCCTGAAGTATCTTCAGTTACTACCGCGTTAGCCATATTTGCGAAAAGCAACGAGCTTAAAGCAAGCACGGCAATGCCTCGCATGAGCATGTGTTTCATAGGTTGGGGTTAAATATTACCATCCAAACATTTAAAAACGTATTTATTGAGTCCGTGTTACTTCTATTTTGACTTTTCAAGCGCTTTTCTTTGATCAATAAATGCTGAAATTATCTTTTTATGCTTTTCTTCATCAATATCAAATGATAATTTTTTTGATAAATAAGGTAAAACATTAATAAACGATTTTTCTCGTTCTTTTTCGCAAAAGTCATAAACCAGATGAAAGCGTTTGTCCAAAGGAGAGTTTAATATCTGATTTGAAGTGTGAATAATAAGGCGTTCCCACATTAATTTTGCGTGTTCTTTTGCCGTATCGGATAGTTTGTTGAAATATCCCTTATAAAATCCTTCAATAATATTGAAATCATCAACGGGCTGATCAATCTTCGAGAATAAAGGAGCTCCTTCAATAAGACCGCTAAGCATGAAGTTACTTAATATTGCAACCAGAGCAATTTCAAAATCCTTTAAAGCATAGTAAAAATAAGCCTGATCCGAGATTTCGTTTTTATCAGTCACATGGTCCAAATCATATAAAATTACTCGTCCGTTTTCCGAATTAACACTTGCGTTAAACAGATGACTGTCAAAATTAACAAAATGATCATGCAAATCGGAAAGGCTTCTTCCAAATTCATAGCATAATTTTTTTAATGTTGAGATTAAATCAAAGAAATCGGGATTATTGCTTCCAACGATTGAAATATGCTTTTGCCAGTATGTTAACAGATATGGATTAATTCGAATTCCTTTATCTTCCAGTCCGCCTTCGAAATATTGTCCAAGAGTGATTTCGGCATCGTTCGGCATGCCCAGGAGTGTAACTCCGAGTGGTTCGTTTTTATACGCAAGATCTTGATATTGGGCATATCCGAGCGGGAAATAAAACGGGAAATTTTTTACGTCCCCATTCCAATTTTCAAATAAATGTTTATTTGTTTCGTATTCAAGTTTGGCCTTTTTGAAAAGTTGAGCTCCGTAAGGTCTTTTTTCCGGAACGGAATAAACAAGTTCATCTTTATCATTAACTTCAATTTGATAATGAATTTCTTTCACACCATCGGGCGCATGTTGAATATGGGCATCATACCCTTCTTCATCGGACGGCTGAGCAGCAATGTTTTTTTCTATATCAAAATATCCGCAGCCTTTAATTTTAATTCCTTTAAATGGTAGTTTTTCTTCTTTGATAAGAAGAAAAGAGCTTCGTCCCGTTTTGACGAGCGGCGGTTGAGTCCTCCATTCAATCACTTCTTTAAAAATATCTTTTTGCCCTTTTGTAAATGGAAATTTACTTGAGAAATGAATTTTTTTTAACGGAAGACTTGCTTCGTCGTGAGTCATACAAAAATTAAAATAGGGTATAGATAAAAGGAGCCAGAGCCGAACCTTCCGTAAATACAATCAAAGCTCCGAGAAGAAGCAATATTACAAATAATGGCGCCAACCACCATTTTTTTCCTTTCAATATGTATTTAAACAGATCTTTTATTGTTTTTAATTTGCTCATAATTGCAGATTGTCAAATAGTATTTCGGCTGTACGTTTATGGCCGTCAAAAGTGAAGTGCGGATCCTCTTTTTCAAAATAAAGCCAGATATGATTTTCCACGTTTCTAAAATAAGGGAGAAGATCAATAAAATCAATTTCATATTTATCTGTAAGTTTTTTAAGTGCTTGCTGAGGTCTGTTTTTTTCATATGCTTCATCGTCAAAATACATTTCGGAATATTTTCCCCAATATTTTTTATCCGTTTGAACATCCATGGGAATCGCGACAACTGTAAGTTTAATATTTCGTTTATCCAGTTCCTCTTTAATTTTAACAAGAGTCGAATCTATTTGATCCCAGAACATCGGTAGACGCGGATCCCCGTGAGGATCGTCAGGTTCCAGAAAAGCCGGCCATGTTAATGTGGGCTCGCCTTCAGGATCATTATAAAGACCAAGTTTCTTCTGTAGGATTATAAGTCTTTTATGAACAAAATTTATAAAATAAGAAATTGGCTCATCGTTTTCTTTTGATCTAAGTCTTCGTTTTTCGTCTACATAATGCTGGGTATCGACAATTCTAATAAGATCTCCGTTTTCATCAGTTATCCATTCATGCCTGCGAAGTTCGGTTACGTCATTTCCAACAAAAAACATGATAACAACCATATCCAGGTCCAGTTGCAGCCCCTTTTCTTTTAACAGCAGATATTGATTGTCGATTGTGTATCCGATTGTTCCTGCATTAATAACTTCATAGTTAAAGTCGTCATTTAAATTATTTAATTTGTCCTCCAAAACTTCCGTGAAAATCCATTCCTGTTCGGCTTTAATTCCAAATGTAAAAGAATCCCCCAACACTAATATTCGTTTGGTGTTTTCGGGCTTTGTAATCTCAATTTCCTCATCTCTAAATCCTAAAGAATTTATTGATATTATCGGAGAAGTTTTATCGTAAATCGTATTTGGATGATGTCCCCAAACATACATTTCATTTGCTTCGAAAATTTGCATGTCTACAACATTTGGAGCACCTTTATATTGTATTAATATGCGAAAAGCAAGTTCCGACATTAATAAAAGTATTAAACAAACAGCAAGGAAAATTCCAAAATTTAAAGCTATTTTTTTTAGTATTTTCATATTTAGTCTTTTTCAAATGCCTGTTCGTAATCAATGGAATCTTTTAGGGCTTCTTTGTTGATGTCGCTTTTGTTAACAACATAGTTGCCCATAACAAGAATATCCATGTCGGTACGCAAAAAACACTTTAGCGCATCCAAAGGGCTGCACACAATAGGTTCTCCGCGAACATTGAACGAAGTGTTTATTACAACAGAAGTTCCGGTTTTTTCTTTGAATGTTGAAATAAGCTTGTGATAACGATAATTCTCGTCTTTGCTTACACTCTGAATTCGCGCCGAATTATCTTTGTGAGTAACAGCCGGAATGTTGTCTTTTTTAACTTGCGCAACAAGGAGCATGAAAGGCGTTGGAACATCCAAGTCAAAATATTCGGAAATATCTTCCTCGATAACCGAAGGGGCGAACGGTCTAAAACTTTCTCGAAATTTAATCTTCAAATTTACACGTTGCCAGTTCTCCTTATTTCGAGCATCCGCGAGAATACTTCTATTACCGAGAGCTCTTGGGCCATATTCCATTCGTCCCTGAAACCACCCAATTACTTTTTGATCGTCAATATAATTCGCTACAGTTTCAAAAAGACTTTCTTCATCATATTTCTTGTATTTAATTTTGTTGCCATCAAGCAGTTTTTCTATTTCATTTTCCGAGAAATCCGGGCCTAAATAAACATCTTTCATCTCATAATCATTTTTTTCTTTAAGTACGGTGTTATAAACAAAAAGTGCGGCACCGACGGCTCCACCCGCATCTCCGGAAGCAGGTTGAATATATAGCTTTTTAAATGATGATTCTCGGAGAATTCTTCCGTTCGCAACACAGTTTAAAGAAACACCACCGGCAAGACAAAGCTTATCCTCGCCGGTTTTTTTATGAATATGTTCAACCGTTTTTAGTAAAATTTCTTCAAGAACATATTGCAGACTGCGCGCTATATCAAATTCGCGCTGAGTTAATTTCGTTTCAGGTTTACGAGGAGGAGCGCCGAATAGTTTATCGAACTTTTTGTTTGTCATTCTAAGACCATATTCGTATCCGAAATATTTCATGTTTAAATGGAAGCTTCCGTCTTCTTTAACATCAACAAGTTTACGAACTTGTTCGGTATATTTTGGTTCTCCATAAGGAGCAAGGCCCATAACTTTATATTCTCCGCTGTTAACTTTGAATCCGAGATAGTATGTGAAGGCGCTGTAAAGCAATCCGAGAGAATGAGGGAAATGAATTTCTTTTAAAATTTTTAAAGAACTTCCATCGCCGATTCCATAAGTTACAGTTGCCCATTCTCCAACGCCGTCAACGGTAAGCACCGCCGCTTTTTTAAAAGGTGAGGCGAAAAAAGAGCTCGCAGCGTGAGAGAGATGATGCTCAACATAATAAATCTCACCTTTAAACCCCAGTTCTTTTCTGATAATCGAAGGAATCCAAAGCTTTTGTTTAAGCCAAACTTTCATTGCTTTTAAAAACGAAACAAAGCTTCGCGGCCATGTTTTTATATATGTTGTTAAAAGTCTTTCAAATTTTACAAACGGCTTTTCGTAATAAGCGATAGACTGTAAATCTTCTACTTTAATCCCCGCATGGGAAAGACAATATGCAGCAGCCTGCGTTGGAAATTTGTCATCATGTTTTATGCGCGTGAAACGTTCTTCCTGGGCTGCGGCTATTATTTCTCCGTTTTTTAACAGAGCGGCGGCGGAATCGTGATAAAAACAGGAAATTCCCAATATGTAGATGTCTTTTTCTTCGTTCATTAAAACGGATGTTTATAATTTTCAAGATCCGGGTTTTCTTTATGTGGAATCCAATAAGTATTCGGTTTTTTTCGGAAAGGCAAAGCAAGTAATTTAAAGAGATTCGAAACAACCGCGTACACTCCAATCAGTACAAAATAAAATATAGTTAAAAGAATGGTTGTATTGATTACTCCAAGAACATGGGCGAATTTCATCCAGCCCTTTTTAATCCATCCCCAGATTTCTTTTAAAAAATTCATATTTTTTCAGGTTTAGCTTTCTTAAGTCTTTTCTCGCGAATAAAAGCATACGCGATTAACCACATTATGCCAACAGTTATAAGTGAACTGGTCATGTCAAACTCAACTCCTTCAAAAATCTCTTGGCCAATTGGATCATTGGTTAAGTAAAGAAGAATGGTGAACATCATTAAAACACCTGTCGTAAAAAAGATCATTCCAATACCTGTTTTAATGTAATTCCACCAAGTCCATTTTGGAGGCATAATTGCTCCCTTAATCTTATCCAGAAAATGAAGATGTATAATTTTTCGACGTACATTGATAAACATCCCGAGAAGTAACGGAATAACAAAAAGTGCGAGAGGCGAAAGGGTAAACAATAAGAAATCGTATAAACCATGAAATATAATGGCAAGAATAAGCCCTTTTCCAAGTAATAACTTTTCTTCTCCGGGATGTCTTGCAAATCTCGCAAGACCAATATAATAACCCATAATTGCTCCAAAAAGAGCATGCGCGGGAACAGCCAAAAGTGCTCTTATAATTCCAATATAAAGACCACCTTCCATTACATATAAAACATTTTCCAATGCCGCAAAGCCAAGACTCGCGACCACCGTATAAACAATCCCGTCAAAATGTTCGTTAAAAGCCGGATGATCATATGCTTTCCTTTTAACAACCCAATATTTAAGACTTTCCTCAGTTACGGCGACAAATATGAATGCCGTAAAGAAAACTTGAACCATTGGAACAAAAAACAGATCCGCAAATAAAAGTTCAAGAACAAATTCAATTGCACCCGCAATAAAAGTAATTAAAACGCCCCACAAAAATATCGACCATAAAAATCTTCTGGATTCCTTTTGCTCTTTGTCCAAATGATCAAAATACCAAAGTAAAATGATGATTGGAGCGATAGAGATCAGCATCAGAATGATAAAACTGCTATACATAATTTGCAGGATTTACGAATTTCTTCTATCTTGTGAAATGATTGCGTTATTGCAATTTTACCAGAAAGTGAGAAAGAATCATAAGGAGTTCGCTCCGCTCACACTACGCTCGCGATAAGTTTTCGCTCGCGAGAGACTCATTAAAACTCGTCTCTATATGAAAAAAAATATAATCTATACAGATGGCAGTTGTCTTGGAAATCCGGGTGCCGGAGGATGGGGAGCTTTAATTATGATGAATGGGAGAGAGGTTGTTTTACGTGGAGGAGAACCGAATACTACCAATAATCGTATGGAGATGACGGCGGTTTTGGAAGCGTTGAAGTGGCTTTCTGAAAATGGAGACGGACGCGATACGGAAATTTATAGCGATTCAAGTTTAGTTGTTAATTCAATGAAACAAGGATGGAAACGTAAAAAAAATCATGATATTTGGGAAAAAATGGACACGGTGCTTGAAAAATTGAAAGATGTACGAATTGAGTGGCATTGGGTAAAGGGTCATTCTGATAATAAATTTAACCAACGTGTCGATAAAATTGCCGTTGAGGAATCGATGAAACAGCCAACATCGGATATTTCGATGAAATCGCAAAAAACCGGAAACGGTTACTACTGTAATAAATGCGAAAAAGAGACGAAAGGAGTCTTAAGTTTGCTTCCCGATTCGAAAATGATTCGCGTCGATTGTGCAAACTGCGGAAGTTACATAATGTTTGCCGAGAACAATCCGAAAAATATGAAGCGAGCACGAAAAAGAGTTCTAATATCAAAAGCACAGCTTAAAAAAGTCTTGAGAATTAAAGAGAATCGCTCTGAAACGGTTAGCGAAAACGATCTTAAAAAAATAAAAACCTGGACTAAAGAAGAGGCTGATGCATTTATTAAAGCTGATCAAGCGCTTTTTTAGATTTTATTTAACATCTCACGATTAAAAAGATCCCGATTTTTTCGGGCATCATCCGGAAAGCGACGAAAGCTGCTTTGTGGAGGTTTTTTTATGCTTACTTCACATGCTCTTTTTGCTAAAGAGCGACTCTTATGATCTCACAGGTTTACCGATCCCGGGATCTAAACTTTTTGGCAAATTGTCGCTTTCCGTGAAGTCAAAAGTTTATATAGAATGCAAACTAGGTTATAAAACGAAATTCCGTACTAGTACGGAATTTGTTAAACAAATGTGTCAATGGCGTTTAGATACAGAACAAAATGGATTAATCTTGGATGTTCGTTAAAATCTAACTGTTCTTTTTGATCCACATCGACATTGTTTTTCAAAAAAACCTCCACTAAAACCGGGATCTTTTTAGATTCCGGAACTTGATAAAGAAATTCAAACAAAAAAAGAAAGATTGGAGGTTTTGGAGGCGGAAGTCTATGTACTTCAAAAAAGATCCGCTGCTTGCGAGCGAGAATTAAGAGCAGTGCAAACCGCGATATTGGAGCAACAAGGTGGAGAATTTGTACATGAAATGACACCGATAGTAACCAGGTATTTTTTTGGAAAAATTCATGATATCGAAGGATTTATCCGGGAAAGATTAAATGATTGTGAACAAAAAAATCCGATAATGATCAAATGGCGGGTTAGATTTTTTCTTGCCATCTTTGAGGCCATAAGGTTATACTCTTTTTTGATCGCTTTATGCGAAGATATTTGCCGCGGTAGCTCAGTGGTAGAGCAGAGGACTGAAAATCCTCGTGTCGGTGGTTCAATTCCGCCCCGCGGCACCACCAGGAGCGTTTGGTATTACTACGGCTTCATGTGTTTCGTTTGATATTTTTCCAAGCGTTTCTTGAATTTGCCCGGTTCCTTTCTCAGCCATTCTTTCAAGTTGCACGGCTTTTAGCATCATTGAAGTATTCGTATCGCTGTTATCTATAAGGATTTTTGCAACTCTTAATAGTTGTTGTAATGCTTGGGACCGGATGGTTTTTATTTGATAAACTGCCGGATCAAATGCCAACTCATTGGAATATAGAAGGACAAGCGGATGCCTATATGTCAAAAAATAGTGCGATTTTGCTGTTTCCGGGAATTACTTTAGCTATCGCATTGCTTTTCCCTATATTAAGTATGATTGATCCACGCAAAGAAAAATATGTTCTGTTTCGTCGTCCGTGGCTAATTCTTCAAACGGTTTTTGTTTTATTTTTTGCTTATATGTATTTTGTGAGTCTTTATATTGCGCTAAATCCAAATGTTCCAATTACACCTTTTATACTTGGAGGAATCGGGGTTTTATTTATCGTTATTGGAAATTATTTGGGAAAAGTTCGTCAAAATTATTTTGTTGGAATTAAAACTCCCTGGACGCTTCATAGTGAAGAAGTTTGGAATAAAACACAGCGTATCGGCGGATGGACATTTCTTTTTGCCGGCATTGTTATATTGATAAATGGATTTGTAAAATGGCAATTGGCAGCCGTAATGATAGCAGTTATAGCAGTTGCGGTGGTCGTACCGATAATATATTCATATATTTTGTATAGAAAGCTTAAGAAATTGTGATAGAATTCTTACGGCTTGTAAAAATTTATAATGAAAAGGATAATTTTGATGGCATTTGGCATGTCATTTATATTCTTGGTTACCGGATGCGATGACTTAATCCCCACAGCCAACTATCCATATAGTGACAGTTGGTATGAAATTGATGATTCTTTGGCTTTTCTTGATTGGGAATATGAAACAGGCAAAGAAATTGAAGTGATTAAGATATTCAGGTTAAATCCCGATGATTTTAATATTTCGATGCAGTATTCTTCTGCGAATCCGAAATATATCTCTGAATGGGATGAATTTATTGAGGATGCGGAGCTTATTATTAATGGCGCATATTTTCATGAAGATTATACGCCTTCCGGATATTTAAAAATCGATTATAACCGTATCGGAGAGCGTATTTTTGATCAAAATTTGTCAGGAGTATTGGTAGTTGAAAACAATATACTTAAAATTCGCGACTCCGGTCGTGATCCTTTGCAAAGTGGAGAAAAACTTGAATTTGCTCTTCAAAGCTATCCGTTTTTAATTAAAAATTCTGTACGCGGATTTCAGGAAGATTCCGGAAAGATTGCTCGAAGAACGGCAATTGGAATCGATAAAGAAGGCTTCATTTATATAATAATCGTTGATGATCATAGAATCACTCTTTACGACCTTATGGTTGAACTAATTAAAACAGATATAGATTTCGTTCATGTGCTCAATCTTGATGGCGGAACTTCTACGGGAATTTCAATAAAGAAAGGAAGCTATGAAGAAATGTATGACAGTCTTGTGAAAGTGCCGAATGTAATTGTTTTTTCAAAAAGGTAGATTTTTGACGAATATACATGGCGTTAAAAATATGGTAGAATATACGTGAGGTTTTCTGCTAAAATAAAATGAAAAATTATATTTTTGTCATACTGGCGGCCGCGTTATTTGGAACTATAGGTATATTTATTAAACTTATCGGGGATTCGGTTCATCCTATGGTGATTAATTTTTATAGAGTGTTTTTTGGCTTTATTGTGTTGTTATTTTTATGTCCGGTTTTGGATAAAACGACTTTTAAGGTAAAAAAAAGAGATTTGAAGTTATATATCCCGATTGGACTATTAATTGCAATTACAATTTCATTAACAAATTTGGCATATTTATTTGCTCCGATACAAAATGTGGCGTTTATTCTTTCAATATTTCCGTTTTTTGTATTTATATTTGCCTATTTCCTTTTAAGTGAACGTATCACGGCAGTTAAAATTATGGCGCTTGTTATAGCTGGTATAGGCCTCTTTATAATGAATCCTTTAAGATCGGAGGGGTTAATCGGTAGCGTGCTTGCTATTTTATCAACGGCTGTCTACGGTTTACTTGTTCCGGTTATGCGTATGGTCGATAAAACACATTCAATCGGAGATGTTTTCTGGTTTTTCTTTTTTGCACTGTTTTTCTTGCTTCCGTTTCCGTTTATTTATGGATTTGGAAATTTTTCAATTTATTTAATATTTGTTGGTGTTCTTTCTACGGGAATTGCTTATTTGTTCCAAAATCTTGCTTTAGAGAAGGTGGAAGCTGAAACCAGTTCAATAATACTTACTATTGTAAGCACAATGGTTGCCATAACACTTGCCCTGTTTATCTTAAACGAGCCCTTTAATATGCGAATTCTTGTTGGAGGAATTCTTCTTGTTTCATCAGGTATTTATCTTCAATTACATAGAAAGAAATTGAATAAACTTGAAGAAGAAGTAAGAGAAGAAGAGGAAGAATAGATTTATATTTGTTGCAATGTCGTCGGGATTATTTATAATATAGATAACTTTTATAAATAATCTATTCTTTATGAAAGCTAAATTATCACTCCTCGCAAGTATTGTGTTTTTAATTTCCATTTTTGTTTTAAACGGATGTGCCGAAGAAGCCGGTGAAAATTTTACGGAATTGGCCGAAACTGCTCAAGAACAGGTTGTTGATACTCCGAAAACCGAAGAACCTGTCATGGAAGATGAGACTTCCGGCGAAAGTGTTTTGGAAGTCCGGGCCGCGTTTGCGGAAAAATTTGACAAAGAAATTGAATCAATAACTGTTACACCAACTCATGAAAGTGAAAATCATATGCGTGGGATGGTTAAATTAGGGGAAGCAATAGGAGATGGTGGAATGTTTCTGGCGGCGAAAGTAGAAGGGAAATGGAGGATTGTTGTTGATGGCCATGGTGTATACACATGCCTCGAAATAGAGCCATACAATTTTCCGGATGACATGATCTTCGATTGTTATTCCCAATAAAATTTCACGTGATTTTCTTTTCTTTCCACTTCCCTCTCACAATAAAATAGAGTCCCGCAAGCGCGCCGGCTACATTCGAAATTGGGTATGCGATCCATATTCCGAGATGTCCGAACGATGTATGTTTTGAAAGTATATATGCCATGGAAAGCATTACAACCAGGACGAAAATAGAAAGATTCATTGCGGTTTTTGTATTTCCGGATCCTCTTAGCGTTCCAATTATTCCCATTTGCATTCCAATACATCCAAATGTTAAAGACATTATTTTCAAAAATATGGAACTCTCTTTGATAACTGTTGCGTCGCCCGGAATAAACGCGGAAGAGATCGGTTCGGCAAAAATGAATAATAAAATTCCAACTATTGTTAACACGAAAAATCCAATCTTTATACTTTTTTTCATTGTTTGATTTGCACGTTCAATTTTTCCGGCTCCCATGTTTTGTCCGACTAATGTAGATGTTGCCATGGCAAGACCGATGGCCGGAATTATGATGAATCCAAGAATTCGTGTAGCTAATCCATATGACGCAACAATATATGTTCCGAAGGTTGCAACGAGAAAAGTCATGACAACCATGCTGAAGGAACGAGTTCCTTGTTCTATGGAAGCCGGGAATCCAAGTTTAAATAACTTTTTTATAAGTAAGAAATCGGGTTTTAGATCCTTTAATCGTAAATTAATTCCGCGGTTTCCGCGAAGCAAGAGAATCATCCCGACAATTGCCGATAATGCCTCCGTGCTGATCGTCGCCACAGCGGCACCAAGAACTCCATATGGCGGGATTGGCCCCCATCCTAAAATGAATAAAGGGTCCAAAATAAAATTCAACAAAACAGTTACAATAACTATATAAAGTGGAGTTCTAACATCTCCGATTCCTCTCATAACCGCTTGAAATACAAAGAAAAGAAACATGAAGGGAACACCTGTAAAAGAAATCCGCATGTATAAAATAGCGTCTTTTGCAACTATCGCTTCCTGATTCATTGCGTCGATAAAGAGTGGGGAAATAAAATAACCGGCCGTGGCAAGGATTAAAGAGATAAAAAACATTAAGCTAAGTGTTTGCGCGGTTACATAATCAATTTTTTCGTCATTGCCTTGTCCCTTGTACTGGGCAACCAAAATTGAACCCGCGATAGCAAGTCCGGATCCAAGTGAAATTAGTAAAAAGATAATTGGAAAGCTTAAACTCACAGCAGCAACAGCACGAGCGCCAAGTCTTCCAACCCAAAACGTATCTGTTAATTGATAAACCGTATGAAAAATATTCGCAAGTATGATAGGTAGTGCCAGAGCAAGCAGTGCCTTAACAATGGAACCTTCGGTAAGATTTCGTTTCATCTGTGCGTATCGTTACAAGAAATTAATTTACTCCCATCTTGAAGACCATTTTTCGACTTTTGTTGAGCTTTTAAATAGTATCCCCGCAAGCAGATTTAACCCCAAAGCTTGTAATAAGCTAATAGTAGGTAAATCAAAGATAGCGGGCATTAGCCAATTCCAAAGAAACCATGTTGGAATCGCGAATATAAGTCCAAGAATAAAAATAACCAGTAGGAAACCAAGTATTCCGGCAAAAATAGGATTCATAGTAATAAAATTAGTAATATCTATACTACCACTTTACTCTTATAAGATATAAATATGAAAGATTTTTATTAAATAGTATGGAATTGTGTAATTAACATGCTAAAAAGACGCAAAACTTTCCGCGTAGACCTAAAGAACAGCAAAAGCTGTTTTGGTAGAGCATTTCTTAGTTAAGATATAGTTGACATAATTTGAATAAAAAGTATCATGTTTGTCTTGCTAATCTTGATTTAATGTCTGAACAAGAACCTGTACAAAAAGAACATATTGAGATTGATGATCTTCCTATGTTTAGAGCATTTCTCGACGAAGAGGCTAAACTTCACTTGGGTGGAGGTGAGGCCGGTATTGATAAACAGGTTAAATTTTTGAAAAATTGTCGATCCAGAGTGCAATCTGAATTTTTAGAACCGGGGATGGCTAAATCTGTTAAAGGAAAAGATGGAAGTTCAACTATAACTGTTCTTACGTATTTGTTTCTAAAAAATATGATCCCGCAGCATTATCCGGATCCGCAAGAAAGAAACGCGTTTTTGATTCGACTTTTTCGTTATACTGCCGCGCATACAATAGAAGCAATTAAGAAGTGTTTTGAACATAGAGAATTGAAAATGCTGTTAAATTTTATACAGGGCCAATCCCTTGCCGGACCTAAAAATGTAGCTATAGATATGATGCGTTTAAGAATAAAGCAGCTTGGTGGAGATGCGTTTAAAAATCTTGAAGCAAGTATCAATGAAATGATTACTTTAAGTAACATTTTAAAATCTTTTGTGCTTCAGAGTGTTCCTTCCGATAATGATGGGCGGGAAAAATATCCGTTTCCTTTTGATAAAGTTGATTTGGAAAATGACGAATGGAGGCAGCTTGTATCTATGTCGAGACGTTTTGGACATGCACTGCGTAATATATTCAGCATTGCAAAAGTATTTGAAGATTTTCTCAAAAAAATTGTTTTACCCTATGGTGAATTGGCAGATGTAGATGACCCGCCGGTAGATTTATATTCAATACAACATCAACTTCGCGCGCTACATTCATTTTCGGAAATACTTACGGGATACCAACAAGAATTACTTGGGATGTGCGAAATTGGAGAAACGAATGTTATGGAAACTTTCTTTCATGTTGAAGCACTCTTAAACGCCAGAGTCTCTCAAGATCAAGACGACATGGAGTCTTTGCCAATTTCCATTGATTGCACTTCGAATATTAGAATTGAAAATATTAACCGTTATAAGTTAATACAGATTTGTTTGGAACTTGCGAAGGGAGCGTTTGAACATAAAAAAGTCTCTCCGGAAGTTTTGCAGGCGTTTCGCGATAGGGGAGAGCCTTATCTTTACTTTAAAGCTGTAAATGAAAAAGTTGACGGTAAAGATGTCGTGATCATAATTATTGCGGATAAAGGTGCCCCTTATAATATGAAGAAGATTCAAAAGCAGTCATTTGGAACTGTAAAATCATATGAAGATCTAACGGATTTTTTAACACAGAAAGGCGTGTCGGTTAAGGTAAACGGTGATGATAGAAAAGATCATAAAGGTTTGGGTGCGTATGTTTCCAGACAGCATGTTCGCGAAATGCATGGAGATTTGTCGTTCCAATCGTCTAAAAAATGGAACGCGGGTGTTGTTATTTGTATCCCCAAAGAAGGAAGTCGAAGTGAAAATATTATTTGTTTCAGTGGAGGTAAGCCAATTAGTATAGCTACGGAAAGGGAAGTAATTCGTATGCAATCCGCAAAGGATGTGAGATTGGTTTTTGAAATATTCAATGACGCTAAACGTAGAGATACAGAGGAACCGGAAATTACGATAGAGACGGACGTAGCTGACGATGCTCAATAATATACATTTGCCTTCGGAAGCATGATACGGTTTAATAAGAACATGCTCGCAAAAATTTTCTATTACAAGCAACGGTTAAGAAGGAAGATGAGTCGCAAACTGACGGTTTTAAATACCATCACTCTTTCTAAAAACGCTATTCGATATAATTATAGATATTTCAAGAAGCTTCATAAAGAAGCTGAGATTTGCCCGGTTTTAAAAAGTAACGCATACGGTCACGGGCTTGTTGAGATTGCAAAAATACTGGATCCGTTAAATCCTCCATATTTCGTAGTGGATAGTTTTTATGAAGCGTTTGAACTTCAAAAAGCGGGCATGAAAACGCCAAGTTTGATTATCGGCTATACTCATCCGAAGAATTATAAATATATGAAGTTTAAAAATGTGGCTGTAACAATGATGGATAAAGATACGATTATTGAACTTGGGAAGCTGCGTAGAAAAATAAAAGTTCATTTAAAAGTAGATACGGGAATGCATCGTCAGGGTGTGAATTTTAAAGACGTGGAAGAGGCGTTAAGGCTTATTAAAACCTATAAAAATCTCAAACTGGAAGGGATTTGTACTCATTTGGCCGATGCCGATAATGGAAGTAAAAACAATTTTACTCGCAAGCAAGTTGAAAAATTCAAAAAAGTCCTTAAAATAGCGGAAAACTTGAATTTAAATCCGAAATGGAAACATATTGCGGCAACTGCCGGGGCGGGAAAAATATTCTCAAAAGATTTTAACATGATTCGTTTAGGTCTTGGCATATATGGAGAATCTTCCCTGGACGCAAACGATAAAGATTTTAAAAAATGTCATTTTGAAAAATTAAAGCCCGTGATGACTTTTAGGTCCACACTAATAGATATTAAAGATTTGAAAAAAGATGATTGTGTGAGCTATGGTTGCACTTTTGTTGCTCCGAAAGAAATGAAAATCGGTCTTATACCGGCCGGATATTATGAAGGAATCGATAGACGTTTAAGTAACAGAGGTTATTTGTATTATAAAAATAAACCATGCAAAATTCTCGGTCGTGTCTGTATGAATTTAACTATGATTGATCTTTCGAATGTTAAGAATCCAAAAAAAATGCACTTGATTGAAATTATTGGTAATAATCGTTTACAAAAAAATTGCGTTAAATGGATGGCGGACACATGCAAAACAATACCCTATGTGATCTGGACGCAGATTTCACCGACAATTAGAAGAATTGTTAAATAGTTGCGGATATTCTTCTATGTGTGCTTTTTTTTACAGATTCTGTTTGAGGATCGTTATTTAATTGACTATCTTGCAATGGAACTTTTAATGTAAATATTATTTCATCCTTATGAATTTTTATCCCGGAAAAATATTTTAAACAACATATCCACTCCTCTAATCCGCGAGGAGCTGTCGCTTCAAATCTAAATTCATTATTTTCAATCCTGTGTGATTTGTATTTAATACTATTCCTGTCCCATCCGGCATTTGCAAGCTGTTCGTTTAGAATATTTAAATAATAGTAAGCGACTGTGATTTCATCGTAAGTATCAACAGTTCCTTCTTTTGCATGTATCCGTACTCCCAGATGCATAATTTTAAGGGGTTATTCTGTTAATCATTCGTGGAAACGGTATAGTTTCGCGAATGTGCTTTGTTCCGCAAATCCAACCGGTTAATCTTTCTAATCCGAATCCAAATCCGCTGTGAGGAACCGATCCGTATTTTCGCAGATCCAAATACCATTGGAATGCTTCAAGAGGCAATTTGTGTTCATTAATTCGTTCCAACAATACGTTATAGTCATCTTCACGTTGGCTTCCGCCGATAATTTCTCCATATCCTTCAGGCGCAAGAAGATCGCAGCATAAAACGCGCGAATTGTCTTTAAGGTCGCGTTTCATGTAAAAAGCCTTAACTTCCGCGGGATATTTCTCGACAAAAATAGGTTTGTCGTATTTTTGGGTTAAAATTGTTTCATCATCGCCGCCCAAATCGTGATTTTCTTCAATATCGGAACCCATTTCCCGCAATTCAGCTACAACTTCGGCATGTGTTTTTCGAATAAACGGTGGCTTAATCTTTTTTAAAGGCTCAATATCTCTCTCCAAAACTTTCAGTTCGGTCATATTTTTTTCAAGAACTTTTTCAACAATATATGTGATCAATTCTTCCTGAATTTTCATGTTTTCTTCATGCTCAACAAAAGCAGCTTCGGCATCCATCATCCAAAATTCCGTTAGATGACGTCGTGTTTTTGATTTCTCGGCTCGAAAAACCGGCCCGAAATCAAAACATTTTCCAACACTAAATATAGCTGCTTCCAAATATAGCTGTCCCGACTGAGAAAGATACGCTTTCCCTTCATCGAAATAATCAATTTCAAAGAGTTCGGTAGTTCCTTCGCACGCATTTGGAGTCAGAATTGGCGAATCAATCTTAATAAAGCCCTCCTTGTTCAGGTACTTGTATGTTGCGTTAATAATTGTGTTTCTAACTCTCTGAATTGCCCATTGTTTTTTTGAACGTAGCCATAAATGACGGTTGTTTAACAAAAAATCCGGCCCATGTTCTTTTTTGGAAATCGGATACTCATCGTCATTTAGATGATGAATATCGATATCTCTAACCTGCATTTCAAAAACATCGTCAAATTTTGGGTGTTTTGTAACGGTTCCCGTAACCGAAACCGTAGATTCCATCGTCAACTTTTCACCTTTATCAAAAACATCATCGGTGACGTCATTTTTAAAAACTATTCCTTGAATCATGCCTGTGCCGTCACGAAGCTGTAAGAAATGAATTTTCCCGCTACTTCGTTTATTAAACATCCATCCCCTTACTGTAATTTCTTTATCAACATGATTTTTAATATCACTAATTGGAACTATCATAAAATAAGGTGCATAAGTTAAATTTTTCAAACAGTACAACTTTACTGCACCATGTT